>NCFS01000019.1 GCA_002281295.1 Halothiobacillus sp. 35-54-62 | reverse complement strand
ATCATGAACAGCATGATCGGATCACTACGCAGCTTCTCCCATGCACCAGACAACGTCATGATACCGTTGATCATTCCGCCCCATGATGGCAGCAGCAGCAGGATGGAGAAGGCTGAAGCCACCGAACCTACCCAGTCAGGCAACGACGTCCAGAGTAAGTGATGACCACCTACCCACATGTAAAGGAATGTCAGCGCCCAGAAGTGAACGATCGACAAACGGTAGGAGTAGATCGGACGCTCAGCCTGCTTGGGCAGGAAGTAGTACATCATACCCAAGAAGGCTATTGTCAGGATAGTGCCGACCGCGTTGTGCCCATACCACCACTGCGTCATGGCATCTTGTACGCCCGAGAATAGGCTGTAGGACTCAAAGCTATTCCATGCGACAGGCACAGCCAGATTATTAAAGATATGTAGCACGGCAGTTCCCAAGATAAACGCAAGGTAGAACCAGAGAGCAACATAGATATGCGGCTGTGAACGCTTGCGGATAGTCATGAAGAACACGGTGGCGTAAGCTACCCAGGTCACCAGGATACCCAGATCAACAGGCCATACGAACTCGGCATATTCACGCGCCTGGGTATAACCCATCATGTAAAGCACAACCCCGATGCCGATACTCAGTTGCCAACCCCAGAATGTGAATTCCGGAAGCCACTTACCGCCCCATAATCTAGCCTGGCATGTACGCTGAACTACATAGTAAGAAGTCCCCAACAATGCGCTACCGCCGAATCCGAAAATCACCAAGCTGGTATGCACAGGGCGCAAGCGTCCAAAGGTTATTTCAGCGATATCGAAATTGAGAAAAGGCCAAGCAAGTTCGCTGGCTATATACACGCCGGCCGACATGCCGAGCAAACCCCACACCATCGCCATGATGGCGAATTTTTTGACAATGTCGTAATTGTACTGCTCTGCCGTTATGGCAACTGTGTTCGCAGACATCTTGACCCCTCCGCGTTATGTTTATACCGACCCGAACCACACCGACTCGAATCTACTTTTCAAGGCTCGCTATATTAAAGCAATCTTAAATACACAAAAACCTATGAATTCACTTAGGTAATTCACAACAAACTCAATCAAAACTATGATTTAATTAACAAATTTAATCACAAAACTTTTGCTATACACGAACAGCATACATCAATAAATAGATTCTATTGAGAAAAATGCCCTAATTTTGGGTCATATGCCGCTTGCATCCTGATCACCGCACAGGGGAAATACCCGAACCCCATGCCAAACCGTACACCACCTCGTACGTTAAAGGGATACCTTCGGCTATTCGCTGCTCCTCCAATGCGGCCTTAAAGCTTTGCCACCGATGCCGCCCGGTTAACCCTGCGGCACGCTCAACTAGGGTATTACCCACCCCCACGCTTCTTAATTCTTGCAACAGCTGATCTGGATTGGGATAAAACGCCGTCAAATGCTCTTGATCCATCACAGGATCAGCAAAACAGTTGTGAACCAAGGCATCGCCTACATCGTGCATATCCAAAAAGCCATGCACGTGCATTGTGCTGTCAAGTTTAGACCACGCTAAGCGACATTCAAGCAAGGTATCGGGGCCTAGTGTGCTAAAAACAAAAACCCCACCTGAAACCAAAACGCGCGCTACTTCGGCCATCACCAAACGCACATCATGGCTCCACTGGAGCGCAAAATTGGATACCACAATATCAAACGAACCAGCGGGGAAGGGTAATTGGTGCATATCGGCACACACCACCCGACGCTGCTTAAAAAATCGACCCGTTTTAGGCACTTGCGTGAGCATGGCTTCAGCCAAATCAAGCGCCACAATATGTGCTTTGGGGTGCCGTTTTTGAAGCAACTGGGTCATTTGCCCCGTGCCCGCACCCAAATCTAAAATGCGTTGGGGTGATAGTTTCAGGTACTCGAACCGCTCATCAATCCGCCGCCCCACCTCTTGCTGAACCACGGCATATTGATCGTAACTGTGGCAGGCTTTATTGAATCGATTGCGAACTTGGGTGTAATCAAACATAAAGCGTCTCTAAATTTTGTGTTCGGCGGCCAAAAGCCGCTGGATTAACGCGGCACGGTGCGACCAGGGCAGATTATGCCCCGCATCGGGTAGCGTTACCCCATAGACGGCGTGTTTTTCGCCAAGGCATTCGCGCCAAGTTAAGCCCTCTGTCGTTTGGAGCAATAAAGGGTCTTGCCCCCCATCAACCCAGCAGATTGGCATCGCGGCTTGATGCGGCCAGCCGCGCTGATCTATCTTGGCAAGCCAATCAAGACCCAAAACCAAATCGTCCGCCTCTGTGTGACGGCACGTTAATGGCGGCACGTTCAACCATTGATCAAATTGCGCCAAGGCGCTGGGCACATCGCGTTGCACCTGCCGGCGCAGGGCGCGCCAATTCGCGTGGGAAACACCGGGCCAAGGCGCGTGGCCAGCCTCATTTACCAAAAACCGAGGCGATGCGCTCACGATAATCGCTTGCGCCGGCTGAATTTTTTGCCTTGCCATGGCTTCTAGCAGCAAGCTGCCGCCCAGCGACCACCCCATCCAGCGGACCTCACCCGATAACAGGGCAAGAGGCACCGGGCAGGCGGCATCGCAAAAAAGCCAGCGTCCTAAATCCAGCCAATCAACGGTGATGATATGCCTGCTCGGCACGCCATGATGCGTCAAATCATTTATTAGCGGCTGCCACATGTCGCGCGTAAACGACCACCCCGAAACCAGCACAATAATGGGATGCGCTGATTGTGGTTTAGTCATTTGCGCTTTTGCACCCAAACTCGTGATAATGCGCGCCTGTCATTTATCGTTACCTTCAAATCGGAATGTATTGTGGATTATTTATCTTGGCCGAGCTTGATCGGTATTGCCATTTTAAGCTATCTCATCGGCTCAATCGCGAGCGCCGTGTTGGTATCACGCTTATTTAAGCTCCCTGATCCTAGGCTCGCGGGCTCGGGCAATCCGGGCGCGACCAATGTATTGCGGTTAGGCGGCAAAAAGGCGGCTTTAATGACGCTAGTCGGTGATTTATCTAAGGGCTTGCTGCCCGTGCTCGTTTTACGCGCATTAAACGCACCTGAAATCGCGCTCGCCGTCGCGGCAATTGCGGCTTTTATCGGGCATATTTATCCGGTATTTTTCGGCTTTAAAGGCGGCAAAGGCGTGGCCACTGCCGCAGGTGCTTTGCTTGCGCTGAATCCGCTTGTGGGATTAATCACCATCAGCACTTGGCTTATCACCGCTTGGTTAACCCGCTATTCCTCACTTGCCGCTGTTTTGGCTGCGCTGGCAGCAGCCTTGGCAGCGCAGTATTTAACGCAGGCGCCCACGATGATTGCCATCAGCATCATGGCGTTTATCCTCATCTGGCGGCATCAAGCGAATATTCGCCGTTTAATTCGGGGCGAGGAATCGCGTATTGGCCAAAAATCAAGACCCTAAACTTAACTTGGCTTCGCCTGGCTTAACTTGGGGCTTAACTTGGGGCTTATTGATCCGGCCAGTTTTATCCGTGATTGCCCGCTAAGTCGTATTTTATCCGTGATTGCCCGCTAAGTCGTAGGGTGCGCCATGCGCACCATTTGGCCCATCGGTGCGCATGGCGCACCCTACGGTTTCATGGATTATTCGTTCCGAATCAATAGCTTGGCACCGCCAACGCGCTTAATGGCCAACGGGGGAACACCTCAAAGCCTGTCGTGGCATCCTGCTCACCGTGCCCCAAGCGCATCGCCGCCACCAAAGCAATCATGGCTGCATTATCGGTGCATAAAATGGCTGGGGGATAAAATACCGTGCCGCCCCGCCCTTCCATTAAGATTTTAAGCCGCGCCCGCAGCGGTTGATTTGCGGCCACACCGCCCGCCAGCACCAATTGGGTGTAGCCGGTTTGCTCAAGGGCGCGTTTAATTTTAATCACCAAGGTATCAATGACTGCCTGCTCGAACGAGGCGGCCACATCGGCGTGGTTATAGCCCTGGGCTACCGCAAGCGACACGGCCGTTTTCAGCCCACTGAAACTTAAATCAAGCCCCGGCCGATCGACCATCGGGCGGGTAAAATGTATCGCGTTTGTCTGACCTTGCTGCGCCAACACCGAAAGCGCGGCACCGCCGGGATACCCCAAGCCCATCAATTTAGCGGATTTATCAAACGCCTCGCCCACGGCATCATCGATACTTTCACCGAGCAAGCGGTAGCCCCCCAAGCACTCAACGCCAATCAGCTGGGTATGCCCGCCAGAAACCAGCAAGGCCAAAAACGGGTAGGTGGGCTGGGGCTGCAAAAGAAAGGGCGCTAATACATGCCCTTCTAAGTGGTGCACCCCTAATGCGGGGCAATTGAGCGCGAGCGATACGCCTTTGGCAAACGCAGCGCCGGTCATTAAGGCGCCCTGCAAACCGGGGCCTTGGGTATAACCGATGGCATCAATCTCATGCCGACTGATCTGCGCCTCGGTTAACGCGGCGCGAAATAAAAGCGGCAATTTACGCACATGATCGCGTGCGGCAAGCTCGGGCACCACGCCGCCAAATCGCGCATGCACCTCGGTTTGCGAGTGAATTTGGTTGGCGAGTAAACCCCGCTCGGTGTCATAAATAGCGATGGCCGTTTCATCACACGATGTTTCAATACCCAGCACGCGCATGAACGGATCCCTACCTGACATTTATAGGGGCGCCATCATACCTTAGTGGGCACCTCGAAAAACCTACTGCGCCATCCGATTGCGACGTCGCGTGCGCGTTCGCGCCTCGCCTATCTACTTGATATGTCTCGTTGCTCACTGAACGCGAAGCTGGCGCAAGCCCGCGGCTCCTTGCACTCGAACCTGCTCGTAACGGTTTTTCGAGGTGCCCTAGTGTCATGGGGGCAGGCCTTATCGCGTCAGCCCAAACGCCTTTAACTAAGGCACAAGGCGCTTATTTTGCCGGCGGCGAAGGCTTTAACTCCTTAACGCCTACCGAAGTTTGCTCTTTAATCATTTGATTAATAATGGCTTTAACCTGGGGCGTATTCCAATCAATCGAGGCATTCACTGAATAACGAACGCGCCCTTGCGCATCAACCAAAAATGAACTCGGAAAGGCGAAAACACCCCATTGCGCCGCCACATCACCCTGCCGATCAATCAGCACAGGGAATGAGACGCCGAATGGCTTGATAAACGCGGCCACATGCGCGCGCGATTCTTTAAAGTTGATCGACAACACCTGCAATTCATTGGCCGGATACGCTTCGGCCAAGGCCTTCATGGAAGGAATTTCTTCGATGCAGTGCGGGCACCAAGAGGCCCAAAAATTCACTAAAGTCACTTTAGGACGATCGGCAACCACCCGACCCGTTAAACGATAAATGTGGCCGCTTAAATCTGGCAAAGCAAAATTTGGCGCGGGCGTATTGGGCACCGCAACCAAACCAAACTGCTGCGCGATGGGCTTTTCCAAATTCTCGTTTAAGGGTAACACCGTCGTGGGATGCTCGGCCTGCGCCAGCAATTGGCTGGACTCAAGAATTTCGGCGGGCAGCGCTTGAAACGCGACCGCTTCTTGCGGCTTCATAAATTGCGCCACCGATTTAAGCGTTTCATTTTGCGGGGTGTGCAAGTGCAGCGGAAAATAATCCCGCACATCGGGAATAATGCGGGCAAAAGTGGCGCTACCCGCCCCTTGCAAGGCATCGAGCAAGGTGCCTAAGCGATTGCGATTTACGCCCCGATCAGGCTCCAGAATCATCACCGGCATATTGGTGGCCGATACAATGCCTAAAAAACTCGGATCAACACCGGCAACCGGCGTGCCGCGATATAAATTCGGAAACAGCAACACAGCACCCGTAACGGCTTGGGTGTGACTTGTGGTTGCCTGCCACGCGCGCAAGCCGCGCAAAATTGGCACCGCCATCCGATCCAAGCCCACCACCGTGACCGGATGACCCGTTTTAACCCCCGCCGCAATTAAGGCCGCCACACTATGGCCTTGCAAATCGCGTACCGCATCGTTTGAGCGCGGCAAAAGCAAGGAGTCGAGTAAATCCACCATCCAAACTGTGGCACCCCGCCGGGCAAGGGCATGCGCTAGGGCTTGCTCGCCAATCACTTGCCCATATTGATTGGTGAACCACAAAATAAGCGGCGCTGTGGCATTCGCAGGCTTATCTGCTGATTGTTGAGCATCAGGCTGAATGGCACCGATAACCGAAACATCCAGCTCATTGCCTTGCGTGCCATAGGGCAAGGTAAAGTTGGCTTCTGCGACAGCGCAGCTCAAAAATAAAAATAATCCCAGCCCAAGGGAAAAAAATTGCCGCATACGCCCCCCGTTACCCATCATAAAAATCACCTGCCCCACCTAAGCGACACCGATGAAACCTCTGCCAGAATCCTAAGGCCTCTATTACAATAGCGCCCATTCGCATCCCATTGCAGCAAATACGTTAACATCCTAACAATGATACTCGCCATGCAAAAAAACACCACGCCCCTGCTCGAATCTAAAATTAGTTCGCTCACGTTGCTGCATCGCGGCAAAGTCCGTGATTTATACGCCATTGATGCCGATCGCCTGCTTATCGTAACCACCGATCGGATTTCAGCCTTTGATGTAATTTTACCCACGCCCATCCCCGATAAAGGCCGGCTGCTCACGTCTATCTCAAAATTTTGGTTTGACCGAACTCAACATATCATCCCCAATCAATTACTCCCCGATCAATCCCTCGAATCAATTATCCCCAACCCCGAAGAGCGCGCGCCGCTCGAAGGGCGCAGCCTCATCGTAAAGCGGCTCAAGGCGTTGCCGATTGAAGCCGTGGTTCGCGGGTATTTAATTGGCAGCGGTTTTAAAGACTACCAAGCCACGGGCGCCGTCTGCGGCATCGCCCTGCCCCCCGGTTTAGCCTTGGCCGCCCGCTTGCCTGAACCCATTTTTACGCCAGCCACCAAAGCCGCCGTGGGCGCGCATGATGAAAATATTGATTTTGCGACCACCGTTGGCCTTTTAGGGTTAACACGGGCAGAACAGGTGCGGCACACCGCCCTTCGCCTCTATGCGGAAGCGGCGGCTTTTGCGCTCCAACGCGGCATTATCATTGCAGATACCAAATTTGAATTTGGCCTAGATGCGAACGGCCAGCTGCATTTAATCGACGAGGCGCTCACGCCCGATTCTTCCCGCTTTTGGCCGGTCGATCACTATCATGAGGGCATAAGCCCCCCATCATTCGACAAACAAATTGTGCGCGATTGGCTTGAAACCCTCGACTGGAACAAACAGGCCCCGGGTCCCCACATTCCGGCCGATATTGTCCCCGCGAGTACCTAACGGGCTGACCCGCACACCATCATGGAACAAACGCCGCACCGCACCGCAGCACCAAATCCCCCTAAAGGATGGGTTATTTTGGCCACTAACACCGGCGTGGGAAAAACCTGGGTGGCCTGCGGCTTAATTGCCGCTTTAAGGGCGCGCGGCGCGGTTCTGCGGGTACGAAAACCCGTTGAAACCGGATGCCAAACCCGCGCGCCGAAAAACACAACAGAACACAATGAACGCATCCCCGCCGATGCCACCGCGCTTTGGCACGCAGCCGGCCAAACAGAACCCTTAAGCCAGGTTTGCCCTTGGCGCTTTAGCGCCGCGATTGCCGCCCCGCAAGCCGCCCTAAAAGAAGGGAAAACCCTGCACTTTAGTGCCGATATAGCCCCCCATTTACCCGCGCCGAACGCTGCCCAAACGGTGGGGCATCAAGCGCAATACTGGATCATTGAAGGCGCCGGTGGCCTGCTCTCCCCATTAACAGAAGACAGCCTAAACATCGAACTGGCACGCTACACCGCCTTGCCCGTTTTGCTGATTGCCCCCGATGAGCTCGGCACGCTCAGCGCCCTGTTCTGCGCCATAGAAGCCTTGCATCAACGCGGCATACCGCTGGCTGGCATTGTTTTAAATGCTGGCGCGCCGCCCAATACCCCGCCGCCATCCGCGCTAGATAACGCAGCAGCGCTGAACGCCTGGCTACCCCGATTAATGCCCCACACCCTGCCACCGCCGATATTTAAGGTGCAAGCCCCAAGCGATCTCCATCAACTTGCCGACCAACTTACCAATCAACCGACGCCATAAACCCACCGCCGAGCAAGCATAAAAACCGCCGATGCGCTTATTGGCTGGCAATAACCAAAACTTGTCCGGGCTTTAAGGCCTCATTGGTTTTAATTCGGTTGGTTGACGCAATTTCCGTTACCGTCGTAGAAAAGCGTCGCGCCACATTCCACAAGGTATCGCCTTTTTTTACCGTGTACTGATTGGCACCCCGCGATTTAGTTTTCAGTGCCGCAGATTTTGTATGCTGAGGTTCTAGCGGCGTTTTAAGCACCACCCGTGCAGCATGGGCGGCATGGGCAGGTGGTGGTTGATGACCGGCTGAGGCGACCAGAAGCTTTTGCCCCGGCTTGATCTCTTCTTTCTTTTTTAAACCATTCATCTGCTGCAAATCGGCCAGCTCCATATTAAACCGCCGCGCCAAGCCCCACAGAGAATCGCCCGATTGCACGGTATACATTTGATCGGCACCGCTGGCTAAACGCGCTTTCTCGCCCCGTCCCAATGGGACAAGAATCGTTTCACCCGGACGAGCGTAAGCCGAGCTTAAGCGGTTAACCTTAATTAACTCATCGGCATCGCAGCCATAGCGATACGCCACTTTATGAAAATTATCCCCGCGCCGTAAGGTATACCGCCCCCAATCAATGGCCGATTTTTCAGCCGCCTCCATCGCGCCGGGCGTAAACTGATCAGCCAAGCCTTTGGGCACCAACAAATTGGCTGAGGTGGGGCCGGTAATGAGCTTATCGAAGCCCGGATTTAAGCGGTACAGCTCCTCATGAGATACTCCCGTTAAGGTCGCAAGCTTACTTAGATTAATCGGCTTATTAAGTTTTATTTCAGTTAATACCGACGCATTAGGCACAGGATAGGGGTTAAATCCAAATTTCTCAGGATTACTAAATATAATAATCAAAGCATATAAACGCGCAGGGTAATCTGCCGTTTCTTGGCTAATTTTGGTTAAACTCCAAAAGTCGGTCGGCAGCCCCTTGGATTGATTATAATTAACCGCTTTCTGCAAGGTACCCTCGCCGCCATTATAGGAGGCGATAATAACCGGCCAATCATCATTAAACATAACCCTTAACCGAGAAAAATACTGCACAGCCGCTTCTGTAGATGCTTTAATATCGCGGCGCCCATCATACCAAGTGGTGCGTTGCAAACCAAAGTGCGTCCCCGTACTGGGAATAAACTGCCAAATGCCGGCCGCATTACTGGTGGAAACAGCTTCCGGCCGATAAGCGCTTTCTACAATAGGCAAGAGCGCCAATTCCAGGGGCAGATCATTTTCCTGCAAATCTTTTACAATCATGTGCAAATAAGGAGAAGCCCGTTCTGTTACCCGCTGCAAATAATCGATATGGCTGGCATAAAAGGCTAATTGGGTTTGTATTCGGGCATTATTCGGAATGGGCAAGGTAAATCGTGCGGCAATATAATGCCATAAATTACCATCATTCATCCAAGCGGCGCGGCGCTCGCTTTGAGCGGAAGAATTAATGGCCGGCAAAATACCATAATCAATGGTATCAACCACCGGTGTGGACGTGTTTGTGGGCTGCGATGCCGCTGAGGCACCCTCGTCGGGTTTTGGTAAATTAGCGCAACCACCCAGCGCCAATATAGCGGGAATAAGCAAAAACAACACACTGCGAATCGAAAAATATTTATACAAAATAAAAACCTAAAATTAAGCGAACTATTTATTATTTAAATAAAATGCCAAAATAAAAATAACTATAAATTATAAAGGAGATAAACCATCAAATTCATCTTTCCATCGACGCAATGCCCCAAAAGCCTCGACATCACTGATTTTTTTGCCCGCAAATACCTCAATGGCTTGGCGCAATAATGGCGTGCGAATGCGCAAAAATGGATTGGTTTGCAGCTCTTCGGCCAAACCCACAGGCACACTCGGCTGCCCCAAGGCGGCGGCCTCGGCCACGGCACGAATGCGCTCGGCAATGGCCGGGTTTTCAGGCTCGGCAAATAGCGCAAATCGCAGGTTATCGGCGGTGTACTCATGCCCGCAATAAATCTGCGTGGTATCGGGCAAGGTGGCCATGCGATCCAAGCTTGCCAGCATCATCGCCGCCGTGCCCTCAAATAACCGCCCGCACCCCGCTGAGAACAGCGTATCACCGGTAAAGGCCGCGCCGTCGGTGATGTAACTTAAGTGCCCGAGGGTATGCCCCGGGGTTAACCACGCTGCAAATGCGCCAATCTGCGGCAAGTTGATCACATCGCCATCGGCTAAGGGGTGGGTTACCCAACGCTGCGCTTCCGTGGCAGGGCCATAAACAGGAACGGGATAGCGCGCGCGAAATGCCGCAATGCCTTGGGTGTGATCGGCGTGATGATGCGTGAGTAAAATAGCCTGCACGCTTAACCCCAGCGCATCAATCGCGGCCAGCACAGGCGGCGCATCGCCTAAATCAACCACCGCACATTGGCGTTGCTCGCCTTCAATTAACCAGACGTAATTATCGTTCAGCACGGGGACAGCATGAATTTGCATGAGCCGTTTCTCCGATTGTTATCACGCGCGCTTTTCAATCAACAAAGCATCGACGCATTGTGTAAAACCGGTGACAGTGTACAAATATGTCCCGCAAGATCAATCATTACCATTTTTCAACCCCGCGATAGGGCGGGTGTGCTTGAATAAACTTATTGCGCGCCGGCAAAGCCTTGGATGAGTTTTTGCACATCAATTGATTGGGCAGGCAAAGCTAAAGCACTGGCAGAAGGCGCTTGCGCGCTCACCGAACGCAGCTGGTACTCTTTGCCATAACGTAAAACGCCAAAGCCTTGATGTATTATTTCGGCACTGCGCGCATCCCAGCCCTTGTGTGCGGCAGTACTTAAATTTTGCAAGGCGCGGCTTAACTCAACCACCGTGGCATTTTTGGTGAGCACGGCTTCATCAGTATGCGATTTGCCTTGATTATCTTGCCAAGTGATTCGATACACCGCGCCCACAATGCCGGCCACCGTTTCATGACGCCCCGTCGCCTCAAAAGCATGCACGGATTTGGCCAGTTGTTTATCGATTTGACCACTAAACCCCCCACCCTGGCCTAGGGCGCGCGCCATTTGATCCACATCGGCTACGTTAGCCACAATCGGCATGCCACCAATTTGGGTGATGGCATATAGGGCGCCCTGTTCGAGTAAAATTTCAGCCGGTGGGCGCGAAATATCCATGCGCAATTGCTGATCGCTGAGCCAAGCAAGCTGCGCCTGCTCGATTTTGCCATTGATATTTGATTGCAAAACGGCTTGCCCCGCCGCCCACACGGGCGTTGTGCTGGTGAGCAACCCCATCAACAGAAGATATTTTTTCATCGTGATTATCCAAGAAAAGGGCGAAATGCCGTTGAAATACACACGCCCTACGGGGGTTCAACAGATCAATAAGTATCGCTTTGAGAGCCAAATAAGAAATTAAAGTTCGCAGGTGAGCACCAGCGCATCTTCACGGCCATTTTTAGCGGGGTAATAAGCCTTGCGCAAACCCACCTGCGCAAAGCCATGGGCGGCATACAGCGCCCGCGCGGGCGCGTTGCTCACCCGCACCTCCAGCCATAAGCTCTGAATCTTGGATTGATGGGCTTGTTCGATAATAAACCGCAGTAACGATCGCCCCACGCCTTGTCGTTGCAGCGGCGGATCGACGCATAAATTCAATACATGCCATTCGCTTAAAATCGGCATAACCACACTAAAGCCCCGTAAATTTTGCCCATCGAAGGCACCATCCAGCAAATACCCCGAACGGATGCAATCTTGAAATACCCGATTGGACCACGGGTATAAATGCGCGCGGTGCTCAATTTGCTCAATGGCCGGCAAATCTTCTTCATCCAGCCCCAAAATACGGATCGAAGCCCCCCGTGGGGCGGGCTCTGAAACCCGGGGTTGCCGCGCTTGGGTCATACGGCAATCCCGACCAGCGATCGCCAGAGCCGTTTTTTCTCGGCGGCCTGTGCCCGTAACGTGTTAAGCGACCAAACCTGCGCACCCAATTCAATCCGCGTGTCTGCCCCGCTGGCAGCGACACATTGCCGCAAGTTGTAGGCAGAGGGAATACATCGCTGGATATTCAGCCATAACGCATCAGCGCCAGCCTCGGGCGCGGCAAAAAACGCAATCTCGCCGGCGTTCAGGGGCACTGATGGGGTAATGCCAGCGCGGGGCTCAACGCAGGCTAGAGCCGCCGGCTGATTGCCCCCTGAACTATCCGCTTGATCGGGTGGGGCAGAAAGACCCGCTAAGTCCTCCGAAAGCGCGCGGGCATCGGGCGATAGCGGGTGCGCCGCCCCCAAGGGTTGAAACCCGCGCTGCAAATAAGGCTTGCGAGCAAACCACGGCTCAATACCCAGCCACGCCAGCGTAGCGGCACGGGGTACCGATGCGGTCACAGCACCCACCCACACCCATGCGCCGAATAAAAGGCGCCGATCACACATCCCCCATTTGCGGGTGCGCGCGTTCGGCCGGTTTATGCAAACGATCCAAGGCATTGAGGTAAGCTTTTGCCGAGGCCACCACAATATCGGTATCAGCCCCCTGCCCCGTAACAATGCGCCCGGCTCGTTCTAAGCGCACATTCACCTCGCCCTGGGCATCGGTGCCGCTTGTAATATTATTCACCGAATAAAGCTGCAAAGTTGCACCCGATTGCATGATCGATTCAATGCACACAAACGCTGCATCCACCGGCCCCGCCCCTTGCGCAGTGGCCGATTTCTCTAATCCATCCAAGGCAATAACCAAGTGCGCGCTCGGTACTTCACCGGTTTCAGAGCACACTTTGAGTGAGATCAATTTAAGCCGTTCGACCTGATCTTCATGCACTTCAGAGACTAAGGCTTGGATGTCTTCATCATAAATTTCACGTTTTTTATCGGCCAAATCTTTAAAGCGACGAAACGCATCGTTTAATGCCTCTTCGCTCGCAAGCTCAATGCCGAGCTCAACCAAACGCGAACGGAACGCGTTACGGCCCGATAATTTGCCCAAGGACAATTTATTCGTGCTCCAACCCACGTCTTCAGCGCGCATAATCTCGTAGGTTTCGCGGTGTTTAAGCACCCCGTCTTGATGAATGCCCGATTCATGCGCGAACGCGTTCGCGCCCACAATCGCCTTATTTGGCTGCACCGGATACCCCGTGATGGTGGAAACCAATTTAGAAATCGGCACAATTTGGGTCGCATCAATGCGGGTATCTAACTTAAATACATCGCGCCGTGTGCGCACTGCCATCACCACTTCTTCAAGCGAGGCATTGCCCGCCCGCTCACCCAAACCGTTAATGGTGCACTCCACTTGCCGCGCGCCGGCCAACACCGCCGAAAGCGAGTTGGCGACCGCCATGCCCAAATCGTTGTGGCAATGGGTAGACCAAATCACCTGATGACCGCCGCGCGTGCGGGCGATTAACTCCGCCATTCGCGCGCCCCACTCGGCCGGCGTGGCGTAACCCACCGTATCCGGCACATTTAAGGTGGTGGCGCCGGCTTCAATGGCCGCTTCAAACACCCGCACCAAAAAATCCATCTCGGAGCGCACCGCATCTTCGGCCGAAAATTCCACATCATCGGTGTAGGTGCGGGCCAATGTTACGGACCGCACCGCATGCTCGACCACCTCATCGGGGGTCATGCGGAGCTTTTTTTCCATGTGGATGGGGCTGGTGGCAATAAAGGTGTGAATGCGTTTGCGATTTGCCGGCGCAATTGCCTCGCCGGCGCGGCGCACATCGCGCTCGCTTGCCCGAGCAAGCGAGCAAATTGTGCTGTT
The DNA here is from genome assembly GCA_002281295.1 of Halothiobacillus sp. 35-54-62. GTDB lineage: Bacteria > Pseudomonadota > Gammaproteobacteria > Halothiobacillales > Halothiobacillaceae > Halothiobacillus. The sequence goes on along the minus strand of NCFS01000019.1, from coordinate 21,547 downwards.
TTCGATGGTCTCGCTAATCGCCCGAATCGCGGCGAAATCGCCCTCGCTGGCGGCGGCAAAGCCCGCCTCAATAACATCCACGCCCAAGCGCTCTAATTGGCGCGCAATGCGCAATTTATCATCGCGGGTCATGGCGGCGCCCGGGCTTTGCTCACCATCACGCAAGGTGGTATCAAAAATAATTAAATTAGGGATTTGTGTTGACTGATTCATCACGCTGACTCCACAACAGGCAATTTATCGCACTGTCGATATCGAACTTAAGGGGAATGGGTAGGGTACGTTTAGCCTCGTCAGGCGGGGGTATTATTTGCCGCAGTACGGCAGTCGACGCAGGCAGCAACGCACAGCCAAACCCGCCTGAACAGAACGGTTCAGTGTGTAAAAGCGCCGTGGTGAGGAAGCGGTTATCAACATAGTGGGGTAAAAATAGCCTGCGCATCAAAATTGGTCAAGCCCGTTAACCCGTCACCGCGCAGACAAACGCCGGCGAATCCACCCCATCAACCCACTCAGCACGGGCACGCGGCTATATAGCTGCTCGGCCGGATCCCAAAAATCAAGATGCTCGCACACCAGCCCCTCGGCATCGAACACCACTCGGCTCACACCGGTGATTGAAAGCGCATCGGGCGCCGCCGCAAGCCCCCCGCAAAGAAACCGCCAGTAAAAAAACACGACGTTAGGTGAGGAGTCGTTCGGGGCCACCGGCGCGATGTCATCCACCACGAATCTCAGTGCGGGGCATTGCTTAAACCCGTGCGCAAAAACCCGCTCAATCGCCGCGCGACCAACCACCTCATTAAACGGATCTTTAAATCGCGCCGATTCGCTAAAAAGCGCGGTTAATTCAGATAGGTTATCGGCGGTAAGCGAACTCATCACGTGCACGAAGCGCGCAATAGCCACCGTCATAACCGAACCTTGCGTCTGCGGGGTCGTCATTTTTTTAACATCCGTCGCGTTAAAGCAAAAAAAATCGGGTAGGGCAAAACACGAATGAGCTTCATCAGCCAGCCAAACCCTCGGGGAACCAATAATTCAAATCGGCTGCCCTCTAATTGACGCGCTATGTGCAACGCTGCTTGCGCCGGTTCAATCATACCCGGCATGGTAAAGCTGTTTTTAGCCGTCATCGGCGTGCGCACAAAGCCTGGGCTAATCACGCGCAACCGAACCCCGTGGGCGGCAAACTCTGGCGCTAACGATTCTGCCATATTAATGAGCGCCGCTTTGGTGGCGCCATAAGGTGCCGCATAGGGCAGACCCCGATAACCGGCCACGCTGGCGGTAATAATAATTTGCCCCGCACCGCGCGCTAAAAAGTAAGCACGCACGGCTTCAATGCCATGAATAACCCCCATAAAATTAATGCGCATAAGGCGCTCAAACAAGGCGGGATCAAATTCCGCCAAACTCATGGGCGCATAATCGGCTGCATTTAAAATCACGCGATCCACCCGCCCCCAGTGCATTAAAATTTGGGTGAGTGCTTGCGCCAAGCTCGTCAAATCGGTCACATCAACCGCAATGGGCAGGATGCGTTGCGGCTCAATGACTGCCTGCTCAAGTAAAGGCGCCATACTGCGCGCCGAGACCACCACGGCATCACCCCGCAACACCAGCTCATCGGCCAATGCCCGCCCAATTCCGCTGCTGGCGCCCACAATCCAAGTCACCCGAGGAGATAAATTGGTGCCCATGCGCGCCGCGTGCAAGGTTTCAAATAGCGAAGGGTTCGGCAAGCCAGGCGCAGGCTCAACCGGATGGGGTACCCCATTTTCAGACATAACACGCACTCCCTAAATTTTAGAATTGAGCTTAGTCGATTCTCATCGAGCCGCACGATAAACGCCAAGCATGGCTTGTTAATCGCCCAAAGCCCGCTACAATTTCGATACAAAGGTTATACACAAAATTTCTTCCCTATGAGATCGGCATGAACGACCCCGCTTTGCATGAACGCCCCCCCGCGTCACCCGGCACACCTGAAATGAATCCTCCGATTGATTTAACGGATGATCATGCCCCGCTGGATGAATGCATTCGTCATGAGGATGGGCTGTTTCCTATTCGCGCCGTGGCGCACCTCACGGGAATCAACCCCATTACCCTGCGCGCTTGGGAGCGACGCTATCAGCTCATCTGCCCCACCCGCACGCCCACCGGGCATCGGTTATATAGCCCTGACGATATCCAAAAAATTCAACGCGTTAAAGCCATGGCGGCTCAAGGCATGGGGTTTTCGCAAATTGCCGCCTTGCTTGAGCGTGAGGCGGTGCAAGGTATCCCCGCCCCCCGCCCAGACTCGACACCGCCCGCACGGCAGGTCTTAAGTGAACAACGCAGCCAGCCTATTGCATGGGCGCAAAGCCCACAAAACTCAAATCAAATAAATAACCTAATCGAGCGGGTAAAAACGGCGGTGCTGCATCTGGATGCCATGGCACTCAGCGCGGTGGAACATCAAGCGTTAATTTGGTTATCGCCGGAGGTGATGCTGCGCTCCGTGCTAATAGAAGGATTGCAGCAGCTCGAGCAGCGCGACGCATGGCCCGATCGAGACTTAGGCCTGCATTGGTTTAGTCAATATCTGCGGATGCGCTTGGAGTGGTGGCTGCTTCAAAACGCAAGCACCCCCGATAGTCAAAGCCCACTGACCCTCGTCGATACCTGGGAAATTGACCGCCCCATGATGGCGAAAGAATTTATTCTTATCATGAGCTTAACTCCCTCATTCAAGGTAAGCATACTCCCCCCCACCCTCTCTCAAGCCCAGCGTGTCCGGCTCAGCAACCGATGGCAAGCGCGGCACTGGATTCGGTTACTTAGCCCCGCCGACACCGCCGCCGCCCCGCCCAGTGGGCGATTATCGGGCACCACCCAGCTACATTGGTGCCAACTCCTGCCCGATGAGCACCCCTTACACTTCACCGCCGCAGGCGTATGCCAAGGGGGCGTGAGCCACTGCCAGCATTACCTTCACAAAAAATTGACTTAACTCTGCGTTCAAAAAATTTATCCCAACCGTTGGCCGCCAAGCCCCGTCAAACCGAGCGCGGATGCTGGTATGATTCTTTGCAATAGTCATAACGCGTATTAAAGGTGGGCACTAGATGCTGGATTCCCAATTACTGCAAAAAGCAGTGGATTCATCCAACGATGGCATTGTTATTGCCGAACAAGAAGGCAGCGACAACATATTAATCTACGCCAATGCCGCGTTTGAACACCTCACGGGGTACACCTCGGATGAAATTTTGTATCAAGACTGCCGCTTTCTTCAGGGCGATGATCGAGATCAAGTGGCTTTGGCAGAAATTAAAGCCGCCATCCGCGAGGGGCGCCCCACCCGCGTCACCGTGCGAAATTACCGCAAAGATGGCAGCTTATTTTGGAATGAACTCTCCATCACACCCATTTATAACGAGGCGGATCAACTCACCTACTTTATTGGGGTGCAACACGATGTATCCGATCTCGTGCGGCTAAAAGAAGAAAATCAACAGCTCAAAGCCCGCCTTGCCGCGTTTGAAGGGCAAGCCGCCGCGTCCATCATGACCCAAGCCACACAAAACACTGTGGCACCATCCAAGGTTTGACTATAGTATGCAATCCTTGCCTTTAAACGGAATTATTGGTTACCCCACGCTATGACCCCTCCCGCGATTACCGGCCTTTTGGCTGCTCTAGTTAAAACGGCTGTGCTTGAGCCCGCGCGCGCGCTGGAGCTGTTAGAAAAATCCCGCAGCACGAAAGAACCCTTGCTGCAAACGCTGATGGCCAACGGGGTGTCGGCCATTAAAATTGCCCGCGCTGCCTCGCAAAATTATGGTTTACCGCAAATTGATTTAGATTCGTTCGATACCTCAGATTTACCCATTAATATCGTACCGGCTAAATTACTCCAAAGTGGCAACGCCCTGCCCTTGCGCAAACGCGGGCGCCGTTTGACTGTCGCCATGGCCGATCCATCTGATTTGGGTATTTTGGAAAATTTCCGTTTCAGCACCAATTTAACGATTGATGTGGTCGTAGCCGAGGCCACAAAAATTGCCCGCCTGCTGGAAGAAGCCGCCAATAATTCCATGGCCGGCATGGCTGATCTGGATGATGACCTCGCCAACATTCAAATTGAGGGCGAAAACTTCGCCACCGATGAAAAAAGCGATGATCCGCTGCAAGACGATATTGTCGTCAAATTTGTGACCAAAGTGCTCACCGATGCCATTCGCCGCAAAGCCTCTGATATTCATATTGAACCCTATGAAAAGCAGTTTCGAATCCGCGTGCGTATTGATGGCATTTTAACGGAAGTGCCGCCGCCCCCGCGCCAGCTGGCTGATCGCATCGTCTCGCGGATTAAAGTCATGAGCCGCATGGATATATCCGAGCGCCGTGTGCCGCAAGATGGTCGAATTAAACTTAAATTATCCGCTGGCCGTTCGATTGATTTTCGCGTGAACTCTTGCCCCACCTTATTTGGCGAAAAAATTGTTCTGCGTATTCTCGACCCCACCAGCGCCCAACTCGGCATCGATTCCTTGGGCTACGAGGAAGATCAAAAGCAGCTTTATCTCAAGGCGCTCAACCGCCCCTACGGCATGATTCTCATCACAGGCCCCACCGGTTCAGGTAAAACCGTATCGCTCTACACCGGTCTTAATGTGCTTAACACCATGGATCGCAATATTTCCACGGCAGAAGATCCGGCAGAAATTGTAGTGCCGGGGATTAATCAGGTGAATGTGAATGCCAAAGTGGGGCTTACGTTTGCCGCCGCCTTGCGCGCGTTTTTACGCCAAGATCCCGATGTCATCATGGTGGGCGAGATCCGAGATCTGGAAACCGCCGAAATTGCCATCAAAGCTGCCCAAACCGGCCATTTGGTGCTTTCCACCCTGCACACCAATGATGCGCCACAAACCCTAACCCGCCTCATGAACATGGGCGTGCCTGGCTATAACATCGCCTCATCGGTTAATCTGATTATCGCTCAGCGTTTGGCGCGGCGGCTGTGCAACTCGTGCAAAAAAGTCGATCACATCCCCGATGAAGAACTGCTGCGCGAAGGGTTTAATCCGATTGATGTCCAATCCGGGATGAAAATCTTCAAAGCCGTCGGCTGCGATCAATGCACCAATGGCTACCGTGGCCGAATGGGCATTTACCAAGTTATGCCCGTCTCAGAGGAAATGGGGCGGATAATTATGCGCGGCGGCAACGCCATCGAACTAGCCGAACAGGCAACCAAAGAAGGCATTAATGATTTAAGGCAATCCGGCATTCGTAAAGTTAAAGCCGGCATCACAAGCCTCGAAGAACTCAATCGGGTGACCAAGGATTAAGGGAGAACACCATGGCCGTTGCAGCAACCGCAAAGAAAAAACCGAAAAAAGACGAAAAAACCGTCTTTATCTACGACTCAAAAAACAAGGATGGCAAGCTCGTTAAAGGCGAAATGAGCGCGTTTAACGAGATGGTCGTGCGCGCAGAAGTTCGCCGATTAGGGCTTACCGTGATTCGCGTCAAGAAAAAACCCAAGCCACTGTTTGCCAATACCGGCACCATTAACGCGAAAGATATTTCGGTTTTTGCCCGTCAGCTGGCCACCATGATGACGGCCGGCTTACCGATTGTGCAAGCACTGGACATCATTGCCCAAAGTGCTGAAAAGGTGGCCATGCAAGAACTAATCACCACGGTAAAAAATGATCTGGAAAGCGGTTTAACCCTCGCTGATGCACTGGATAAACACCGCAAATATTTTGATGAACTCTTTGTTAACCTCGTGCGGGCAGGCGAGGATTCAGGCTCGCTTGAACTTGTGCTCGACCGCATCGCCATTTACAAAGAAAAAAGTGAAAGCCTTAAAGGCAAAATCAAAAAAGCCTTGTTCTACCCCATCGCCGTTGTGGTGGTGGCGTTTGTCGTTACGGCCATTTTGCTCATTTTCGTTATCCCGCAATTTAAAGAGCTTTTCGATGGTTTTGGCGCCACTTTACCCGCCTTTACCTTATTTGTAATTGGGCTCTCCGAGGCGTTCCAAAAATACTGGTACATCATCTTTGGCAGTATCGGCTTGGCGATTTTCTTGTTCACCTATGTCAAACGTCGCTCCGACCCGTTTAACCATTTTCTTGATCGCATGATTCTCAAAATGCCCATTTTCGGCCCCCTCACCGAAAAAGCCGCCATTGCCCGCTTTGCACGCACCTTAAGCACCATGTTTTCAGCCGGGGTACCCCTCGTTGAGGCCATGCCGCCCACGGCAGGCTCTACCGGCAACGCGATGTTCAGTGATGCGGTTATGAACATGCGCGACATCATCGCCGCCGGCTCCCCGCTTAAAGTTGCCATGCAGCAATCCAAATTGTTCCCCGTAATGGTGGTGCAAATGGTGGCCATTGGTGAAGAAACTGGCGCGCTAGACACCATGCTCAGCAAAGTCGCGGATATGTACGAAGAAGAAGTCGATAACATGGTTGACGCCATGGCAAGCTTGCTTGAGCCGATGATTATGGCGTTCTTGGGGGTTGTGGTCGGTGGCTTAGTAATCGCCATGTACCTGCCCATTTTCAAACTGGGTTCCGTGGTTTAATGCCCCGCACAAACAGCGTTTAATGATGAGCATCCTCTCCACTTGGTCGAGTTTTTTTGCACAATACCCCCTCGCTTGGTTGATATTTGCGGGGGTATTTGGCCTTCTTGTGGGCAGCTTTCTTAACGTGGTGATCCACCGACTCCCCCTCATGATGGAGCGGGGTTGGGCGCAAGATTGCCGCGATCTGCTTGAACTCCCCGCAGAGCCCAATGCAACTCAGCCCGCCGTTTATAACCTCATCACCCCGCGATCGGCCTGCCCCAATTGCCAAACCCCGATTAAATCCTGGCAAAACATCCCCGTCGTGAGCTGGCTCGCTTTGCGCGGTAAGTGCGCGCACTGCGGGCATAAAATTAGTGTTCAATACCCCCTCATTGAATTACTCAGCGGCTTGCTCACCCTGCTTGCGGCCGCTAAATTTGGTGTTTCAAGCACGGCATTCGCCGCCATGGTTTTTAGCTGGGTGTTGCTTGCCGCAGCGGTTATCGACTTAAAAACGACCTTACTCCCTGATATTTTAACCCTCCCGTTAATGTGGTTAGGCATTCTCTTGGCCTTAATGGGCACAGGCTCCGCCCTATCGCTGCAAACAGCTGTCATCGGCGCAGTGGCCGGGTATCTGGCGTTATGGAGCGTGTATTGGCTGTTTAAGTTGGCCACCGGACGCGATGGCATGGGCTTTGGTGATTTCAAATTGCTTGCCGCTTTGGGCGCTTGGCTGGGGTGGCAGCAATTGCCCTTGGTTTTGGTGCTTTCGGCCGGTGTTGGTGCGGTGGTGGGCATCGCTATGGTGTTATTTTTAAAGCATGACCAGCGCATCCCCATCCCCTTTGGCCCTTATCTTGCCAGTGCGGGGCTTTTAAGTTTCTATTGGGGTGAACCCATTTTGCGGTTTTATCTCGGCAGCACGGGGCTTCATTAACGGGTCGATCATTCGGCTTGGCCAGCATACAGGAGGCGTTATGGGCTTGATTGTTGGCTTAACCGGCGGCATTGCCAGTGGCAAAAGCACGGTCACCCAATTTTTGGCCACCCAAGGCGTGCCTATTATCGACACCGATGTGCTTAGCCGAGAACTCGTGGCGCCGCACCAGCCGGCGCTTGCCTTAATTGCTCAAGCGTTTGGTCAAAACCTAATCAAACCCGATGGCACGCTTCATCGCGCGGCGTTACGCCACCTTGTTTTCAATGATCCCATCGCAAGAGCGCAGCTTGAATCCATTGTGCACCCCGCGATTCGGGCGCTCGCCTACGAACGCGCTACAAACGCGGCGGCCGAATCGCCTTATGTGGTCGTGGTGATTGCGCTGCTGGCCGAGCCCCAAGTTAGGCCGCAGTACAGCTGGCTAAACCGCGTGATTGGCATTCGCGCCACGCCCGCGCTCCAACGTGCGCGCCTGCTACAGCGCCCGGGCATTGATGAAACACTTGCCAGCCAAATGCTGGCGGCACAAAGCACCGATGCACAGCGCGCGCCCTTCGTCGATGACTGGTTAGACAACACCGGCGATTTAACCCAGCTCCAAGCCCAAGTACAACAGCGCCACCAGCAATTATTGGCCTGTTCAACTACCCACTGATTCAACGCGGCAACGAATTGGTATCAGCCACACGCAGCCATTGTTGCAACTGGCACCACGCGATCGAACCCATGCGTGCTTGGGTGAGCCAGAGCGCCTTTTGCCGCCCCGCGTGATCAACCAGCACCAGCCCCACAAGGGCTTGCCCCGTCCAAAGCCAGGTTAACGACCCTTCAAAAAGGCCGCCGTCTGAATCTTGCCACCGGCCGCGCCCCGATTCCAAACTTAAATACCCACAATCAGACCAAACGGCAGGCCGATGACGCCCCCAAGAGATAAAAACCCATGCCGCAACGCCCCCCATCCCCACCGAAACGGCCAAGGGTAAATTTAAAGCAACACCGCATAAACCCACCGCCAGCACCGCCATGCCCTGCATAAAAAAGCCTAGGCGAATTAAATTTTTATCAATCCCAAGCGCGGCCGACCAAGTCATCGCATTCATATCAAGCCCCCTTCCATTAAAAGCCACTTAAAGCTTCTGCATGGCAAAAGCCACTCAGAAACCACTCAGAAACCTGTGCCCCACCCCGCGTCAATGCTATCCTGTGACTCTTTTGTTTAATTGAAAATCAATGTTATGAATACTGCGTGGATCCAATTTTTGCACGCCCTGCCCCCCGCAAGAAGCGAGCTTAAACCCAATGAAACCGGTTGGCTCGTGTTGCCCCAGCGCGCCAGCATTCGGGTCGCCGGCGACGAGGCCGCTGATTTTTTGCAAGCCATGCTCACGCAAGACATTTTAGCTTTAAGCCCCGCGAAGGCTTCGCGCAGCGCCCTATGCAACGCCAAGGGGCGCATTTTATCTCTTTTGATGGTGCATCCCGAGCAAACGCCGCATGGCTTGGCCTTTCACCTCACCGTGCCGCAAGATTTACGCGCCGACCTATTCAAAATCTTAAAACTCTATGTATTACGGCGAAAAGTTACCCTCACCTTAGAAGACGATTGGGGATTCATCGGCCTTATCAACCCAACGAGCAGCCTGCTTGAGGCGTTAGCAATCGGTCACCAATCGCCCGCCCCGCAGCAACAAATCGCACTATTAGGTGGCCTAATTGCCAGCGGGGAGCATCAAGCAGGCAACCTGCGTCTATCCATTCAAGGCCCGTTAACCGCGCTCGCCGTGATCGCGGAACGCATCACACCCCTGATCCCAACACCCGTGACGCAAGCCGTGTGGGATTGCGCCGAAATTCATGATGGCCTGCCAGAAATCCACCGCGCAACCTATCTGCAGTTTGTCCCCCAGTGGATTAACCTTGATCATCTTTCGGCTGTTAGCTTTAAAAAAGGCTGTTATCCCGGCCAAGAAGTCATTGCTCGGCTGCATTATTTAGGCAAATCGAATCGACGCATGATCATGGGGCATACCCCCCACCCCCAATTACTCCCCGCAGGCACGCTAATCTATTTGGCGAATCAACCCGATACTGAAGTGGGCGAAATTGTGCGCAGTGCGTGGTGCGAATCCGGCGAATTCTCGGCGCAGCAATTTCTGGCCGTCATCCGGCTAAACCATGCCCATGATGCCCTCGTTGTCGAACAGCATCCTTGCGTGCTTTATCCGAGCCCGTTTGTGGAGAATCCCCCCGCGCAAACCCACTGAGCGCAGGCGCTCAACAAAAAAACAGCACAGGCTTTTGGCTGGGTTGAATAAAATATAGCGAGGGCGTAAGGTTACCCCCGCGATTAACTTCATTTATTGCTTGAGAATTTTAAGTATGACAACACACCCCGACATCCTAACCATCGGCAGCCGCCAATTTCATTCCCGCTTGCTCACCGGCACCGGCAAATTTAAAGACATGGCAGAAACCCAAGCCGCATCTGAAGCAGCAGGCACGCAAATAGTCACCGTTGCCATTCGGCGCAGCAATATCGGGCAAAACCCCGGCGAGCCCAACTTACTCGACATCTTAACGCCCGATCGCTACACCATTTTGCCCAATACCGCCGGCTGCTACACGAGCGACGATGCCGTGCGCACCTGCAAACTGGCGCGCGAGCTGCTCGATGGCCACAACTTGGTTAAATTAGAGGTTTTGGGCGATGCCAAAACCCTTTACCCCGATGTTACGGCCACCCTTAAAGCGGCTGAAATCTTAGTGGCCGATGGCTTTGAGGTGATGGTGTACACCTCAGATGACCCCATCATCTGCCAGCGCCTAGAAGAGATTGGCTGCGTGGCCGTTATGCCCTTAGCCGCACCCATTGGCTCAGGCTTAGGCATTCAAAACAAATACAACCTACTCACCATCATCGAAAATGCCAAAGTGCCCATCATCGTAGATGCGGGCGTCGGCACCGCCTCCGATGCGGCCATTGCCATGGAGCTTGGCTGCGATGGCGTGTTAATGAACACCGCGATTGCCGCCGCTAAAAACCCCGTGCTGATGGCCTCCGCCATGAAAAAAGCCGTTGAAGCGGGGCGAGAAGCCTTTTTAGCCGGACGAATGCCCCGCAAACGCTTTGCCAGCGCCTCATCTCCCATTGACGGCCTTTTTTTCTGAGCCCACCCATGACAGATCAGCCCCAAGCCAGACAGCAAGCCAGACAGCAAGCCAGACAGCAAGCAAGTCAGCAAGCAAGCCTGCTTGCATCCGCCCCCGAGAGCCCAGCGGCGCCCACGCCAAAGGCACGGTCCCACCCCGTTCACCGGGCCATTCGCTCGTTTATTCGCCGAGAAGGGCGGCTCACCGGCGCGCAAGCCCGTGCCATCAGCGAGCAGCTGCCCGCCGTTGAGTTGGCCGGCCAAGGCGCTTTACTGGATTTAAGTCAAGTATTTGGCCGCGTGGCACCCTGCACGCTCGAAATTGGCTTTGGCAATGGGGAAAGTTTGCTCGCCATGGCCGCAGCCGCGCCAGAACACGATTTTATCGGCATAGAAGTTCATAGGCCCGGCGTTGGGCAACTCGTGCTCGGCATTGAACGTTTAGGCTTAACCAATATCCGTATCGTGGCTGAAGATGCCGTGCCGTTCTTGCAGCAACGCATCAAAGACAACAGCCTTGATCGCCTCTTGCTGTATTTTCCTGACCCATGGCACAAGGCGCGTCATCACAAACGGCGTATTGTTCAAACACCCTTTGCTGATCTGATCGCGCGCAAATTAAACCCCACCGGCCTCTGGCATTGCGCCACGGATTGGGCGCCCTACGCTGAACACATGCGCGCCGTACTCGATGCGCACCCGGCCTTTGTTGCCGCCCATACTGGCAGTGGCGAGGCCGCACGCCCCGCTTGGCGGCCAGAAACCAAATTTGAGCGCCGAGGCATTCGCCTCAATCACGCCGTATTTGATCTGCTCTATCGGCGACGAGCACCCTAAACGGCGAAGCGGGCACAAGATAATTGGGGCGCTCGGCAAAATTTTGCATCAGATTGGCTTGTCCGACCGCCTATAAACGCCTAATATCGCCTTGCTAAGTGTCTGTCATCTGTGAGTCGCATTTGATCAGCCCTCGCCACCCCGGCGAGACATGATCCCATGTGATTCTTTTTTGTCTTTGAGTTTAGGAGCAACTATGTCCGTTAAGCATCCCGTCGTTGCCGTAACCGGTTCATCCGGTGCCGGCACCACCACCGTTAAGCGCGCCTTCGAGCAGGTTTTCCGCCGTGAAAACTTAACCCCCGTGGTGATTGAAGGCGATAGCTTTCACAGTTTATCGCGCATGGAGTTTCGTGAAGCGGTCAAAAAGGCGGAAGCGGCGGGTAATTTCTCGTTTTCGCATTTTGGCCCCGAAGCCAACCATTTTGATAAATTAGGCGAGCTGTTTAAAACCTATGGTGAATCCGGCACGGGCAAAAAGCGCTACTACATTCATAGCGACCAAGAAGCGCTCGAACATAATGCCCGCTTAAACACCAACCTTAAACCGGGCGAATTTACCCCCTGGGAAGACATCCCCAGTGGCACCGATTTATTATTCTACGAAGGCTTGCATGGCTTGGTGAAAACCGATTCTGTAGATGCCGCAGCCCATGTCGATTTAGGGGTCGGCGTGGTGCCGATTGTTAATTTGGAATGGATCCAAAAAATCTTCCGTGACAACGCCGAGCGCGGCTATTCGGCTGAAGCCACGGTGGATACCATCCTGCGCCGCATGCCCGATTACATCAACCACATTACCCCGCAATTCTCACGCACGGATATTAACTTCCAGCGTGTGCCAACGGTGGATACCTCTAACCCATTCATCACGCGCGATATTCCTACCCCCGATGAAAGCTTGGTTATTATCCATTTCAGCCATCCGGCCAAAGCGGGTGCGGATTTCCCCTTCCTGCTCTCGATGATCCCCGGGTCATTTATGTCGCGCTACAACACCATCGTGGTTCCTGGTGGCAAAATGAGCTACGCCATGGATTTAATCCTAACCCCGCTCATCCATCAAATGATCGAAAAGCGCAACGGCTAACCCCCCACTGAGGCTCCATTCGGCCTCAGTCATCTCATTGATTTCAGCATCCCCGCAGGCATTGCCTTAGCGGGGATTTTTCATTTTAAAAATCACTGCACCCAAAAGTAAGCGCCCTGCGTAAATCAATCAACGGGTAAATCAAGCAAGGGGGTAATTCAAGCGCGGCTGGGTTTAAAACCACCCGCACTCAACGCATAAAAAGCGCCCCGATGACGATGCGCCCTTGCGTGCTTCATTGCACAATAACCATACATGATCTATACATAAACTATACAATCATAGGGGTTTTGTGATGAAAAGCTTAATCCGCCATCAAACCACCACCCCATTCCGGGGCAACGAACCTTGTAAATTTGGCCAATAACTTATGACAAGCCCAACCGTCCTTCCGAATATAAATCCATTAAAAATTGCTGTGATTGGCTCGGGCATTGCCGGTTTAGCGACCGCGTGGCTGCTGGGCGATCAGCACGAGGTGACTTTGTTTGAGAAAAATAGCTATTTAGGCGGGCACACCCATACCCACACCCTGATTGATGCGGCGCAAACCATTGCCGTCGATACGGGTTTTATCGTGTTTAATCGCCCCAATTACCCGCATTTAACCGGCTTACTTGCGCACTTGAACATCCCCACACAGCCGACCGAAATGTCATTTGGTGTGAGCTTAGATCAAGGGCGTAGGGAATATGGCGGCCGTGATTTGCGCACGCTCTTTGCGCAAAAAAGTAATTTGTTACGCCCCCGATTTTTAACCATGGTGCGCGATATTTTGCGCTTCAACCGAGCAGGCAAAGCGGCGCTTATTCAGGCCAAGCTCGATGCAACGCCTGCTGCTAGGGCAGAATCGCTCGGTGATTTTCTTGATCGGCTCAAATTAGGTGCTGGTCTTCGGGAAGATTATTTGTTACCGATGGCTGCCGCGATTTGGTCTTGCCCGCCACAAATCATGCTGAACTTCCCTGCGTTAAGCTTTTTGCAATTCTTTGAAAACCACGGCCTTTTGAACGTGCAAGATCGCCCCCAATGGGAAACCATTCAAGGCGGATCGAACCGCTATGTCGATGCTTTGCGCCAAAGTAATCGGTTTAGAGCGGTGATCAATTCCCCCATAACCCAAGTGATTCGGCGCGAGGATGGGGTTTTTCTGCCGCAAATAAATCAAGCGTTTGACGCCTGCGTATTTGCCAGCCACGCCGATGAAACCCTCGCCCTGCTGGATGAGCCCGATGCGCGCGAACAAGAAACCTTAGGCGCCTTTCACTTTCAAGAAAACACCGTCTACTTACATCATGATCTTAATTTAATGCCGAAACGGCGCAAGGTTTGGTCAAGCTGGAATTATTTAGGCCGCGCGCAAACAGCCCAAACGCGTGCGGTGGCTGTGACTTATTGGATGAATCACCTGCAAAACTTAGCCACCCCCACGCCGTGGCTCGTGACCTTAAATCCATTTAGCCCGCCTCGACCGGAACTCACCCGGCAACGCATGACCTACCACCACCCCGTATTTGATGCGCACACCCATGCCGCCCAAGCGGCGTTGCCGGGCTTGCAAGGCCATCGGCGGTGTTATTACGCGGGCGCTTGGACAGGCTTTGGCTTTCATGAAGATGGTTTGCACTCTGCGGTCAATGTGGCGGCAAAATTCGGCATTACGCCGCCTTGGGTTACCCCCGCATGAACACGACCGGTTTATATATTGGCAAAGTCATGCATCAGCGAATGCGCGGACCGGCTTATCGCTTTGAATACCGCGTGTTTAGCTTATTGGCTGATTTAGATGACTTTTCAGCCGACTTTCCCCAATCACGCTGGTTATCTGCCAATCGCTTTAACTTGTTTTCGATTAACGAGCGCGATTTAGGCGCGCGCCAAGCCGGCGTTAATTTAAGGGATTGGATCAACCAAGCCTGCATCGCGGTCGGCATCGATATCACCGAGGGCCGCGTGCTGATTAACACCTATCCCCGCGTGCTGGGCTATCAATTCAACCCGCTCAATGTTTGGTATTGCTTTAACGCGGCCGATGAATTGGTGGCAGTAAATTGCGAGGTGAGCAATACCTTCGGTGAATGCCATCACTACCTGCTCCACGATCAAGGCGCCCCGCTCGCCACCCCGTTTACGGCTCAAGCCGACAAGGTGTTCCATGTCTCGCCATTTTTAGATATGAACATGCGCTATCACTTTCGCATCACTCGCCCCACCGAACAGCCCAACTCACGTTTGAGCGTGTCAATTCGCGAAACCCGCCTCGGCGACGAAGGGGAAGAGCTCACGCTCATAGCCACCCACAACGCCCATCGGGGCATCTTAAGCAATGCCAGCTTATGGCGTGAAGCCCTGCGCATCCCGTTTTTAACTTTCAAAGTGATTGGCCTAATCCATTGGCAGGCACTCAAAATTTGGCTTAAAGGCGGTGTATTTCACACCGCCCCGCCCAAACCCGCACAGGAGATCAGCTCATGCCCCTCAGTCAAACCAAAACCCTAAAATCAGATGCGTTTGCGCTGCCGCTCACCGCACGTTGGGTAGAAACTTTGCTGGATTCCTTGCGCGTGGGGCAAATTCGCGTGATAACCGACGAAGGGTATGAGCGCGTATTTTGCGGCAGCAGCCACACCGAGCTCAGTGCGCAATGGCGGCTGCATCACCCCGCGCGCTTATTTAGCCGGCTCGCACGGCTCGGCGATATTGGCATCGCAGAAGGCTATATCCAAGGCGATTTCTCGACCGACAACTTAAGCCGGCTGCTGGAAATTGGTGCGCGCAACTTCGATAGTTTGCATGATGAGTTACGCGCCGGATTTTGGGCGCGGCTCCTGCACCGTGTGCAACACGCCCTGCGCGCCAATCACAAACGCGGCAGCCGACGCAACATTTCGGCGCACTATGATTTGGGCAATGATTTTTACGCGCTCTGGCTTGATCGCAGCATGACCTATTCTGCCGCCGTGTTCAGCGCCCCCGATGAACCGCTGGAAGAGGCACAAGCGCGTAAAAACCACCGGTTGCTCGCGCGGCTGAACGCCAAGCCTGGTGATCATATTTTAGAAATTGGTTGTGGCTGGGGCGGTTTTGCAGAAACGGCGGCCAAAGAGGGCTTGAATGTCACCGGCATTACGCTTTCAACCGAGCAACAGGCCTACGCCACCCAGCGCATCTATGATGCTAATTTAAGTGAGCTTGCCCAATTTCATCTCACCGATTACCGCGATCAAACCGGCCAGTTTGATCATATTGTCTCCATTGAGATGTTTGAAGCGGTCGGCGAGCGCTATTGGCCCACCTATTTTCAAACCGTATACAACCGCCTAAAACCCGGCGGGCGGGCGGCCATTCAAGTGATTACCATCGCTGAAAAAGCCTTCGAGCACTACCGCAAGGAGCCGGATTTTATTCAGCTCTATATTTTCCCCGGCGGCATGCTCCCCACGCTTGAACGCTTTAACAGCGAAGCGCAACAAGCCGGGCTTTTGGTTACAGAAGTCACCTTATTGGGCGCCGATTATGCCCGCACCCTCAATCGCTGGGCGCACACGTTCAGCCAGCAAACTGAAGCGCTGCAAGCTCAAGGCTTCGATCATCAATTCCGCCAAACCTGGCTCTATTATTTGGCTTACTGTGAAGCGGGGTTTCTGGCCGGCCACATCAACGTGGCACAAGTCATCCTAGAAAAAGCCCCACTGGCCAAAGCCCCACTGGCCATCGCTAAACAGGCTCAAACGTGACCATCACCCCCACGGGGCGCAATCTCGCGCCCACTCGGATGCTTGCCTACGGCTTGGCTGGCCTGCCTTTAGCGCTCATGGGTATTCCGTTATATGTGTACCTGCCCCCGTTTTACGCCAATCAATTGGGGCTGGGGCTCGGCGCGGTCGGCTTGGCACTCATGCTGAGCCGTTTATGGGATGTCATCCTCGACCCCATTGTGGGCTATTACGCCGATTTAATACCCGGCCGGTATCGGCGCAAAACCCTCATCGCCGCAGGCTTACCCATCTTCATCATCTCACTGGCTTATTTAATGCAGCCCCAAGCCGGCGTCGGCTTAAGCTATCTCTATTTTTGGGCTTTCTTAGCGTTTTTGGGCTGGACACTCATCAGCCTGCCTTACCTAAGCCTAGGGGCAGAAGCCGATCCCACCCCCCATGGCCGAACCCGCCTTTCAGCAACGCGAGAAGGCGCCGGCTTGCTGGGCGTGATTCTCGCCGCCGCCTTGCCGCTCATACTTGGCAGCAGCGAGCCCTCCGCCCTGCTTTCGGCTGTTTTTTGGGTTGTCGCCCTCAGCCTGCCCCTGGCTTTAATTTTATTGTTTCTCACCGTCCCCGAACGCCCAAATCGGCGCCCCCCCACTGCACTTACCTCGGGTTTGCCCTTGCTATGGGCGAACAAACCGCTGCGCACCTTGCTGCTTAGTTTTTTCTTAAACAACCTCGCCAATGGTATTCCGGCCGCCTTGTTTATTTTATTTATTACCGACCGCTTAGGCGCTGCCGCAAGCTTGGGCACACTCATGCTCTTGTATTTTGGCGCGGGCATTTTGGCGCTGCCATTTTGGACCTATATCGCCCACCACATCGGTAAACGCCGTGCTTGGGGTTTTTCTGTTGCTTTAGCGGCCATCAGCTTCGCCTTTGTGCCTTTTTTACACCCCGGCGACACCCTCTTATTTGGCATTATTTGTGTCATCACAGGCTTAAGTCTCGGGGCGGATATGGCGCTACCCGCCGCCATTCAGGGGGATTTAGCCAGCCGTGATGCAAACGCCGGCAGAGGCGATCGCACGGGGTTATTTTTTGGCTTATTTGGTCTTACAACCAAACTCGCGCTTGCGATTGCCGTGGGTTTGGGATTTGGCCTATTGAGTGCGGCCGGTTACCCAGCCGGCCACGCGCCAAACAGCCCGCACGATACCCTCGTGCTGGGCTGGATTTATGGCGGTTTACCAGTACTGTTCAAGCTACTGGCCGCTTGGATTATTTTTAATCAACTCACCGATACCGATTCACCACAACCCACGCCCCTATCAACGAGGTAAGCCTATGAACCGTCTGCTCTTATTAACTCTCATTATTTTTTCACTCACGGGGTGCGCCGGCTTGAATCTCAATCAATTCCAAGGAACCCAACCCCAGTTCAATCTCGAAGAATATTTCGCGGGCAATACCTATGCCTACGGCATGTTCCAATCACGCGGCGGCGAGATTAAACGCATCTTCAAAGTGCATATCACAGGCAAGCAAGTGGGCGATGAATTCGTGCTCAACGAGCAGTTCAAGTACAACGATGGCGAAACCGGCGAGCGCGTATGGCACATCACCCGCGATGGCAAAGACCGCTATATCGGCAAAGCCGGCGATATTGTCGGCATAGCGCATGGGCACGAAGTCGGGCAAGCGCTGAACTGGCACTACACCTTAAAACTCCCCTATAACGGCAGCACGATTGATGTGAAATTTGATGATTGGATGATCCGCGCCTCGCCCAATGTGATGATGAACCGAGCGTATGTGAGCAAATTTGGCATTCGCGTCGGCGAAGTCACCTTGTTTTTCACCAAAACTGATCCCGATTTGTGAGGCGCCTCATGCACCCAACCAGCCCCCAGCCACAGCGTACTTTTAATCACCTGTTGCCGAGCATTGCCGTGCTCGCACTCAGTCTCCTAAGTGGAGCCGCATCCAACGCAGCGGAACAATCATCACCGCCGCAAATCGCATCCCAAATCCAACTGGGGCAAAGCGATTTACCGCTAATGGGGACCGGTGTCGCCACTTATCTATGGTTTGATGTGTACGATGCCGCGCTCTACGCGCCCGCGCGCACCCCTGCGGCCACTATTCTCAATGCCACCACACCCAAGGCCTTGGTTTTAAGCTATCACCACGCGGTTTCAGTTGCAGATATCGTTAAAGCCAGCTGGAAAGCGCTCGATGAGCAATACACCGGCGCGGCGCGTGCACGGCTTAAACCCAAAATTGATGCCCTGCAAGCGGCCATGCAGGATGTAAAACCCGGTGATCGCTATGAGTTAACGTGGCAACCGGCCACCAACGAAGGCGCAAGCCCACAACAAGCCACCCTGCAGCTAATCTACAACGGCAAATCACTGTTTATGAGCCACGATGCCGAGTTAGCGCAAGCCTATTTTGGAATCTGGCTGGGCGAACCCCCGTTATCCCCTAAGCTCAAAACGGCCCTCTTAGCCACGCAATAATTTTATTGTCGCAGCCGCGCATCTAAATGATCGACGGCCTCAGCCCAATCCGCATCCTGATCGATCGACTCTCTTAGAAATTGCGCTTGCGCGGTAGACCAAAAAGGCGCATCAACCAACGCAATCGCAGGGACGAGGGGGTGTTGCGCGATAAACGCATCAATTTCAACCGGGGTATTGGGTAATCCGAGTTGGGCAAACAAATCAGCCAAAGGGTGAAAAACAGCATCCATGACGGTCTCCTGAGCAGTTACAAAGGGTTTAAGCCGGGGCTTTTATAAGCGCTCTTGCGGATCGAGGGATTTTTGACGCACTTGATCAAATAACCGCGTCAACACGCGCTGAACACTCTGCTCCATCGAGCCGCGCAAACGCTTGGCTAAACTTTGCACCGGCATCTTGCGCACGTCAATCACCCGACGCTCGGCAAACTGCGCTTCAATCCACGCATCACTGGTTGAAAGCTCATCAATTAACCCTAAGGCTAACGCCGTGGTGCCGAACCAATATTCCCCCGTCGCCACCATCGATAAATCTAAATTGGGTCGATATTCCTGCAAAAAGTTTTTGAATAAATCATGCGTATCATTCAATTGCGCTTGAAATTTCTCACGCCCCTCATCCGTATTTTCACCCAAGATCGTTAACGTGCGCTTATATTGCCCCGCCGTGAGCAGCTCAATATCCACCTCATTACGCTGCAATAAGCGATGGATATTGGGGATTTGCGCCACCACCCCAATCGAACCCACAATGGCAAAAGGCGCTGCCACAATATGATCGGCCACCGCCGCCATCATGTAGCCACCGCTCGCCGCCACCTTATCAATCGTAACGGTGAGCTTAATTCCCGCCGCCCGCACCCGCGCCAACTGCGCCGCCGCCAAGCCATACGCGGTAACAAGCCCGCCTCCACTTTCAAGACAAACCATCACCTCATCCTGCGCTGGGCGCGCAACAGACAAAATCGTCGAAATCTCTTCACGCAAACTTGCCACTTGGCTCGCACGCATATCACCGGTAAAACGCAAAACAAACGTGCGTAACACCGCATCACTTGGCTGTTTTTCGGCTTGCTTATTCTCTTTTTCGCGTAATTTTTGTTGCGTGCGCCATTGCTTGGGCGGCAAAATCGCTTGTTCAAGCTGGGCTCGGTTATCTCGATACTGCGCATTAAGCTCGATGATTTTAAAACGCCCCGCCGCGCCATCCCGCTGCCGCAACCGGAGCGCAATAATGCCACCCACAACCACCAACACCGCCACAACGACGGTCAGCGTTTTTGCTAAAAACAAACCATAATTTGTCAAAAATTCCATACGTTCCTCATGTTCAAGCGAAATAATTCATCCTGTTGAGTATAAACAGACAAAAACATTCCCCACAGATTGTTTTTAAG
This sequence comes from Halothiobacillus sp. 35-54-62, assembly GCA_002281295.1. GTDB lineage: Bacteria > Pseudomonadota > Gammaproteobacteria > Halothiobacillales > Halothiobacillaceae > Halothiobacillus. The sequence continues at coordinate 1,317 of NCFS01000019.1, read as the reverse complement.
CAGCCCAACAAACCCACGGCCGACTATGATCCTTATAAATTAAATACATAACCTATTTGAAAGTTAACGCTTTAGCGTGCAACCATTTTACTCAAGCCCTAGAATGCTTATTCCTTAATTTGCGCAGGATCCTTTAAATGTTCACCAAAAAAATCACGGTCTTATTTACGGTGGCGCTCATGAGCCTCGGTTTACTCTTTGCTTTAGGCCTGCAAACCGCCGAAGCCAAACGCATCGGCTCAGGCGGCAGTATGGGTCAACAAAAACAAAGCTTCAGCCGTGAGGCAACCCCACCCGCAGCAGCCAACCCCGGTCGCACAGCGGCAGCGGCAGCGGCACCCGCCACCGCTGGCGGTGCCAGTAAATGGCTAGGCCCCTTAGCGGGCTTGGCTGCCGGTGGGCTTTTAGCGGCGATGTTCTTTGGCGGCGCATTTGATGGCTTAAAACCCATGGACTTCTTGCTGATTGTTGCCTTTGCCATCGGTGCCTTCCTCATATTCCGCGCCCTGCGCAAGCCTGCCACACCGGCCAGCAGCCCCTACGCCACCGCAGGCGCACCCGATACGAACCCCATCGGTGCAAACTCAGGGCGAATGAATGCGCAAACGGCAAACACAACAGGGTATTCACCCGATGCCTTTATGCGCTCATCTCCCGCCGTATTGACCGATGAGCCCCAATGGTTTGACGAGCAAAGTTTCGTGCAAGGGGCGAAAAACCACTTCACCAATCTGCAAAAACATTGGGATAGCAATGAATTAAACGCCATGCGGGAATATTTCACCCCTGAGTTATTTACAGAGCTTGCGGCTGAACGCGCCCGTATTGGCAACGAGAATAACGTTACCGATGTGCAAAACCTTGATGCCCAACTATTGGATTTAAGTCGGGAGCAAAATTTTGTTGTAGCCTCCGTCCTTTTCCAAGGACAAGTGCGTGAAAACTATGGCCAACCCGAAGCCATTGCAGAAATCTGGCATGTTCGTCACGCCGCAGATACCGCCCAAGGCGACTGGTTGATATCAGGTATTCAGCAATACAACCAAGTAATTCACTAACGCACGCCACGATAAAATCCACTTTGCGGTGGGTTAATCTAAACAATAAAGCCCCCATAACTGGGGGCTTTATTTTAGGGGGCAAACCCTCTCCTCCAAAAATCACCCAGGGAATCTTACCAGGGAAGATTGTCTTGGGAAGATTGTCTTGGGAAGATTACTATTGATTCGGCACGAATAATCCATGAAACCGTAGGGTGCGCCATGCGCACCGATGGGCCAAATGGTGCGCATGGCGCACCCTACGACTTAGCGGACA
>NCFS01000104.1 GCA_002281295.1 Halothiobacillus sp. 35-54-62 | reverse complement strand
CGGGAAGCTCCCCCGCTTGGGCACATCGGGAAAATCTCGATTAATTGTGCCCATCGCCGACTCGGGAATAAAATGATTGACGACAAAATGTACAAACGGTAACTGCACCACGGGTGCCGCCGCAAAGGCGTGCATATCGACCCATTGATTTGCGCTCATAGTCAATCCTCTCATCGCTAATCTTGAAGTCCGCACAGTGTATCATGCCGAAACTTGTCAAAATCGAGGTGAAATAAGCCATGCGGATCGCTTTAGTAATCGTCAGCAAAGGCTACGGTGGTCTTGAGCGGCATCTGGTGGATTTAGCCAACGAGCTCGCCAAAACCGATGAGGTGCGGGTATTTGGTGATGCAAGCTTCCGTGAAAAACTACACAAATCAATCCAACTCGTTGATATTAAAGCTAAAACATGGCGCTTCAATCCTTTGGCTTTATGGCGATTACGCCAAAATTTACGCAGATTTTCGCCCGATGTAATTCACGCCCAAGCCAACAAAGCCGCAAAAATGGTGGGCTTATGCCGCATAACCGCGCCCGTAATGATCGCCACCATTCACAATTTGAAACAGGATACCCGCCCGTTTGTGCCATTCGATGGCGTGATTGCGGTATCCCGAGACGCACAAGCGCGTTTGCATCACGCCCGCAGTATTGTTATCGAAAATGGTATTGCGCCCGTTCAAATGCGCCCAGAAGCACAATACGCCGAATTGAAAGCCGCTTGGTGTACGCCTGATGAGCCGTTGACGCTGGCAGTCGGCCGCTTGGTTGCCGCCAAAGGCTTTGATATTTTGCTGGACGCATGGCGCGATTTACCCGGCAAGCTGGTTATCGTAGGCACTGGCCCCGATGAAGCCGCGCTTAAAAAACAAGTCGCGCGGCTTGGGCTACAAACGCGGGTGGTGTTTACGGGGTTTCGCGCTGATGTGCCCGCACTCATGCAAGCGGCAAATTTATTGGTGATTTCGTCACGGCGAGAAGGCTTCCCTTATGTTTTGGTTGAAGCACTTCATGCCGGTGTCCCTATCATAGCCACCGAAATTCCAGGCGCGCGCGAATTTCTTCCCAGCGAAGCGGTGGTGCCGTGCACTAACACAACCGCCTTACATCTCGCGCTTAAACAGGCGCTGCAGCAATGGCAAAAGCTGCCACAACGCTACGCACCGTTCTGCGCCCATGCCCGTCATGAACTGACTTTGGCGCAAATGGCGGCAAAAACCCGCGCATTTTATGAACAAATTTTTAAGCAGAGCACACCTTAACGCGCTCTAGGTGCCGCCAATAGATCCGCATAAACCGCCAAGGTTTGTGCTTGCATGTGCGCTAGTGTGAACGGGCGCTCCGGTGGCACTAGGGCCTCAAGGCTAACGCGACCAAATGCCTCTGCATCCGTTGAAAGCGACAACACCACATCGCTGATTGCCATAATATTTTTAAGATCAGCGCGCTGCCCCGTGCACGTCACACGGGCGCCCAAGCCCATCGCTTGGATTTTTTGCTCGATTTCTTGTAAAAAATGCTGCTTTTTGGGGTGCGCGCCCCCGACAATCAGCGCATGCACGGGGATATTGCGCGCCGCGAGCCGTTGCACAATCGCCAGCAAATCCAGCTGCCCTTTCCAGCGCGTAATTCGCCCCGGCAAGGTAATCACCCACTGGCCAGCCAAGGCAGGAAATGCCGCGCGCCATGCGGCCAACCAAGCGGCATCGGGCTGATAATCCGGCGCGTACAAAACCGGATTTACCCCGCGATAAATCCGGGTAATTCTCGCCGCGGGAACGGCGGGATAATGCTGCTGAATATAGGCCACGATCATGTCGGATACGGCAATCACGCGCTCGCCTTTGACCATCACCGCACTGTACAAATTCGGCGTGTACGGCCCATGCACGGTGGTAACTAGGCGGGGTCGCGTGCGCGCGTCCAGTTTTTTCCATGCCAGATAACCAAGCCACGCGGGCAGGCGCGAGCGCAAATGCAAAATATCCACCTGATGCATCAACATTAATTGCCGCAGAATAGGAATATATTTAAGGCTGGTGAGTGATTTTTTTCCAATCGGCAACGTGATGTGCAGCGCGCCCAAAGCCTCCAATTCCGCCACCATGCGCCCGCCCCCCGATACCACAATGGCTCGATGCCCTGCGGCAATAAGCGCCGCCGCAATTTCGATGGTGCCGCGCTCCACGCCGCCGCTTTCGAGCGCGGGCAGCAGCTGCATCACGGTCATAGGTTTTAAGGCGGAGGCGGGTGGCGTGTTCATGGGCTTTAGCTGCGTGACAGATTCATTAAATTGGCGTAAATGCGGCTATCATAGCAGCCCTACTCGCTCTCACATTGATGAATAAGGCGCCTTTATGTCTGATTTAGCCCAACTTGACTCCGTAAAAACCCAATTAATCAAAAGCTTTACGCAAGCGCAGCAGCGGGAGACACCTTATCGACACTGGCGTTTATCGGCGCTCTTTCCGGTTGCTATCGCACGTTCAATCGGGCAACTTCCTTTTACGCCCCCTGTGATTGATGACACCGGCGGTCGGCGAGAAACCCATAACGAATCGCGCCGCTTTTTTGATCAAGACGCCATCAGCAAATTCCCAACCTGCGCCGCCGTTGCGCACGCGTTGCAATCAGATGAGGTGATTTCGGTGATTGAATCGCGCTGCGCAGTCGATTTAACGCACACGAATTTACGCATTGAATACGCCCTCGATACCCAAGGGTTTTGGCTAGAGCCCCACACCGACTTAGGTGTGAAAAAATTTACCCTACTCGCCTATCTCGCCGAAGACGAGGGGCATGAGGATTGGGGCACCGATATTTATGCCCATAAAACCGCACCCGCAGAGCGCGTCCCCGCCACGTTCAATACGGCGATGATTTTCGTGCCCTCAAACAATACCTGGCATGGCTTTGAACCGCGCAAAATCAACGGGATTCGTCGCACGCTGATTATTAATTTCGTAAGCCCAGAGTGGCGCAATCGCCATGAGCTTGCTTTCCCCGATGAGCCTATTGCCCCGAGATGAGCGCAGCACACAAGCAGCCCATCGTCTGGCTGCTCACCAATGATGCCGTGGGGCTACGCAACCAAGTCATAGGCTTAGCTGAACACGTCGGTTGGCCGTTTGAGCTCAAACTCGTCAATTTGCGCAAGCCCTGGCGTTGGCTACCCGGTCATTTAATCCCCCAAGCTCAAACCAAGCTCACAGCAGACTCCCCGCCGCTGTGCGCGCCTTGGCCTGATTTAATTATTTCGTGCGGGCGTTTGGGCGCGGCGGTGGCGCTCGGCGTCAAACGGGCAAGCAAGGGAAAAACCTTCACCGTGCATATTCAAAATCCGCAAATGCCCCTGCACTTAGTCGACCTCATCGCCCCCCCGCGCCACGATGGGCTAAAAGGCAAAAATGTATTTCATACACGCGGCGCTTTGCATCATGTATCACCCCATAAAATAGCCGCCGCGATGGGTGTGCAGCACACCCTGCATCCTGAGTTAAAAAACATTAAATCCCATCGCCCCATCATCGGCGTGCTCATTGGTGGCAGCAATGCCACGGCCACCTTAACCCCCGAAAAAAGCCGGGCACTCATTGCAACGATAAGGGCGGCGGCACAAAACCAAAACGCGCACTTATGGATCACCGCCTCACGGCGCACAGGGGCTGATAATATAGCCGCCATGCAATCCGAGCTAGGCAACACAGGCCATTGGTTTTGGAATAACGAAGGCGACAACCCCTATCACGCCATTCTCGGGATGGCAGATTACTTAATTGTCACCGGCGATTCGGTCTCGATGGTTTCCGAGGCCGCGTCCACCGGCAAACCCATTTATACGATCGATTTTGATGGCTATTCGGGGCGACTCAAAGAGTTTCATCAGATGTTGCGCCAAGAAGGCGTCACCAAGCCGTTTGAAGGGCAGCTTGAGCACTGGTCCTATCAACCTGTTAACGACACGCCCAAAATAGCGGCACTGATTCGTAGCCATTTTTTAGCACAAAAAAACCGCCCTTAAAAATCCCAGGGCGGCTGACATAAGCAGATGCGATTTACTTGTCTGAAGATTCAACACGCGGCGCGCGCATAATGCGACGAATAAAAAAATAAAACCCCACATGCAAAACTACCGCAATCAGCACAACCACGGCAATTAAAGCGACCATCGCGGGATTATTGGCCATTAAGTTCAGCATTGAATTAACGTAATTTAATCTACGAGACGATACAGCGTGCTGCAATAAATACACCGCGCCACATCACCCGGATTTTCCAGATGGATATAAACCCGAGGGTGGGCATTCCAAAGCAATTCATCGGCTTGCGGGCAATACACGGGTAAATCACTTTGCATCACGGTGACTTCAATTACGGCATTTGCTGTTTTAAAGTTTTGCGGGTTAGCGGCCGTATTCGGATTCATGCACGCTCACCCGTAAAATCAAGGCACGGATTAAATTCCGCATCAAACCGGCCATGAACCAAATCAAAATAAGCAGATTGCAATCGCTCGGTAATAGGACCGCGTGTTCCTCGACCAATCGGGCGGTTGTCAACCTCACGGATCGGCGTTACTTCAGCCGCAGTTCCGGTAAAAAACGCTTCATCCGCAATATAAACTTCATCCCGGGTAATGCGTTTTTCAATCACCTGATAACCAAAACGCTCAGCGAGCGTAATAATGGTACGTCGTGTAATACCATCCAATGCGGCCGTTAAATCGGGTGTGTAAAGAATGCCATCACGCACGAGGAAAATATTCTCACCAGACCCTTCGGCCACAAACCCTTGCGTATCCAGCAGCATGGCTTCGTCATAACCATCCAGCGTCGCCTCTCGCAAGGCCATCATGGAATTCATATACGCGCCCGTCGCCTTAGCCTTGCACATCGTGACGTTCACATGGTGCCGAGAATAACTGGAGGTTTTAATCCGAATGCCGTTTTGCATGTTTTCAGCCCCCAAATAGGAGCCCCACTCCCAGGCAGCAACCACCACATGAACCTTCAAATTATCCGCCCGCAAGCCCATCCCCTCAGAGCCGAAAAAAACCAACGGGCGCATATAAGCACTATCAAGGTTATTGGCACGAATGACTGCGCGGTGCGCTTCATTGATGACACTTTCAGTGTAAGGCATCGACATGCCGAGGATTTTCGCGGAATTAGCCAGACGCCGAGTATGATCCTCCAAACGAAAAATCGCCGTACCGCGATCCGTTTTATAAGCGCGAACGCCCTCAAAACAACCCATACCATAATGCAAACTATGCGTTAATACGTGGGTTTGCGCTGCGCGCCACTCAACCATTTCGCCGTCATACCAAATGAAACCGTCCCGATCATCCATCGACATTATAGAGCCTCACAAATCAGCTAAAACAATCTAAAAAAGGGCGTTATAACAAGACTGGGCAGAGAACCACCCTAAAACCCCATGTCACCCGATGCCTCGAGCATTAAGTGACAATAATAATACACTACACCAATATTTGCGGTGCTTGTAGCAAAAAAGGACGCAATGTTTTCACCCGCCGCCAATGGCCTGAACGAGCTCAAGGCGATCATCAACGTTAAGAATTTGACAAGAAAACTGGGCTCGAGAAAGAATTTCACCATTTAGCTCGACAGCAAGCCGCTGGTTTTTGAGCGACAAAAGATCCAAAAGGTCGGAAACGGAAAAATTAGGAGGAATGGCCTTCAGATCGCCATTAACGGTAATTAAAATATCGGCGCCAAGCACTAAGCACTCCTAAAACCTGCCCAAAGGCAGGCCAAAAATTTGTTATTTTTTAGACGGTGCCGCAGATTTAGCTGGCTCTACCGAAAAGTGCTCTTTAAACGTTATAAAGTTTTTATCGCCAATCCCTTTAACGTCTTTGAGTTCTTCCACCGACTTAAACCCTTGATGAGTTTTACGGTACTCTTCAATTGATTGAGCCAACTTTGGACCAATCCCCTTGACCGACTGCAACTGCTCGGTGGTTGCCGTATTTAAGTCCATCTTTTCAACCGCATAAGCAGAAGACATACCCAGCATTAAAACCACACCGAGAACTAACGCTCTAATCATCGCATTCATGACTCTCTCCATTTTTGCTAACTCAACCATCCGCCTTCAGGCATGAAGGCAGCGTTAATTTATCAGCAATAAGGTTTTAGAATCAATTTAAATTATCTTTAATGAGGAAAAACCCGAAAAAAAGCCCCCCAGATCGAATGATATGGGGGGTTTAGGTAATGGGAGCCTGGCGTTGACCTACTTTCACATGGGGAGACCCCACACTA
>NCFS01000103.1 GCA_002281295.1 Halothiobacillus sp. 35-54-62 | reverse complement strand
TGAACTCGCGCAAACCTTTGATATCCGCATCCCGATTTTGCCCGACCCCCAAGGCCAAAACGCCACGACAGGCACGCTCCCCGCCTTGCGCCTGCCTTTTATCAATCGCAACGCGGTAGATCCGGGCGCGATGCTCAATGCCGCCGTGCTGCCCGCCCAAACCCTGCATTGGCCGCCCACCGCCCGCGCGCAACTCACTCAGGCCATCGGCTTTTGGTGGTGGCGGGTGTTGTTGATGCTGGTTGCTGTGTATGCCTTGTTCTACGCCTTGCGCGATGGGTATCAGCGCCACGCCCGCCGCCGTCAGCACCAAGCCGCCATGCAGCGCTTGGCGCAATGCCAAACCCCGCAAGCCGCCCTGCACGCCCTGCGCGCCATTACCGGTGAGCCCAGTATTAACCGCATGATCGCCCGCGCCCCCAATCCTCGGTTTATTGCCGCGTTGCACGCCTTAGATGCCGCCTGTTTTAGCGCGAGCCCACAGGCCAACCGTACCGCACAAATCCCCCCAGATTGGCCGGCCACCCAAGCCGAATTGGTGCGTTGGTTGCCTCGGGCGTTTTTTATCCATTGAGCGAACGGGCAGGCGTTATGCACCGAGCACGAACTCTGCGGCAAAAAAGCCCCGAACTTCGGGGCTTTTTTGTAGTGCGTTGAGGAAAGCCCCGAACTTCGGGGCTTTTTTGTGGTGCGTTGAGGAAAGCCCCGAACTTCGGGGCTTTTTTTGCGGTGCGTTTAGGGCAGCGCGCTACAACCCCGCTCCGTCTTTACGGCCATCGCATTTTGGTTGCGCGGGTTTTTTGGCGCAATCGGTGGCCAAATCAATATCTTTGCTTAAGTAATAACCGTAGTAATCGAAGGCGGTGCCTTGGATGGAGGTGATGCGTGAGCCATCGGGCGCTAAAAATAAGATATACGGCACGCCGCGCACGCCGAGTTGGTTGGCCAGAAAGGGGTAATCGTGCGTTTTGCCATCCAGCCCGATGTATTTTGTATCGGCATCAATTTTAACGCGGCGAATCAGCAGGCGGTTTTGAAATTCGGGGTCTTTGCGCATGGGGATTAAAAAGCGATCGTCCACTTGATTGCAATAACCGCAATAGCTCGCGTGGAAAAAAATCATCATGGGGATGTGTTGTTCACGCATAACGGCGAAATCGGCCGGTAAATTGAGCAGGTGATCGACAAAGGCGACATTGCCGATCATAGCGACCCCGCTGGGTTGCGGTTCGGGCGCGGGGCTTGCAAAGGCGGGGGTGAAGCTCAGCCAAGCGAGCATAAGCACGCCGCTGAGCTGGCGGTTGGCGTAGGAAAAAAAGCGATTCATCGGCGGCTCCTCAAGACAAAGTTTGGGGCGAAGTGCGGGGCAGGGCTTGGGCTAAGTGTTAGCGCGCTAAAATTTGGGCGCTGGGCTTCAGTTATTCCTCAGGCAGCAATTCGTCTGGGTCAAACTCGGCGAGTTCGGGGTCGTTAAACTCGATACCGGCAAGCTCGGCTTGCTCTTTGATCACATCGAGGATGTCGTAGTAGGCCATCAGCTCGCCCTGCGAGAAGGCATCACCGGCGGCGGCGGGTTCTTTTAATTGCCGCGCGGCATCAATAGCGGCTTTCATAACGCTTTCTAAGAGAATTTGGGCATTGTCACTCATGGGCGGTTCTCCGAGGGGTTGGCCGCTTTAGTGAGGCGCAAAGCGGTTCATCAGGGGTTTAACGGTTACGCCATGCACAATGATGGAAAGCGTGACGGCAATCAAGGTGAATTGAATTAAGGTCATGGCCATCGGTTCGGGCAGCCCGTGTTGAATGGCGTACATTAAGTAGTATAGCGAACCAATGCCGCGCACGCCAAACCAGCCGATCATGCCGCGCGTTCGCCACGGCACACGCGTGGCCAAAAGCCCGATGGCGACACTCAGCGGGCGGGCCACAAAAAATAAAAACGCGGCCATGATGACCACCGGCCAGCTCCAAGAGTTAATAAACAAGGTGCCGCCGATGAGCAAAATAAGCACCACTTCCGATAGGCGTTCTAAATGCTCTTTGAAAATCAGTGCGCCGCCGCTCACGGTGGGGTGTTCTGCTGGCGCGGGTTGCGGTGTGGGTGCCTCGGGCGGGGTATCTGCGTTAGGCTGGTTAAATGGCGCCCGCGCGGTTTTATTGTGCAGGCGCAGCTCGGTTTGCCGCAACGCAACCGCCGCAAAAAATACGGCTAAAAACCCCCAAGCGGCGGCGAATACGCATAGGGCATACACCACGCCAATTAAGCCCAGCCCTAAAAAATCATCTAGTAACTCGTGCTTGGGTGTGTTGCGGCGCAATTTGGCGCTGGCCCACGCCAGTGCCGCCCCACTGGCAACCCCAATCACCAAGGCGGCCACGGTGGCCCAAACCACATCAACTAAAAACCAGTGCAGGCCAAAATTCCCCAAATTATGCAGGCCGAGCAAACCCAAACCCAGCATCACGAACGGGAACGCGCTGCCATCATTCATGCCGGCTTCGGCGGTGAGGGTAAAACGCAAGCGATCGCGATCACCGGGGTGACGGCTTTGCACCTCGGTGGCGAGCACGGGGTCGGTGGGGGCTAAAATCGCGCCGAGCAATACGCCCAAGCCAATCGGTAAACCCATCACCCAGCAAGCAAAAGCGGCCACCAGCGCCACACTGGCCACCATGGAAACGCTGGCGAGCATTATCGGCGCCCGCCACTGGGCTAATTTAAATGGCACGGGCATTTTCACGCCCGCCGAAAATAGTGAGATCAGCACCACCACTTCGGTTAGCGCTTCGAGCAAGGCCGAATCTTTGAGCGGGTTAAAGTGAAAAACGTTAAACACCGAGGGGCCAATGAGGACGCCCACCGCTAAATATACGATGGCCGGCGTAATGGGCAGGCGTTTGAGCAGGGCAGTCGTTAGCCCCATCGTGAGCAACAGGCCGCCAACGAGCAAGAACCATTGGGCGTGGGTCATAGTGAGGTATTCCGAGTCATAAAATTTAAGGGCTTCAGTATTCACGCCCCGCGCGCAATGACAAGCGGGCAATTGTTGGTTTTTCGTAAAATGCACGGGCGGTGGCGTGCTAATCTCAACACGCATCGCCCCCTTGCTTATTGCCATCGCCCCGAGAATGCCCCATGCCCCAGCACCCGCCTGCCGCGCCGCTATTTGCCTTTGAACACAGTTTTGCAGAACAGTTGCCGGGGTTTTATACCCCCGCCCCAGCGGCCACCTATCCTAAGCCGCGTTTAATTTTATTCAACACGGCGCTGGCGCAAGAATTAGGGCTGGATGCGGCGGCATTAAACGGGGCGCAGGGTGCGGCCATTTTTTCAGGGAATGCGCCACCTCAAAACGCAAGCCCCATTGCACTCGCGTATGCCGGGCATCAGTTCGGTAATTTTGTGCCGCTGTTGGGTGATGGGCGGGCGATGCTGCTGGGCGAGGTAATCGGCGCAATGGGGCGGCGCGATATTGCCTTAAAAGGCTCGGGGCGCACGGGTTTTTCGCGCGGGGGCGATGGTCGAGCGGCGCTTGGCCCTGTGCTGCGCGAGTATTTGGTCAGCGAGGCTATGCACGCATTAGGTATTCCGACCACGCGCGCGTTAGCGGCTGTTACCACGGGGGAATCGGTGTGGCGACCGGGGGCAAACCCCGGTGAAAAACCCGGCGCCGTGCTCACCCGTGTGGCACAAAGCTTGATTCGCGTGGGCAGCTTTCAGCTCTTTGCCGCGCGCGGCGATGGCGCGCAAGTTAAACAGCTGGCCGATTACGCCATGGCGCGCCACTATCCGGCGGCGCGCGCCCATCCGCAGCCTTATTTGGCCTTGTTGCAGGCCGTGGCCGAAGCGCAAGCCGCGCTCGTGGCGCGCTGGATGGCGGTGGGGTTTGTGCACGGCGTAATGAATACCGACAACACCAGCATCGCGGGAGAAACGTTGGATTTTGGCCCTTGCGCCTTTATGGATGCCTACCACCCTAAAACGGTGTTTAGCTCAATTGATGCCCAAGGGCGTTATGCCTATGGTAATCAACCGGTTATGGCGCGTTGGAATGTGGCACGCTTTGCCGAAACCTTGCTGCCTTTAATCGCGGCCAATGAAGATGAAGCGCTTGCCGCCGCCAATGCTGAAATTGCCGCCTTTCCTGATCGCTATGCGGTGCATTGGCAGGCGGCATTTCGCACCAAATTGGGCTTGGTGACGGCGCAAGCAAACGATGCCGAACTGATCGGCTGGTTACTCGCCGTGATGCAGGCAGAACAGGCCGATTTCACCTTGAGCTTTCGGGAATTGGCCATGGCATTGCGCGGGGATGCCGCCCCCGTGCGGGCGCGCATGCATCACGCTGCGGATTTTGATGCCTGGCTTGCCCGCTGGCAGGCGCGGCTGGTTGAAGAGTGCGGGAGCCCCGTGGCGCAGCACAAAATTGCCGCAGCGATGGACGCGGTAAACCCCCTTTATGTGCCGCGTAACCACCGTGTAGAAGCGGCGGTAAACGCGGCTGAAACCGGCGATTTCGCGCCGTTTAATGCTTTGCTGGCGGCAGTGACTCAGCCGTTTGCCGCGCGCGCTGAATGGGCAGATTTTGCCGACCCCGCCCCCAAGGGCGTGGCCGCATTCACCACATTTTGTGGCACTTAAACCCAGTCATCATCCCCGCTGCCCCCGCCAAACAAGCCCCCAAAAAATCCGCCGGAATTATCATCCCCCGAGGTATCGAACAGGCTGCTGTTATCGGCGGTGCTATCAAAGTTCATATTGGAATCGCTCGCCGGATCGTTGATCGGGTCGGCGCTCGGGTCATTAAAGGCCGCGTTATCCCAGCCCGATCCGGCATCCGCTGATTGGTAATGTCCTCGGTGGGCAAGGCATTGCCCGCCAAGCCCGCGCCGCCCATCAGGCCCGCATTGCCCCCGCCCATTAAATGCTCAATGCCTTGAAACAAGAGCGCGCCACCCACCACGCCCGTGGCCGCCGCTGCCGCCGTGCCTAAAAACGAGCCGCCCCCAAAGCCAGAGCGGCTGGCCGCCGGAGCGGCATTCATGCTGGCCATCGAGGGCGCACCGCTTAGGTTAGCCGCCGGGCTTGCGGGCGCCGCATGGCCAATCGGCTGGCCGTACGCATTAAGCTCCACTGCGGCGGGGGCAGGGTTGTGCCAACCAGATTGCGCGCCGCCCAAAAAGCTCGGCGGATTGCTACGCGCCGCCGCCTCACTTTGTGCTTGGGCGGTTTCTAAGGTTTGAATATGCGCCTGGGCATTGTGCAGCGCTTGCTCCAGCAACAAATGCCGCTGAGTCAGCAAATACGCCATCGATGGCGCGCCGGCAAAAGCGGCGGAAATTAGCGCATTGGCTTCGGGGTCGATGGCATTCGGTGCAAGCTGGCTGGCGGCTTGCTGCAAATTGCCGAGTAATTGAGAAACTAAAGCCTGTTCTTGAGCGTTCATCGCGTGCCTCGCAAGGTTAATGAGTCGGGCGGATTCAGCTCCTTGGAGTTAGCGGCAGCCCGTGGGTTCCTTGCAGCCGCGAATTGCGTTGCATTCAAACGCCAATAGGCACGATGGCACTAAACTCAGGCAAAAACAGGCGACGCGCCACGGGGCGGCCTGATCAATATGTGGCAAGCGTAGGGTAAGGGCTAGAAATCAATCGAGTCTGACCCCAATGCCATTAAGTTAAGCCCCAACCAATTGAATCAAAACAAAATATTCCAATCATCGACATGCCTTGTAAGCCGAGAA
>NCFS01000102.1 GCA_002281295.1 Halothiobacillus sp. 35-54-62 | reverse complement strand
ATTATCGCTTTGAAACCAAGCGGCAAACGATGGCGATTGGTGTTTACCTGTAGCATCCCGGATGATTCACTCAGCCCAAAGCCAATTCAGTCAGAATGGCCTGCTCCAAAGCGATTCTGGCCTCATCGATAGGATGCATTTCAGCCTGATCTCCCAGCGCTTGGTAGAACGCCTGATGCAGTGCGTGATGGGCGCGGTGGATGGGGTGATCCAAATCTGTGATCTTCATATTAATGAGCGCATGGTGAATCGGGCAGGCATCGCTGGTGCACAACGCGGCGGTATTCACCAGGTGGGGATTGCGCCGAATCACTTTATGCACGAGTTCATGATGAGAAAACAGCGCCGCATAAACGCCCAGCAGGGTGGTCGGCTCATGGGTGTTTAGCCGGCGCTCGGCTGAACTCAAAAATACAATGAGTTCATCAAGCGGCATAGGCTCGCCCACGGCAAAGCCCTGAATCAATGGCACGCGCATCACGCTGAGCACATCCAGCAGTTCATCGGTTTCAGGCGAGTTTTTGGATGGAGCGAACAAAATTAATGTCGTTCGGCTGGCGGGCTAAATTGCGCACAAAGGTTTGATCGAGCTTGATTTTATTCACGGGCAAATCGCGCATGCGCTGCAACGAGGAATACGCGCTCCCCACATCATCGAGCGCGAGTTGCACCCCTTGCTGACGCAGGGCAATCAAATGCGCCAAAGCGTGTTGCTGCTCATCAAAGCTGCCGCCTTCTAAAATCTCAAAGGTAATCCGTGTTGGGGCAATCGGGCTACGGGCGATTTGCGCTTGCAGGGCGGGTATGTAGGCATCCACGATGACGCGGGGATGCAGGTTGATGGACACTTCTATCTCAATGCCAAGGCGATCTAATCGGCTTAAATCAGTCAAGGCTTGTGCCAGCACTTGGCGGGTCAGCTCGAATAAATCTTGGGTATTTAATTGCGGCAAAAACTGCTCAGGCATCAACAAGCGCCCATCAGAATTCTGCAATCGAGCCAAGGCTTCAACCGCGCGCGTTTGGCCGGTTTTCACCTCAACAATGGGCTGATAGCACACAACTAAGCCCTCGGCACCGAGCGCCTTTTGCGCTGTGTTTAACTGCACATTAACCGGGCTGCCATGCATCGCCCAGAAGCGGGTGCGTTGTTGTTTATATTCTTTGCTGGCGTACAGGGCTTGATCGGCCAAGCGCAGCAAAATATCGGGGTTATCTGAATTATGCTGCGGAAACAAGGCCACGCCCGCACTTAACCCCACGCGAACGGTTTGGCCATTGCTTAACGTAATCGGTGCCGATATCGCCGTTTCAATTTTGCCAAAAATTGATTCCAGCTCGCGCACATCATGAACTTGATTCACCAAAAGAACGAACTCATCGCCGCCCATTCTCGCCACGTATCATTAACCGGTTTGAAATTATCCAAATCCATCAACATCAGCGCGAGTGCATGCCCATCACGCGCGGCCTGAGCCATCATCTGATTAATGGCTAAATCCATTGATCGACGGTTGGGCAGCCCCGTTAGCGCATCGTGCAAGGCCTGATAGCGCAATTTTTCCTGGGCATCGTGGAGATCAGATGTATCCACCATGCTCCACAAAACCCCCGGCGCGCCATCAGATAGCGTTATGCGGGCGCCTAAGATTTTAGCCCACAGGGTTGAGCCATCTTGGCGGCGGAATTGATATTCCGTTTGAACGCTATGAGCCGATTGAAGCGCCTCAAGAAATTTGCCTTGAAAACGGTCATAGGTTTCTTGGCTGAAGTGAATTAGCGCCGCAGATTGCCCCAGCAAATCTTCAGCACGAAACATCAACATGCGGCACAACGAGGAGTTAACATCGTAAATCATCCGGTTTTGATCCACGATTAAAATGCCCGCTGCATTGTGCTCAAACAGCGCGGATTGGTAATTAATTTGAACCGAAGGCGACTGTTGAGTGGGCGCCGAAGCGGGCACAGCCAAATTCATCACAGCGGGGGTGAGGGTTTGCGTCAATTTAATCCACCGGCACGCTTGCGGGCTTGCAACTTGTTAGCAATACTATCTCCAATTGGCCGTGCAGCCAGATTATCGTTGATCAATTGAATCATATCCCACGCACGATCACCTTTTTTAAATAAGCGCCCCTCATGACGGCCAAGTTAGGCCAGACAATAAAACGGCGCCTCGAACAACCTACTTGTGCCATCCGATTGCAGCGTCGGGTGTTCGTTCGCGCCTCGCCTATCTATTTGATATGTCTCGTTGCTCACTGAGCGCGAAGCGGGCGTAAGCCTACGGCTCCTTGCACTCGAATGGGTTCGGAGCGGTTTTTCGAGATACCCAAACCTGGAAGGTGCGGCATTTAACCTAAAAAATGCCTTGCCCGCACGCTCTTTTAATGGGTAAACTTCAATATATACCTAAAAACATATTGGAAGGATCAAGATGCCATTTGCAACAGTCACCCCCCGAGCAAACCGCCCGATTTTGGCGCGCTCGCTTGTTTCCGCAGCTCTTATTATCGCGCTCTATCCGGCGGCAGGCGTTGCAGATACCGTGTTTGATTTGGGTCAGGTGGATGTTAAAGCCCAGCAAAATGCGCCTGAAGGCGACCCCAGCGCGACAGTGATTAGCGCGTCAACCCTGCGTGATCGCAATCAGCAAAACCTAGCCGAAGCCCTGCAAGATGTGCCCGGTGTTACCCTCTCAAGCGGCGGGCAACGCAATGAATCGCAAGTGTATATTCGCGGCTTTGATTCCACCCAAACCACGCTCAATATTGATGGCGTTCCGGTGTATGTGCCCTACGATGGCAATATTGATTTATCCCGATTTTTAACCGGCGATCTGTCACAAATTGTGGTGTCCAAAGGCCTAAGTTCGCTGATGTATGGCCCAAACAACATGGGCGGCAGCATTAATCTGATTACCAAACGCCCCGATAAACCGCTGTCCGGGCGCGTCGATGTAGGCGGTAGCGCAGGCAAAGAGGGTGTATTTAGCCGACATGAAGGGGCGCAGCTCGCCAGTCGGCCGAACGATTTGTTTTATATCCAAGGCGGCGTTGAGCGTAGTAGCAGCGGAAATTTCCCCCTGTCTAGCGCCTATCAGGCCACCAAAACCCAACCTGAAGGCGAGCGCTTAAATGCGTATTCCAGAATCACCAATGGCAATCTGCGCTTGGGTTTTACGCCCAATGCCACCGATGAATACACGCTGTCGTATTACGGCACTTCAGGCAATAAAGGCTCGCCACCTTACACCGGCACGGTGAGCGCCCCCCGTTACTGGCAATGGCCCGAGTGGAAGAAAAATGGCTATTACTATTTAGGTAAAACGGCGGTGGCGGGCGGCACGCTCAAAACGCGGCTTTATTACGATACCTTCCAAAACGTGCTCAGCTCGTACAACGATGCCACCTACACCACGCAAACCAAACCCTATGCGTTTAACTCGCAATACGATGACCACAGCAACGGGGGCGGGCTGGAGTGGGATCGAAGCTTAGGCGCACAGGAAATCAAGCTGATGGCGCAAGCGAAATACGATGTGCACCGTGAGCGCAATTTAGCCGATGGCGCCCAGAATTACGATTCGGCCTGGTTGCAATTCAAAAGCCATATTTATAGCGTCGGCGGGGAAGACCGCATCGCGCTGGGCGATAAAACCCACTTAACCTTGGGCTATCGCTATGATCGCTCGCAAGTGACCCAAGCGCAGGAATATGCGAACAAAGGCGAAACGGCGGTGCGCGATATGGCGCTATCCGGCGCGAGTGGCGCCAACAACTTGCAAGCGGTTTTAACCCATGAGGCGTTTGGTCAGGAATTTCATATCGGTGTGGCCCACAAAACCCACTTCCCCACCATTAAAGATATTTTCTCGTACCGCTTAGGCAATTCGATTCCCAACCCCAGCTTATCCGCAGAAGCGGCGAATACCTTGGATGCCGGCGTAAAAGGCGCCGTGTTTGGCTCGGCACATTATTCAGCCACCTTGTTTACGAGCCGTATTACCAATGCGATTGAAATGATCGCCATTTCGCCCACCTTAGGGCAAAACCAAAACGTAGGTAATGCCAAAAATAGCGGCGCGGAACTCACGTTTAATGCCCCGTTAGGCAATCAATTCGCGGTATCGGCTAATTACACCTACCTTGCTCGCACCCTCGGCACCCAAGGCTTGCTGGCCACCGGCACCCCGCGCCATAGCGGGTTTGTGGATTTATCTTGGTTCCCGCTCGCAAAATGGACCTTCGATGCCGAAGTGCGCGGCTATTCATCGCGCCAAACCAGCACCAATGGCCTGCAGCCCACCGCTGGGTACGCCACCGTGGCACTGCGTGCCCGTTATGAGATCAACAAAAACTGGGTAGCGCGCGCGGGGGTTAGCAACCTTACCGATCGAAACTATCAAATTACCGAAGGTTATCCAGAAATGGGGCGCACGTTTTATGGCGATCTTGAGGCGCGCTTCTAATGGCGCCACATGAGGATGGCGCGCCAAACGCCACGCGGCGGCGGTTCATCCAAGCACTTCTGGCAGCGCCACTATACCCATGGGCAGGCCATGCCTTAGCCGCCGATTACCCCGTGCGCGTTTATGGCGCAAACCCCGTGGTGAGCTATCTTTTGGCCGCGCTGGCGCCTGAGGTCTTTGTGGGCTGGAATTTTCCACCCCCTGAGCAAAGTGCGGGGTATTTTTCTGCCGAGGTTCTAAAAAAACCCGTCGTGGGCGGGTTTTTTGGGCAGGGTCGAACGCCGAACACCGAAGCACTGCTCGCCACCCGGCCGCAACTCGCGATTATTTCAGGCGCAACGTCCGTCAGCACGAATGAAAGCCGAAAAATGTTCAGCCAACTCGGCATCCCAGTGCAAGAACTCACCCTCAACAATGCCGCCGACTACCCCCAAGCGATTAGAGTTTTAGGGGATTGGCTCGGCATTCGCGCACGGTTAAACCCCGTGGCCGATTTTTACCAGCAGCTCTGGCAGCGCTATCAACAACTGCCCTTTCCCCGTCCCGCCCCGGTGGTGTATTACGCCGAGCAAAATGATGGCTTGGCCACCGAATGCCCCGATTCCTTGCATGCCGAGGTGTTGCGACTGGTTCAGGCGGATAATCCGGTGGTCTGCCCCGGCGGCGAGGCCGGCAAATTCGGCATGATGCGCATCTCACTGGAATCGCTCTACCGCATGAATCCACACTGGATTTTGACGCAAGACCGCGCCACCCTCAGCACCTTTAAGCAAGATACCCGCTACGCCCAATTGCAGGCGGTCGGCCAACACAAAATGCTCCTCGCGCCGCAGATACCCTTCCGGTGGATTGATCGGCCGCCTTCTTTTATGCGGCTGCTGGCCGCGTATTGGTTGTATGATCGCCTTTATCCGGGGCATCATCGGTTTGATTTGGTAACGCTAACGCAGGAATTTATGCACCACTTCTTCAACAAAACACTCACACCCGCAGAAGCCGGACACGTGCTTAACCCCAGTCAAACCGCTGTTTAATCGATTGCATGAGGCATGAATGAATATTGGCCTGACCTTGCACATGGACGCGGATCATATCAGCGATGTCGTGGCGCGCTATCAAGAGCAACTGTCGCTGGTCAAACAGGCCGAGGCGGTCGGCCTTCAGTGCATTTGGCTCACCGAGCACCACGGCCAGCCCGATAGCCCCATTCCCCGCCCTGAGCTGTTTATTGCCTTTGCTGCCGCCCAAACGGAGCGCATCCAATTTGGCACCGGCGCCCTGCTCTTGGGGCAGCGATCAGCCTGGGAGATTGCGGAAATTATTGCCACGCTGGCGGTTCTGGCACCGGGGCGGATTAAAATTGGCCTGGCCAAGGGCGGCCCTTTTGTCGCGCATCAGCAAATTTGGGCCGAGAGCGAACAGCGCGGCGCGCGCTTTCTGGCCGCTTTGCCACAGCTGCACAACTGGTTGCAAGGCCGCGCCGCGCCCCTACAGGCCGACACCGCGCCAATTGAGTTGGTTCCATATTGTGCCGCCCTCACCAACTTGCCCATTTATCTGGCCTCACGCGCGCCCGAAGTCATCAAAGCGGCGGCGCACTATGGCTATGGCCTGATGGTTGCCCAGTTTTGGCCGATTTCATCGATCATCGCCGTTATGGCGCAATACACCGCGCTCGCCGGCCAAGCCCCCCGCCTCATGGTGAGCCGAGGCATTTATATTCATAATGACCCAGAGATTGCGCGCCAGCGGGCACTCGCTCATATCGAGCAAGTGCGCCGCCGCAAAAAGCACGCCAAGCGCGGCACGTTAGATTTATCGTCAGCTAACGCCGCACAACATGCCAGAGCCCATAACGGCAGACAATATCGATCAATTTGCCCTGATTGGATGCCCAAAAACCATTCAAAGGCACATTGAGTTCTATCGGGCGCTGGGTATCTGCGATTTATCTTTGAGCCCCTTAACCGACAACACGAGCGAACGCCACGATCAAATTACCCGCATCGGCGCCCTGCTCGCGGCCTGCCCCAAGTCGTCCTATGCGGCGTAACTCCTTAATTTTTTTAGGGCTGTTGGGCGCGCTGGGCGTATTTTTTATCCTCGGGGTAACCACGGGTCCTTTTCCCATTGGCTGGGCGGATTTATTTCACGTGCTCACCCAGGGCCCTAATGCACCGGCCAATATGCTGCAAACCATTATTTGGGAGGTACGCCTGCCGCATGTGCTCGGCGCTATGCTCATTGGCGCGGCCTTAGCCCTCTCGGGCGCGGCGTATCAAGGCTTATTTATCAACCCCTTAGTTAGCCCCGAAGTGTTGGGGGTGTTGGCCGGCTCTGGATTTGGCGCGGCCTTGGGCTTAACCCTAAGCGAGCATTTTTTGTTCGTGCAATTAAGTTCATTGATCTTTGGCCTGCTCGCGGTTAGCCTCGCCGTGCTGCTGGCATGGCGGGTGGGCGGCGAGGATTCCCTCATTGTATTGGTGCTGGCGGGCATGATTACCGCCGCCCTGTTCACCGCCCTGCTCTCGGTTCTTAAATACACCGCCGACCCGTATGACAAGCTCCCCGCCATTACCTACTGGCTGATGGGGTCGCTAAGCCAGCTTACCTGGGCACAATTGGCTTGGGCGGCGCCTATCCTGATTTTGGGCTGCGTTATCCTCATCAAACAAGCCCAGCGGCTCAATATCATGAGCCAAGGCGATGAAGAAGCCCGCAGCCTCGGCGTGCCGGTGATGCGCACGCGCATTGTGATTATTTTCTGGACGACCGTACTGGCCTCCATCACGGTGATGTTGGCGGGCATGATCGCCTGGGTTGGCCTGATTGTGCCGCATTTA
>NCFS01000018.1 GCA_002281295.1 Halothiobacillus sp. 35-54-62 | reverse complement strand
ATGGAAGATGGTTTACGCTTTGCGATTCGCGAAGGCGGCCGTACCGTTGGCGCGGGTGTTGTTTCAAAGATTGTTGAGTAATAAGTATGTCTAGCCAAACCATTCGCATCCGTTTGAAAAGTTTTGATCATCGTTTAATTGATCGTTCAGCCGCTGAAATTGTGGAAACAGCGCGCCGTTCTGGCGCTCGGGTAAAAGGCCCGATTCCCTTACCCAGCCGCAAAGAGCGTTTTACTGTGTTGGTTTCACCGCATGTGAATAAAGATGCGCGCGATCAGTACGAGCTTCGCACACACAAACGCGTTCTTGACATCATTGAGCCAACGGATCGCACGGTTGATCTCTTAATGCAGCTTGATCTCGCGGCGGGTGTTGATGTTCAAATCCGTTTGAATTAAATCAGTTTTACAAATAGCCCTTTACGGGTTGTTTGTTTGCTGGTAAATTACTGACCCTTCTCGGCCCGGTGCTGTTGCACTGGGCCGGTTTTTTCAGGCGAACCGGTCAATCGTAATCGGCGCCTCACATAAGTTAGAGGTATTAACCATGTCTTTAGGTGTAGTCGGTCGCAAGGTCGGCATGACGCGCATTTTTGATGACGCGGGTATTTCGATACCCGTGACCGTCATTGAGGTCGAGCCCAATCGCGTGACCCAGTTAAAAACGCCTGAAATTGACGGATATACCGCCATTCAGGTTACAACAGGGGTGCGTCGTGCATCACGCGTAACGCAAGCTATGGCTGGCCATTATGCTAAAGCTGAAACAACTTCGGGCCGCATGTCGATGGAGTTTCGTGTTTCATCTGATGAGCTTTCAAGCTACCAGCCGGGTGCTGATATTACCGTTGCAATTTTTGAGGGCGTAACGAAAGTTGATGTAGCCGGTCAAAGCAAAGGTAAAGGTTTTGCGGGTACCGTTAAGCGGCACAATTTCCGTACCCAAGATGCGACCCACGGTAACTCTCGCTCGCATCGTGTGCCGGGTTCTATTGGTCAAAACCAAACCCCCGGCCGCGTATTTCCAGGCAAAAAAATGTCCGGTCATATGGGTGATGAGCGGGTGTCTTCCTTGGGGTTGAAGGTGGTTCGTGTCGATATTGAACGGGGCTTAATCCTCGTGAAAGGCGCTGTTCCTGGTTCAACGGGTGGCGACGTTATCGTTCGTCCTTCTGTAAAAATTAAGGGCTGAGGCGCGTTATGGAATTACAGGTTAAAGATGGCGCTGCGGTCAGCGTCTCCGAGCAAATTTTCGATCGTTCTTATAACGAAGGTTTGATTCATCAAGTGGTTGTCGCCTTTATGGCGGGCGCGCGTGCCGGCACGAAGCGTCAACTGACCCGCTCTGAAGTTTCAGGCGGCGGCAAAAAGCCGTGGAATCAGAAAGGTACGGGTAGAGCGCGTGCGGGTACAACCCGTTCCCCAATTTGGCGCACCGGTGGCGTAACATTTGCCGCGCGCCCCCGTAATTTTGAACAAAAAGTCAACCGTAAAGCCTATCGGATTGCGATGGCTTCGATTTTTTCCGAACTTATTCGGCAAGATCGTTTGGTCGTAGTTGATGCGCTTAACGTTTCCTCACCTAAAACCCGCGAGATTTTATCTCTGGTTAAATCCTTAGGGATTGCATCGGGTCGAACCTTAATGGTTACCGAGGCCTTCAATGAGCATTTGTTCTTGGGTTCGCGCAATGTGATCGAGTTAGGGTATTTAACTGCAGATACCTTAGATCCGGTCAGCCTGGTGGGTTCTGAGCGTGTAGTTATTACCCGCGCTGCTTTGAAGATGGTTGAGGAGTGGTTGTCATGAATCAAGAAAAACTTTTTGATGTGCTTCGCGCACCTATGGTCACCGAAAAGACCGCGCGTGCGAATCAAGTTAATCAATACGTCTTCCGTGTTGATACAGCGTCCAATAAAGCTGAAATTAAAGCTGCGGTAGAGCAGTTGTTTAGCGTCCAGGTCTTGGCAGTGCAAACTCTGAATGTGGCGGGTAAAACTCGCCGGTTCCGGGGTGTTGCTGGTCGCCGCGTGGATTGGAAAAAAGCCTATGTCACCCTCGCTGAAGGTCAAGTCATTGATCTCGGTCAGGTTGGTTAAGTAAGGAACCTATCATGGCATTAAAAATTGCAAAACCTACATCGCCCGGTCGTCGTGCGGTAATTGAAATTGATCGCTCGCATCTGCATAAGGGTGAACCCTACGCGCCGTTGTTAGAGAAAAAGCACAACACGGGTGGCCGTAACAATTTGGGGCGGATTACCACGCGTCACATTGGTGGTGGTCACAAGCAGCACTATCGTTTGGTCGATTTCAAGCGCGGCAAAGATGGCATTCCGGCAACCGTTGAGCGGATTGAATATGATCCAAACCGTACCGCGCACATTGCTTTAATTATGTATGCAGATGGTGAGCGGGCTTATATCATCGCGCCGCGCGGTGTTGTGCCAGGCCAAATGGTTCAGTCAGGTATTGATGCGCCTATTCGCCCGGGTAACACCCTGCCTTTGCGCAACATCCCAATTGGTTCGACCATTCACTGTGTTGAAATGAAGCCTGGCAAGGGTGCGCAAATGGCGCGCAGTGCGGGTGCTTCTGTGCAGCTAGTTGCGCGTGATGGCGCCTACGCAACCGTTCGTTTGCGTTCAGGTGAAATGCGCAAAATCTTAGCCGATTGCCGTGCGACTTTAGGTGAAGTGAGTAATCACGAGCACAGCTTGCGCTCATTGGGCAAGGCGGGTGCAACGCGTTGGCGTGGTATTCGTCCTACCGTTCGCGGTGTGGTAATGAACCCTGTCGATCACCCGCATGGGGGTGGTGAGGGTCGCACGTCAGGCGGTCGTCATCCTGTGACTCCTTGGGGCGTTCCAACCAAGGGGTACAAAACTCGTACGAACAAGCGCACGGACAAATTTATTGTTCGTCGTCGTTCGAAATAATTGTTTTACATAGAGGGTTAAAAGGTGCCACGTTCACTTAAGAAAGGTCCCTTCGTGGATCATCACTTGCTGAAAAAGGTGGAAGAGGCTGCAGCGGCTAATAACCGTCGGCCCATAAAGACCTGGTCACGCCGTTCGATGATTCTTCCAGATTTCATCGGCTTGACCATTGCGGTTCATAATGGTCGCCAGCATATTCCAGTTCTTGTCAATGAAAACATGGTCGGGCATAAGCTCGGCGAGTTTGCCCCTACCCGGACCTACCGGGGACATGTGGCCGACAAGAAAGCAAAGCGCTAGGAGACATATTATGCAAGCTACTGCTTTACACCGCTATGCGCGGATTTCCCCACAAAAGGCGCGTTTGGTTGCTGATCTGGTGCGAGGTCAAGCTGTCGCTCAGGCGATAGAGACTTTGACGTTCAGCGACAAGAAAGGCGCCGATTTAATCAAGAAAGTGCTCGAGTCAGCCATTGCCAACGCTGAAAACAACGAAGGCGCTGATGTCGATCGTTTGCATATCGCGACGATTATGATTGATGAGGGTCCGGTTCTTAAGCGTTTTCGTGCTCGGGCTAAAGGCCGTGGTGCGCGGATTCTTAAAAAAACCAGTCATATTCTAGTCACGGTTAGCGAACGGTAAGGGGAGAGTTATGGGTCAGAAAGTACATCCGGTAGGCTTCCGGCTCGGGATTTCCTCTGATTGGACATCCCGCTGGTATGCCGATAGTAAATTGTTTCCTGTTCAGTTGAATCAAGATATTCGCACGCGTGCGTATATCAAAGACAAACTTAAAGAAGCATCGGTATCTCGTATTCAAATTGAGCGTCCAGCGCGCTCAGCCTCGGTCACCATTCACACCGCCCGCCCGGGTATCGTGATTGGTCGCAAAGGTGAAGATATTGAGCGTCTGCGCACCGAAATTGCCCCTTTGCTGGGGGTTGATCGCAATGCGGTTAAGTTGTCTGTTGAAGAAATCCGTAAACCAGAGCTGGATGCCCAATTAGTTGCGGAATCCATCGCGCAGCAATTAGAGCGTCGGATTATGTTCCGCCGTGCTATGAAGCGTGCGGTGCAAACCTCGATGCGCTTAGGTGCTGGTGGTATCAAGGTCAATGTTTCGGGTCGGTTAGGCGGCGCTGAAATCGCCCGTAACGAATGGTATCGCGAAGGCCGTGTGCCATTGCACACCCTGCGTGCCGATATCGATTACGGCTTTGCTGAGGCCCAAACCACCTATGGCGTAATTGGCGTCAAGGTTTGGATTTTTAAAGGTGAAGTATTTGGCGTTCCGGGCAACCGTGATGTTAAAGCTGCGACAGCCTGAACCGAATTTTAAAAGGGTAAGTGGAGCTTAAATTATGCTGCTGCCAAAACGTACAAAATTCCGCAAGCAGTTCAGGGGTAAAAACCGTGGCCTTGCGACGACCGGCAACAAAGTGAGTTTCGGTGAGTTTGGTTTAAAAACGCTTGAGCGGGGTGAAATTACGTCCCGCCAAATTGAATCAGCGCGACGGGCGATTTCTCGCCATGTGAAACGCGGCGGTAAAATTTGGATTCGTATTTTCCCAGATACGCCCATTACCAAAAAACCTCTCGAGGTTCGTATGGGTAAAGGCAAAGGGAGCGTTGAGTACTGGGTTGCTAAAGTGCAGCCAGGTAAAGTTCTTTATGAAATTGAAGGTGTGGCTGAAGATATTGCCCGCATGGCATTTTCATTGGCATCGGCCAAGTTGCCAGTTAAAACGACCTTCGTAACACGGGTATTGATGTAATGAAAAATATCACTTCACAGTTACGTGAGAAAACCCCTGAGAGTTTACGTGAAGAGCTTCTTGCGATTAAGCGTGAACAATTTAATTTGCGCATGCAAAAAGCAAATGGTCAGGAATCAAAGCCGCATTTGATTAAAGTGGCGCGTAAAAATGTCGCACGAATCAAAACGATTCTGACCGAGAAGGAGCAAGGCTGAAATGTCTACTGAAACAATCGAAAAAGTTATTCGCACCCGAGTGGGACGAGTAACCAGCGACAAGATGGATAAATCCATAACGGTTGCTATTGAACGCCGCGTAAAGCATCCGCTTTACGGCAAGTTCATTACTAAAACCACTAAATTGCACGTCCATGATGAAGAGAATGTGTCTCGCATCGGTGATCGTGTGGAAATTCGCGAAACACGCCCGATTTCAAAAACGAAATCGTGGGCCTTGGTTCGTGTTATTGACCGCACAACCGCGTAAGGGTAAATATCATGATTCAGATGCAAACAATATTAGATTCCGCTGACAATAGTGGCGCTAAGCGAATTCAGTGCATTAAGGTGCTGGGTGGATCGCATCGTCGTTATGCCGGTATTGGTGACATTATCAAGGTTTCTATCAAAGACGCGATCCCCCGTGGTCGCGTTAAGAAAGGTGATGTTTACAATGCTGTCGTTGTGCGTACGGCTAAAGGCGTGCGGCGGAGTGATGGCTCATTAATTCGTTTCGACGGTAATGCGGCTGTCCTTTTAAATAATAAACTTGAGCCGATTGGCACTCGTATCTTTGGACCTGTCACGCGCGAACTGCGCACTGAGAAGTTCATGAAGATTGTGTCCCTCGCTCCCGAAGTGATTTGAGGTTATCGCCATGCGTAAGATCCGACAAGGTGATGAAGTTATTGTAACAACAGGCAAAGATCAGGGCCGCCGTGGCACTGTTTTGCGTGTGGTTGATGATGGCGCCCGCGTGATTGTGGAAAATATTAATAAAGTGAAAAAACACCAGAAGCCGAATCCTTCGATTGGTCAGGCGGGTGGAATCATTGAATTTGAGAAATCCATTGATATTTCTAACGTTATGCTGTTTAATCCGGCCTCCGAAAAAGGCGATCGGGTGGGCTTCAAGTTTCTTGAAGATGGCACTAAGGTTAGGTTTTTTAAATCCAACGGCGAAGTCGTTGATACTAAATAGGTTGAATTAAAATGGCTCGTCTTCAGGAATTATATTCCAATACGTTGCAAGCGGAGCTGATGGCTAAGCTTGATATTAAAAACGTGATGGCTGTTCCGAAGCTGACCAAGATTACGTTAAACATGGGCTTGGGTGACTCGGCTCGTGATAAGAAAGTAATCGACAGTGCAGTGAACGAAATGGCAGCAATTAGTGGTCAAAAACCTGTTGTAACTTACGCACGTAAGTCAATTGCTGGGTTTAAACTGCGCGAAGGGATGCCGTTAGGCGTCAAGGTCACCCTGAGAGGACGTACTATGTACGAATTCTTCGATCGGTTGATCCATGTCTCTATTCCTCGTGTTCGTGATTTTCGCGGCCTCAATCCCAAGTCGTTTGACGGGCGTGGTAATTACAGCATGGGCGTTAAAGAGCAAATTATTTTCCCCGAAATTGATTATGACAAAATTGATCAAATTCGCGGAATGGATATCACGATCACAACCGCTGCGGCAAATGATGACCATGCGCGAGCTTTGCTCGATAGCTTTGGTTTTCCCTTCCGCCGGTAAGGAGTATTTATGGCTAAGAAAAGTATGTTGAATCGGGAAGAGCAGCGCCAGAAGTTAGCCGCCCGTTTCGAAGCAAAGCGTGTTTTATTACGCGCCGTTTTGAGTGATCAAAGCGCTGAGTTTGATGCAAAAATGAAGGCGTCGGCGGAACTGAGTAAGTTGCCCCGTGATTCTTCAGTATGCCGCCAGGTTCGCCGCTGTTCAATCACCGGTCGTCCTAAAGGTGTGTACCGCAAATTCGCGTTAGGCCGCAATAAGTTGCGTCAGTTAGCTATGTCTGGTGAAATCCCGGGCTTGCGCAAAGCCAGTTGGTAATGGGGTGTTGCTATGAGTATGAATGATCCAATTTCCGATATGCTGACCCGTATTCGCAATGCCCAGGCAGCGCGTAAGCCTCAAGTATCGATGCCGTCATCAAAGTTTAAATTGTCAATTGCTGAAGTTTTAAAAGCTGAAGGCTTTATTGGCGAAGTTTCTACCGTCGGTGATGTTAAGCCCGTTTTGACTATTGTCTTGAAATATTTCCAGGGCAAGCCCGTTATTGACACGATTAAACGGGTTTCTAAACCAGGTTATCGCGTTTATAAAAACGCAGATGAATTGCCAACCGTTATTGGTGGCTTAGGTGTTGCGATTGTCTCTACCTCGCAAGGGGTAATGCCAGATCGTGAAGCCCGGCGCAATAATATTGGTGGCGAAATTATTTGCCTCGTATCTTAATTGGGAGTGCCTTATGAGTCGTGTTGCTAAAAAACCCGTCGCCATTCCCAAGGGTGTCGAGGTGAAATTAAATGGCCAAATTTTATCCTTTAAAGGGCCTAAAGGTCTTCTTGAATTGAATTTGCACAAGTCGGTTAATGTCGATCTGTCTGCCAGTGAAATCCGTTTTGAACCGGAATCCTCAGATTTTATTGCGATGGCCGGCACAATGCGTGCATTGGCGAATAACAATGTTCTGGGTGTTACGACTGGTTTTGAACTGAAATTACAATTGGTCGGTGTGGGTTATCGTGCTCAGGCTCAAGGTGCAGTATTAAACCTTGCCCTTGGTTTTTCGCATCCGATTAATTTCCCTGTACCAACGGGAATTACCATCGAAACCCCAACGCAAACAGAAATTCTTATTCGTGGTGCAGACCGTCAGGTTGTGGGTCAAGTGGCTTCAAAAATTCGTGGCTTCCGTCCACCTGAGCCGTATAAGGGTAAAGGGGTGAAGTACCACGATGAAGTCATCTTCCGTAAGGAAGCGAAGAAGAAATAAGGTGAAATTATGAACGAGAAAACTCAAAATCGCTTGCGCCGTGCGCGTCGCACACGCGCAAAAATAGTCCGCCTTGGTGTGCATCGTCTTACGGTGTTCCGTACTGCGCAACATACCTATGCTCAAATTTTCACGCCCGACGGTTCAGCCGTGGTTGTATCTTCTTCTACCCTGCACGCAGGGGTACTTGAATCGGGCAAGCATGGTGGCAATATTGATGCCGCTAAGCGGGTGGGTGCTTTGGTTGCCGAGGCTGCACTGGCTAAAGGAATCACCCATGTGGCTTTCGATCGGTCGGGCTTTATTTTTCATGGTCGCATTAAAGCGTTAGCTGAATCCGCGCGTGAAGCCGGTCTGCAATTCTAAGAGGTTATGCAATGAGTAGAAATTCTAACGAAGTTGCGACTGATGGCTTGATCGAAAAGCTCGTGGCTGTGAACCGCGTTGCTAAAGTCGTAAAGGGTGGTCGTATTTTTTCATTTACTGCTTTGACTGTCGTCGGTGATGGTGAAGGTAAGGTTGGTTTTGGTTACGGTAAGGCAAAAGAAGTGCCTGCTGCCATTCAAAAAGCGATGGATCGTGCCAAGCGCAGCATGGTTGATGTGCCTCTTCGTGATGGCACTCTGTTTTATGCGGCTAATGGTAAGCATGGTGCGGCAAATGTCTTCATGAAACCTGCATCTGAAGGTACCGGTGTTATTGCAGGTGGTGCCATGCGCGCGGTATTTGAAGCTGTGGGTGTGCGTAATGTGCTTGCAAAATGTATTGGAACGCGCAATCACATGAACGTGATCCGAGCTACTGTGAATGGTTTGCAATCTATTAATTCCCCTGAGCTTATCGCTGCGAAGCGGGGCAAGCGGGTTGAAGAAATTGTGGGCGGTGTAAAATGACACTTCAAGCAACTATCCGCGTTAAGTTGATTCGTTCAACCATCGGTCGTCTGGCTTCGCACAAAGCATGCGTGCGTGGTTTAGGTCTTTTGCGTATGAATCATGTTGTTGATGTTATTGATACCCCTGAAAATCGCGGGATGATCAATAAAGTCAATTATTTGCTCGAAATACAGGAATCTAAGTAATGCGTTTAAATACATTATCTCCTGCTGATGGCAGCCGTAAATCACGTACCCGTGTGGGTCGTGGTGTGGGTTCTGGTTTAGGTAAAACAGCAGGCCGTGGTCATAAAGGGCAAAAATCCCGCTCGGGTGGTTTTCACAAAACCGGTTTTGAAGGCGGTCAAATGCCCATTCAACGCCGTTTGCCGAAAATGGGTTTCCGCTCACTGCGTGCCTTGGTTACCGCTGAAATCCGCACATCTGAACTCAATCTGCTTGATTCCGTGGTTTCTCTTGAATCGCTCAAAGCGGCGGGTTTGATTCGTAATGATATTCGTTATGTGAAAATCATGCTGTCAGGCGATGTGACAAAACCGCTGCACATTCAGGGTATCCGAGTCAGCAAGGGTGCATTAAGTGCCATTCTTGCTGCCGGTGGCAAGTCGGAGTAACACGTGGCTCAATCGAATGCAGGCATGGCGGGTTTGGCAGGTTCCGGTCGCTTGACCGAACTTCGTCAACGGATTTTCTTCGTCATTATGGTGTTGGTCGTTTACCGTATCGGCACCTTTATTCCCCTTCCGGGGATTGATGTCGGTGTGATGCATTCGTTATTCACTCAGCACGCCGGCGGCATTCTGGGCATGATGAACATGTTCTCCGGTGGCGCGCTCTCGCGAATGTCTTTGTTTGCGTTGGGCGTTATGCCCTACATCTCGGCTTCGATCATTGTGCAACTCCTAACCTCGGTTGTACCTTCCCTCGAAAAGCTCAAAAAAGAGGGCGAGGCGGGTAAAAGGAAGATTACGCAATATACGCGATATGGCACGCTCGGCCTTGGCTTGGTTCAAGCGTTGGGTGTTTCTATTGCGCTTCAAGGGCAATCAGTTGGTGGCCAGGCACTTGTTTACTCACCAGGTTTCGCATTTCTTTTCATTGCGACCATGACCTTGGTAACGGGCACTATGTTACTTGTTTGGCTTGGTGAGCAGATTACCGAGCGCGGTGTTGGGAACGGCATCTCCCTGATTATTTTTGCAGGTATTGTCGCAGGGCTGCCTACCGCCATTGGCGGTACGGCGGAGCTTGTGCGCACGGGTGAGCTGGGTGTGCTTACCCTATTTATTCTTGCTTTTTTAATTGTGGCAGTAACGGCTTTTGTTGTTTTTGTTGAACGGGGCCAGCGTCGCATTACGGTCAATTACGCCCGTCGTCAGCAAGGTCAAGGTTCAGCGGGTCAACAGTCTTCACATCTTCCTTTGAAGCTTAATATGGCGGGTGTGATTCCACCGATTTTTGCATCCAGTATTATTTTGTTTCCTGCCACCTTGGGTAACTGGCTCGGCCAGCAGGAAAATATGTCGTGGTTGCGTAGTTTGTCGACAGCGCTTTCCCCTGGGCAGCCACTGTACGTTGGCTTGTATGCGACCGCGATTATATTTTTCTGTTTTTTCTACACGGCATTAGTTTTCAATGCGCGTGATACGGCAGACAATTTAAAACGATCAGGTGCATTTGTTCCTGGTATTCGCCCAGGTGAGCAAACGGCGCGTTATATCGACAAAGTCTTGACCCGGTTAACGTTCTGGGGCGCGTTGTATATCACGGCGGTTTGTTTGTTACCTGAGTTTTTGATTTTATATTGGAATGTACCATTTTATTTTGGCGGCACTTCTTTGTTAATTATTGTTGTTGTGCTGATGGACTTTATGGCACAGGTTCAATCGCATCTCGTTTCGCATCAGTATGATAGTTTGGTGCGGAAGGCTCACTTCAAGTCTGGTCTCTGAAAATGGCTCAATCTTCTTCTTGATTTTGTTCCATTTTTGTTTTATTGTTTCGCGCTCTTTTTCAAGGTAATCTTCGATGGCACGTATCGCGGGAATAAACATTCCAGTGCAAAAACACATTGTTATTGCGCTCACTTCAATTTATGGCATTGGAACTACTCGTTCTAATAGCATCTGTCAGGCAGCCGGCGTTGACC
Organism: Halothiobacillus sp. 35-54-62; assembly: GCA_002281295.1. Lineage (GTDB taxonomy): Bacteria > Pseudomonadota > Gammaproteobacteria > Halothiobacillales > Halothiobacillaceae > Halothiobacillus. Next base: position 22,921 of record NCFS01000018.1, on the reverse strand, counting down.
CAGCTCGGAAGGTTCGGGATTTATCCGAGTCGGAAGTTGAGGCTTTGCGCGCCGAAGTGGCTAAGTTTGTTGTGGAAGGCGACTTACGTCGTGATGTTTCCATGAACATTAAGCGCTTGATGGATTTGGGTTGTTATCGCGGACTGCGGCATCGCCGTGGTCTGCCACTCCGTGGCCAGCGCACACGGACTAATGCACGGACTCGTAAGGGTCCGCGTCGCATGGTTAAGCGCTAACCATGCTTAATATTCTTCGATTGATAAGAGTAGGATAATTTTTAATGGCTAAGTCTAATGCGCCAGCGCGCAAAAAAGTAAAGCGCGTGGTAACCGATGCGGTTGCTCATGTGCACGCTTCTTTTAATAACACGATTGTAACCATCACGGATCGTCAGGGGAATGCTCTTAGTTGGGCAACTTCAGGCGGGTCTGGTTTTCGTGGCTCACGTAAATCAACACCTTTTGCCGCTCAAGTAGCTGCAGAACGTGCGGGTGAAGCGGCCAAGGCGTACGGCGTCAAAAATATTGATGTCGAAATTAAAGGCCCAGGTCCTGGTCGCGAGTCAACGATTCGTGCGCTCAATTCGGTTGGTTTTAAAGTTGGTGTAATTACTGATGTGACTCCGATTCCCCACAACGGTTGCCGCCCGCCTAAAAAGCGTCGTGTTTGAGAGGTATTAGATTATGGCTCGTTATCTTGGTCCTAAGTGTAAATTAAGTCGTCGTGAAGGCACCGATTTGTTGCTCAAATCGGGTGTTCGGTCGCACGAAGATAAATGTCATCACGCCACCGCGCCCGGTCAACATGGTGCAGCGCGTAAGCAAAAAGTATCGGACTACGGTGTTCAGTTACGTGAAAAACAAAAACTGCGCCGTATTTATGGTGTTTTAGAACGTCAGTTTGCTAATTACTTCAAAAAAGCCGCGCAATTAAAAGGCTCAACCGGCGAAAACCTGTTGCAGTTGCTTGAATGCCGTCTAGATAATGTTGTGTATCGTATGGGTTTCGGCTCTACACGCGCTGAGTCGCGCCAACTTGTTTCGCATCGTTCAATCATGGTCAATGGCTCAATTGTTAATATTGCGTCTTACCAAGTGGTTGCTAATGATGTGGTAACCGTTCGTGAGGCCGCGCGTAAGCAAGATCGCATTAAGCTTTCTTTGGAACTTGCGGCTCAGCGTCCGACCGTGGGCTGGGTCGATGTCGATTCAACCAAAATGGAAGGTGTTTTTAAATCTGCTCCTGCCCGTGATGAGTTGCCTGCTGAAATCAACGAATCTCTCGTTGTTGAGTTGTATTCTAAGTAATTTAACGGGGGTTCGACATGCAATTGGGTTCAACCGAGCTGCTTAAGCCACGATTAGTTGACGTCCAAGTTTTGGATTCAACGCGTGCCCGTGTTGTTTTAGAGCCGTTGGAGCGTGGATTCGGCTATACGCTGGGTAACGCTTTGCGGCGTATTCTACTTTCATCAATTCCCGGTGTGGCTGTTACAGAAGCGGAAATTGAGGGTGTTGTTCATGAATACACAACGATTGAAGGTGTTCATGAAGACGTTCTTGAGATTCTTTTAAACCTTAAAGGTTTATCTGTACTGTTGCATGGTCGTGATGAAGCGACTTTGAGCATTAAAAAGACCGGTGCCGGTGCCATTACTGCGGCTGATATCAAGGCAGATCATTCTGTTGAAATTATCAACCCAGAGCATCACATCGCGACCTTAAATGATCAGGGTAGCCTGGTCATGACCTTCAAAGTGCGACGCGGCAAGGGGTATGTGCCCGCGAGCTCGCGCCGAGAAGAAGCTGGTGGGCAAATTGGTCGTTTGCTGGTTGATGCATCATTTTCTCCTTTGCGGCGTGTGTCTTATTCAGTGGAACGTGCGCGCGTCGAGCAGCGTACGGATCTTGACTCACTGGTTCTTGATATCGAGACCAATGGTTCAATTTCTGCTGAAGATGCTATCCGCCAAGCGGCAGGTATTTTGGTTGATCAGCTTTCTGTTTTTGTTGACCTTAAAGCTGAAAAGTCTGAGCCTGTCCTTGAGCAAGCGCCAACAGTCGATCCGATTTTGTTGCGGCCTGTCGATGATTTGGAATTAACCGTGCGTTCGGCTAATTGCCTGAAAGCTGAGAACATTTATTACATTGGTGATTTAATCCAGCGTACTGAGATTGAGCTCCTGAAAACACCAAATTTAGGTAAGAAGTCTTTAACTGAGATTAAAGATGTTCTGGCTAAACAAGGTTTATCTCTGGGGCAGCGTCTTGAGAACTGGCCACCTGCGGAGCTTTTGAATCTTGCTGAGTCAAGAGTTTAAGGCTATTTGAATTTTTTGGGGTATTTGACATGCGTCATCGTTTATCTGGCCGTCAATTAGGCCGTAATTCTGCTCAACGCAATGCGTTGATGCGATCTTTAACGAATTCATTGCTTGAGCATGAATTAATTAAAACAACTTTGCCAAAAGCAAAAGAGCTTCGCCGTTTTGCGGAGCCCTTAATTACTTTGGCGAAGGCTGATTCTGTTCACGCGCGGCGCTTGGCTTTTGCGCGCACACGCAACAAAGAAATTGTGGGCAAACTGTTTACAGATTTGGGTCCTAGGTTTCAGTCCCGCCCGGGCGGATATGTGCGTATTTTGAAATGCGGCAATCGTGCCGGTGATAATGCGCCTATGGCCTATGTTGAATTGGTTGAGCGTGCGGTTTAATCCGTCAGTTTAATGTTTTAAGTTGAAAACAAAGCCGGCATGTGTCGGCTTTGTTATTTTTGCTAACTTTTTTGGTATTTTACCCTCGCGCTTGTTGTTATTTTGTTTGGCCTTTGTCAGACTCAGTGCACATTGTTCGTTTCATTTATTAATTGGGGATGCAGATGGTTACTCAGGTTAAAAAGCTTGGCTTTCGTCAGACGGTTTTGGCGGTTGGTATTGTGTGCGGGCTGATGTCTGCGGGCGTGATGGCGGCCGATATGGGCACGGCGAACTCAGCGGCGGCACCGGATGCGGCTCAGCCTGCCATGCCGACTTTGTCGCCAGAGCAAATGAAATTAATGACCGATTTCAAGCAAACTCGGGAAGCGATGGATGCCCTAGAACAACAACTGCAAGGGATCGAGGCGAAAGCTTATGATAAAAACCCTAAATTGGCCAAAGATCGCGATAGCTTGCGTGATGCGATTAAGGTGGCTATGTCGGATAAAACTTTTGATGCACAAGCGAAATATGATGAGTTAAAGGCGTTAGTGACAAAAATTCAGGCTATGCCTGATTCAGATCCGCAAAAAGCGAAAGATATTCAATTGTTCCGAGCCGGTCAGCAAGAGTTTGAGCAACGTCAAGAAAAAGCGTTTCAAGACCCCAAAATTCAGCAAAAATCAGAAAAGTTGCGTACCGATGTTCGGGCAGACATGATTAAAGTTGATCCAAAATCGAAACAGTTATTTGTAGATTTAGATGCGAAAGAAAAGCATATGCACGATCTTCAGCAGCAGGCTATGCAGATGCATGGGGTTGAGCAGCCTGTAAGCCCCGCGAAATAATTGTATTGGCTTTAAGCCAAACCCGCTTCGGCGGGTTTTTTTTTGGCTATTTTTTCCGTGTTTTGGATTTCCCGAGTGGGATTGCTTTTTTAGACTGCATCTAGGCTGATGAGCTGTTCTCGCCATTGATGAATTTCATCACGAATTTTTCCCGCTTGTTCAAATTCAAGATCCCGCGCAAGGCGGTACATTTGGGATTCTAAATCCTTTAGGTGTTTGAGAATTTGATCTTGTGTTTGTGGTAGAGGTGTTAATCCTCTGTTATCCAATAGGCTGCCTGTGTTTTTATTTTTTTGCGTATTGGGTTTTGACCCCGGGATTCGGTAATCCCCCGATTGCAGGATGTCATCGACCCGTTTGCTGATGCCTTTGGGGGTAATGCCGTAATCTAAATTATGTTGAATTTGTTTGATTCGGCGTCGATCGGTTTCATCAATGGCTTTGCGCATGGCGGGTGTGATTCGATCGGCATAGAGTATGGCTTTGCCCTCAAGGTTTCGGGCGGCGCGGCCAATGGTTTGTATCAGGGAGCGCTCGGAGCGTAAAAATCCTTCCTTGTCGGCATCAAAGATGGCGACAAGCGACACTTCGGGGATATCCAAGCCCTCGCGGAGTAGATTGATACCAATAAGGGCATCAAATACGCCGAGCCTTAAATCGCGGATAATTTCGACGCGCTCCACCGTATCAATATCCGAGTGAAGGTAGCGTGCCCGCACCTCGTGTTCGCTTAGGTAGTCAGCGAGGTCTTCGGCCATCCGTTTTGTGAGTGTGGTGATAAGGACGCGCTCACCGAGACTGGCGCGCTGCCTAATTTCAGATAAAACATCATCCACTTGGCTTGCCACAGGGCGAATTTCAATGAGGGGATCAACCAGCCCCGTGGGTCGCACGACTTGCTCTACGGTTTGCGCTGAATGCACGCCCTCATAAGTGCCGGGCGTGGCGGATACATGAATGGTTTGCGGCATCATGTGTTCAAATTCATTGAATTGAAGCGGGCGATTATCCAGCGCGGAGGGCAGGCGAAAGCCAAAATTGACTAGCGTTTCTTTGCGTGACCGATCCCCCTTATACATGGCGCCTAATTGGGGTACGGTGACATGGGATTCATCTATGATGAGTAGGGCGTCAGCCGGCAAGTAGTCATATAAGCAGGGCGGGGGTTCGCCTATGAGGCGGCCGGATAAATATCGTGAATAGTTTTCGATGCCGTTGCAATACCCCAGTTCATGCATCATCTCTACATCGAATCGCACGCGCTGAGCCAGCCTTTGGGCTTCGACCAATTTGTTTTCGGCCTCTAAGGTAGCTAGACGGTCTTTCAGTTCGAGTTTAATGGATTCGACGGCGGCTAAAATCCGCTCGCGCGGGGTAACGTAATGCGATGACGGGTATATGGTGTAGCGGGGCAATCGACGTCGAATGGCGCCAGTTAAGGGGTCGAAGATGGAAATCTGCTCAATTTCATCATCAAAGAGCTCAATGCGAACCCCTTCGTCATCTGATTCTGCGGGGTGTATATCAATCACATCACCGCGAACGCGGTAGGTTCCGCGTCGAAATTCGAGATCATTGCGGGTATATTGCATTTCTGCCAAGCGGCGCACGATTTGACGTTGCTCGGCTTTTTCACCGCGAACCAAATGCAAAATCATTTTTAAGTAGGCATCCGGATCGCCTAATCCGTAAATGGATGACACGGTGGCGACGATGATGACATCGCGGCGTTCAAGCAAAGATTTGGTTGCCGAGAGACGCATCTGCTCAATGTGCTCATTAACGGATGCATCTTTCTCAATAAAGGTGTCCGATGCGGGCACATAGGCTTCCGGCTGGTAGTAATCGTAATAGGAGACAAAATATTCGACCGCGTTGTGGGGGAAAAACCCCTTCAACTCACCATAAAGCTGCGCCGCTAGGGTTTTATTGGGCGCGAGCACCAAGGCGGGGCGTTGCAGGCGGTAGATAACATTGGCGACGGTAAAGGTTTTACCCGAGCCTGTCACCCCCAGCAGCGTTTGTTGCGCCAAGCCATCGTTGAGGCCTTCAATTAGGCGTTCGATGGCAGCGGGTTGATCGCCAGCCGGTTGATAATCAGTAACGAGTTCGAAGCGTGTGTCTTGCATAGGGCTCAAAGTATAGAGGATTGGTCATCGGTTATCGGTTGAAATGGATTATCATGCTAAATTGAATCAATAAATAGTTAGTGCTCGGGTGTGCTGTTTGCGCATCTAGCTTAAACAACTCGGGTGGGCGCGCAGTGATTGCCCCCGATTTAATCCACGTTTTTACAGATTAAGGTTTCCATGACCCAAGAGACGGTAAACGATCCGAACGCAGTCCAAGAGGCTGAAAAGTACGATAATCCAGTAGCAAGCCGCGAATTTATTTTGCAATTGCTCTCTGAGCACGATGGGCCGTTAACGCTCAATCGAATGATTAGCCACCTTTTGTATGATGGTGATGATGAACGAATCGAAGGCCTGAGCCGTCGTCTGCGCGCGATGGAGCGCGATGGTCAGGTGATTCGTAATCGCCGAGGCGGTTATGTGCCCGTCACGCATGCCGAGCTTGTGCGGGGGCGGGTGCTGGGCCATCGGGATGGGTTTGGTTTTCTGGTGCCCGATGAAGGGGGCGACGATGTGTTTCTCTCGCCCCGCGTTATGCGGGCATTGCTCAATGGCGACCGAGCCGTGGTGCAGGTTACCGGGCTTGATCGCCGTGGCCGTCGCGAGGGTAACCTCGTTGAAGTTATCGAACGGGCGAATGCCGAGATTGTGGGGCGGATTGTGTTGGAGGCCGGTATTGCCTTTGTGGTGCCCGATCACGCCCGCATGACGCAAGATGTGCTCATCCCGATGACCGACTTGCACGGAGCGCGCGATGGCCAAATCGTGCGCGTTGCCTTGGTCGAGCAGCCCACATTGCGGCACAAGCCGGTGGGCAAAGTCGTTGAAGTGCTGGGCGACCATATGTCCCCCGGCATGGAAATTGATGTGGCTATTAACTCGCACGGCATCCCGCATGAATGGCCAGAGGCCGTTTTATCGGCCATTGATGGCTTGAACCCGCAGGTGAGTGAAGCCGATAAATCGGGCCGAGTTGATTTGCGGCACTTGCCGCTGGTCACCATTGATGGCGCCGATTCCAAAGATTTTGATGATGCGGTGTATTGCCATCCCGTGCCAGAAGGCTTCCGGCTTTTAGTGGCCATTGCCGATGTGAGCCATTATGTACGCGTCGGTTCGCCGCTTGATCGGGAAGGCTTTAATCGAGCGACCTCGGTTTATTTTCCTGGGCGCGTTGTGCCGATGTTGCCTGAGATTTTATCCAACGGATTGTGCTCGCTCAATCCGGCCGTGGATCGCTTGTGTCTCTGTGCCGATATGGTCATTAACCCGGATGGCAAACTGGTTAAATTCCGCTTTTTTGAGGGCGTAATGCGCTCTGCCGCGCGGCTAACCTACGATTTGGTTGCTCAAATTCTGGTCGAGCAAGCCCCCGATGCGCGGGCAGAGCACGCGGCCCTACTTGAGCCGCTCGAATCGTTGTATTCAGTCTACCGTGTGTTGCGCGCCGAGCGTGATCGGCGGGGTGCTATTGATTTTGAAACGGTGGAAACCCGCATCGTATTTGGCGAGGGGCGGAAAATTGAGGCCATCGTGCCGTATGAGCGTAACGATGCGCACAAAATCATTGAAGAGTGCATGATTGCCGCAAACGTCGCGGCAGGCCGGTTTGTTTCTGATCAAAAAATTCCGGCGCTGTATCGGGTGCACGATCGCCCCACGGCAGAAAAAATAACCGATTTGCGTAGCATGCTGGCCGAAAAAGGCTTATCGCTCGGCGGTGGTGATGAGCCAAAACCGCGTGACTTCAATACCCTGCTCAGTGGAATACAAGGGCGGCCGGATTTTCTCACCATTCAAACCATGATTTTGCGTTCATTGCGCCAAGCGGTGTATTCACCGAATAACTTGGGGCATTTTGGTCTTGCGCACGAGTTTTATGCGCACTTCACCTCGCCGATTCGCCGCTACCCCGATTTAATGGTGCATCGGGCGATTCGGCATGTTTTGCGCACCGGAGGCGCCGAGAAATTTCCGTATAGCCATGATGAAGTGGTCATTATTGGTGAGCATTGCTCCAACAATGAGCGCCGTGCAGATGAAGCGACCCGCGATGCCACCGATTGGCTCAAATGCGAGTTTATGCTGGATAAAGTGGGCGAGGTGTTTGCTGGGCGCGTTTCCTCTGTCTTAGGTTTTGGTTTATTTATCGAGCTCAAAGACTTCTTCGTGGAAGGCTTGTTGCATATTACGGCGCTCACTAAAGACTATTACCATTTTGATCCTGCCACGCTGTCTTTGCGCGGCGAGCGCTCAGGGCGGGTGTATGCGCTCAACGATGAAATTCGCGTTCGTGTGGCGCGCGTGGATTTAGATGAGCGGAAAATCGATTTTGTTCTGCCCGATGATGCCGATGCAATGAATGATGCCGACTTTGAAGATGAGCCGGATCAAGAGCAAGATGGCGATGATGCGGATAAAAAGAAACGCAAACCTCGCCGCCGGCGCCGCAAAAAGCCAACGGATGAGTCGGGCGCGTCTGCCGATGGTTCGGCTGAACCAGCGTTGGCGGGCGAGCCTTTAGCCACCCAGCCCACCCCGTCACCCGCGCCCGTGGCGACAACATCCGAATCGGTTGCCGAGCGCACGCCTCCGCGCGACGACGAGGCGCGCTAAGCATGGCTGATCGTCGCGCCCCAGCCACAACGCAATGGCTCAGCGGTTTTCATGCGGTTGAAGCCGCTTTACAGCACGATCCTGCGCGGGTTTTGTCAGTGATTTTCGAGCAGGGCCGGCAAGATAAGCGCGTGCAGCTCTTGCGCCAGTTGGCGCAAAATCAAGGGGTGTCGGTTGAAGAGGCGCCCGAAAAAGTATTTATGGATCGGGTGCGGGCCGATAAAGAATTGGCACGGCATCAAGGGGTATTGGCGCGTTATCAGCCTGCGCCGGCGGGCAATGAGCACGATTTATTTGCCCTGCTTGATGGCTTGAAAGAGCCCGCGTTTTTGTTAGTACTCGATGGCGTAACCGACCCCCATAACTTGGGCGCCTGTCTTCGCAGTGCCGAGGCGGCCGGTGTGCATGCCGTGATTGCACCAAAAGATCGGGCGGTGGGGTTAACGCCAACCGCCCGCAAATCGGCTTCGGGCGCGGCCGAGCGCGTGCCCTTTATTCAAGTAACCAATTTAGCGCGCACGCTAGGCGAGCTTAAAGAGCGGCACATTTGGATTGTGGGCGCTGCAGGCGGTGGGATGGTTAGCTTATATGAAACCGATTTCGCCGCAGAGCCGGTGGCCTTGGTGATGGGGAGCGAGGGCGAGGGTTTGCGCCGCTTAACCCAGGAGCATTGCGATCAATTAATCTACATCCCGATGCGTGCGCCCGTTGAAAGCTTGAATGTCTCGGTGGCGGCGGCGGTGTGTTTATTTGAGTTTCGTCGCGTTCGAGATTTAAGCCCCGTGCCCGTGGCAGAAATTTAAAAGCGGCTACCCGCCTCAGCGCGATTTCGGTACCATGTCGGGCTATTTAATTGGTGTTTTTTGTGCGGGATTTTTATTGCGCGTGGCCTACCGCGCAATCCTGAGGAGTTTTTTTCGATCATGATCCTTTCAGACCGGGTGCGCCGCGTGCGCCCATCGCCCACTTTGGCTGTGGCGGCAAAAGCTGCTGAATTAAAAGCGCAGGGCCGCGATATTATTAGCTTGGGGGCAGGGGAGCCCGATTTTGATACCCCCGCGCCGATTCGCGCAGCTGCTATTGAGGCCATTAATGCCGGTTTTACTCGGTACACGGCCGTTGAAGGGATTTTAAGCTTGCGCCAAGCCATTGCCAAGCGTTTGCAGGATGATCAAGGGCTTCAGTACGCACCCAATGAAATTATCGTATCGACCGGCGGTAAGCAAAGCATCTACAACCTATTTCAGGCGGTGCTTAATCCTGGGGACGAGGTAATTGTGATCGCGCCCTACTGGGTTTCATACCCCGATATGGTGTTATTGGCCGGTGGCGAGCCCGTTATTGTGTTGGCGGGGCAAAATCAAGGTTTTAAAATCACACCCGCGCAGCTGGCGTCTGCCTTGACTGAAAAAACCCGCATTGTGATGCTCAACAGCCCCTCTAACCCCACGGGCGTGGCGTATACGCGAGCCGATTGGGCGGCTATGGCCGAGGTGTTGCGTGCGCATCCCCAGGTGTTGATTGCAACCGATGATATGTACGAGAAAATTCTTTGGTCCGATGAACCCTTCTCGAATATCGCCATGGTAGCCCCTGATTTGCTGCCCCGCATTATTGTGCTGAACGGCGTGAGCAAGGCGTATGCAATGACCGGATGGCGCATTGGTTATGCGGCAGGCCCTCTGCCCATTATCAAAGCCATGAGCATGATTCAATCCCAGAGCACCTCGGGCGCGTGCTCTATCGCTCAAGTGGCGGCGCAGGCGGCGATTGAAGGCGATCAGTCTGAAATTCAAATGATGGTGCGCTCATTTAAAGCGCGCCATGATTTTGTCGTGGCGCGGCTTAATGAAATTCGTGATGTGGTGTGCCTGCCAAGCCAAGGCGCGTTTTATAATTTTCCTGATGTGAGTGCGGTCATTTCGCGCCTCAAGCTTGCCGATGATGTGGCTTTGAGTGAGCTTTTGCTTGAACAAGCCGGGGTGGCGGTGGTGCCGGGTACCGCCTTTGGTGCACCGGGATACCTTCGCTTGAGTTATGCCACCAGTATGAGCGCGCTGCAAGAAGCGTTACGGCGCATGGCCCGCGTGATGGGCTAAGGTTCTTGATTTTTATTTTCTGCTAACACTATTTTATTAAAGGTACCCCATGGACGAAAATCGTAAAAAAGCCCTCACGGCCGCCTTAAGTCAAATTGAGCGCCAATTTGGCAAAGGCGCTGTGATGCGGATGAACGATACGGCTGGCGTCGATGTGCCCGTCGTGAGCACCGGTTCCATTGCGCTGGATGCGGCACTGGGTATTGGTGGCTTGCCCCGAGGCCGCGTCGTTGAAATTTACGGCCCGGAATCCTCGGGTAAAACCACGCTTACCTTGCAAGTGATCGCCCAAGCGCAAAAAACAGGCGGCGTGTGTGCGTTTGTGGATGCCGAGCACGCGCTCGACCCAACTTATGCCCAAAAATTGGGCGTAAATGTCGATGACTTATTGGTGAGCCAGCCAGATACCGGCGAGCAGGCGCTCGAAATTACCGATATGTTGGTGCGCTCAGGCGCGGTGGATGTGGTGGTCATTGATTCGGTGGCAGCCCTTGTGCCGAAGGCTGAAATTGAAGGCGAAATGGGCGACACCCATGTCGGTTTGCAAGCGCGTCTCATGAGCCAAGCCTTGCGTAAACTCACGGGCAATATTAAGCGTACCAACTGCATGGTCATTTTCATTAACCAGATTCGTATGAAAATTGGCGTGAGTTATGGCAGCCCTGAAACCACGACCGGCGGCAATGCGCTCAAATTTTATGCGTCTGTGCGGTTGGATATTCGTCGCGTGGGTGCCGTGAAAAAAGGCGAAGAAATTATTGGTAATCAAACCCGAATTAAAGTCGTAAAAAACAAAATGGCACCGCCGTTCAAAGTGGTCGATGTGGACATTTTGTATGGCGAGGGCATTTCGCGCTTGATGGAGTTGATTGATTTGGCCGCCGTGCATGGCCTGATTCAAAAAGCCGGCGCTTGGTATTCTTGCGGTGATATTCGCTTAGGCCAAGGCAAAGATAATGCGCGCCAGTATTTCGTTGAGCACCCTGAGCTTGCCGATGAGATCGAGGCCAAGTTGCGCGCGCAAATTCTGGCCGGCGGTAGCTCAAGTAAAGCGGCCGCACGGCCGGTAGACGATGACGAAATGCCCGGCAGCGATGAGTAATTGCTTCTAGCGTGTGATGCGTCCCTCTCTTGCGCTAGTTAATACTTCGGCGGCGGCAGAAAAAATCGCGCTGGGGTTGCTCACGCGGCGAGAACATAGCGCCTTTGAGCTCAAGCAAAAGCTCTCACTTCGGGGGTTTGGTTCCGATGTGATTGATGCGGTGATCGAACGGCTTGCCGCGCAAGGTTGGCAGTCAGATTCTCGTTATGCGGACGCCTACCTTCGGATGCGCGTGGCGCGCGGCTACGGCTTAATGGCCATCCGGGCAGAACTGCGTCAACGCGGGGTTGCCAGTGCGTGTGTGGCCGAGGTAATAGCCGAGGCCGATGTGGATTGGCTCGCCTGCGCGCAACGCCAAGTGGCGCGGCATTATCAACAACCTGCCGATGATCGTGCGGCATTGTTGCACCGTTATCGGCATTTGCTCAATCGCGGTTTTTCACCCGAACAAGCCCGAGAGGCGAGTGCATTTTGGCCCGATGCGCCGCCCTAACTTAAGTTCGTTCTTAATTCGTTAGGGTGATCCGGCGTAAAGCTGCGCTATCGCATGCATTGTGATATTCAATGCGCACCGCTTTCCGGTACACTCGCAGGCATTGAATCTTAACCCTTTGACTTTGTAATCCCCTCATGATGAAAACTACTGCTGAATTGCGCACCGCTTTTCTGGACTTCTTCCATGCCCAAGGCCATGAGATTGTGCCCTCATCGTCTTTAATTCCCGCGCATGACCCCACCTTGTTATTTACCAATGCGGGCATGGTGCAATTCAAAGATGCCTTTTTGGGGCTGGAGCATCGCGCTAATCCCCGCGCCGTATCCTGCCAGCGTTGCGTGCGGGCGGGCGGCAAGCACAACGATTTAGAAAACGTCGGTTACACCGCACGGCATCACACTTTTTTTGAAATGCTGGGTAATTTTAGTTTTGGCGATTACTTCAAATCAGAAGCGATTCGATTCGGGTGGGATTTTCTAACCAAAACGCTGCAATTACCGCCAGAGCGCCTCTTGGTGACGGTGTACCACACCGATGACGAGGCGTATGCCATTTGGCGCGATGAAATCGGGCTCTCTGCTGAAAAAATCCGCCGCATTGGGGATAAGCCCGCAGGCGGCTCCGATAATTTTTGGCAGATGGGGGATACCGGCCCTTGCGGCCCGTGCACGGAGATTTTTTACGATCATGGGGCGCATATTCCTGGCGGCCCACCGGGTTCGCCCGATGAAGATGGGGACCGATTTATCGAAATCTGGAACATCGTGTTCATGCAATACGATCGGGCTCAAAGTGGCCAATTAACCCCATTACCCAAGCCATCGGTCGATACCGGTATGGGCATGGAGCGATTAGCTGCCATCTTGCAAGGTGTGCATAGCAATTATGATATCGATATTTTTCGCCACCTCATTGATGCCGCCCAAGCCATAACCCAAGCGCCTGATCGTTCGGCTAACTCATTGAAAGTATTAGCCGATCACATCCGCTCATGCGCCTTTTTGATTCTTGATGGGGTTCGCCCCGGTAATGAAGGCCGAGATTATGTGCTGCGGCGGATTATTCGGCGTGCCGCGCGGCATGGCCATAAATTGGGCGTCGATGACCCCTTTTTCTTTCGCTTGGTGGCGCCCTTGGTTGCGGTGATGGGCGCAGCCTATCCCGAGTTAACGCAAAATCAGGCCGAAGTCGAGCGGGTGCTGCGTGCCGAAGAAGAGCGTTTTTTACAAACCCTCGCATCCGGCATGCAAGTTCTTGATGCCGAGTTGGTTGATTTACCTGCGGGTGCCACGATAGCCGGTGACGTCGTCTTTAAGCTCTATGATACCCACGGTTTCCCCTTCGATTTAACAGCCGATATTGCCCGAGAGCGCGGCTTGCTTTTGGATGAAGCAGGTTTTGAGCACGCGATGGCCGAACGCCGTGCCCAATCGCGTGCCGCAAGCCAATTTTCGCAACAAACCCATGTGGTGGATGTCGCCACATCAACGTGTTTTGAAGGTTATACCCAAGAACAAGCAACGGGCAAAATTGTGGCACTGGTGCATGATGGCGCGGCAGTTGAAGCGCTTGAAGCAGGGCAGGCCGGCGTGTTGGTGCTCGATCACACCCCGTTTTATGCAGAATCTGGCGGCCAAGTGGGTGATAGCGGCGTGATTGCCACGGCCACAGGGCGATTCCTTGTGACCGATACCCAAAAGCAAGGCGCAAACTTCCTGCATCTAGGCGAGGTCATCGAGGGGCGAATCCACCTAAGCGATAGCGCTGATGCGGTGATTGATGCGGCGCGCCGCGCGTCGATTCGGCTCAACCACTCGGCCACCCACCTCTTACATGCCGCGCTTCGTCAAGTACTGGGCGCGCATGTTCACCAAAAAGGTTCCCGTGTGAGTGCCGAATCCTTGCGGTTTGATTTTTCACAGCCCGAACCCATCACCGATGCACAGTTGCGCGAAATTGAGCAAATAGTTAATGCCCAAATCCGTGAAAACCACCCCGTAGAAACCCGAGAACTGCCCATCGATGAAGCGCGTGCCGCTGGTGCGGTGGCTCTGTTTGGCGAGAAATATGGCGATGTGGTGCGTGTGGTCGCGATAGGGCCTTTCTCAATGGAACTGTGTGGCGGCACCCATGCTCGTCGCGGGGGTGATTTGGGTTTAATTAAAATTGTCTCAGAAACGGGCGTGGCCGCAGGCGTGCGGCGGATTGAAGCCGTCACGGGGGCGACGGCACTCGCGCTACTGACGCAAAATGAAATCACCTTAGGCGAAATAGCGCAGCTGGTGCGCGGTACGCGCCAAGAGGTTATTAGCCGGGTCGGGCAGGTGGTGGCGCGCAACCGAGAGCTGGAGCGTGAACTAGCCGAGCTTAAGTCGCACATGGCCGCGCAAGCGGGGGGGGATTTGTTGCAAGCGGCGATCTCTGTGGGGGATGCTAAGTTCTTGGTCGCCCAATTGCCGAATGCCGATGCCAATACATTGCGCGATATGGTGGATCAACTTAAAAATAAATTGGGCACCTCGGCTGTTCTGCTCGCGAGCATCGACGACGGTAAAGTGCGATTAATCGCCGGGGTGAGTAAAGACCTAACCGGCCGAATTAAGGCGGGCGATTTAGTTAATATCGCCGCGCTTGCCGTGGGCGGAAAAGGCGGTGGCCGGCCAGACATGGCTCAAGCGGGGGGCACCCAACCCGAGCACCTCGAGCAAGCGCTCATTAATGCCAAAGTTTGGTTAGAAGCCGCGCTAAGTGCGCGCGTTTAATGGCCTGCGCGGGGCATTAAAGGGGGTTTTCGTGAATATAATTTCAGTTTTGTCTTTAAAAGATGCCCCTCTTTCAACTTTCGCTGATATGACCGTTGTGTAACAACTTGATGCGTGCAACCCGTGCTTAATTTAAGTAGACTGCGCGGCTATTTTTAATCGCTTCTAAAAACCAGGTTTCAAACAGGCATGGCTTTAATCGTCCAAAAGTATGGTGGCACGTCCGTTGGCAGCGTTGAGCGTATTTCAGCCGTGGCTGAGCGCGTCATTCGTGCGCGACAAGCGGGAGATTCCATCGTGGTGGTGGTTTCGGCTATGAGCGGTGAAACCAACCGCCTTATCGGTTTAGCCAAAGAAATACAAGCACGCCCCAGCGAGCGGGAACTGGATGTGCTGGTATCTACGGGCGAACAGGTGACCACCGCGCTACTGGCCATGGCGCTTGAGGCGCGTGGGCAATGTGCGCGCTCTTATACGGGCGCCCAAGTAAAAATCCTGACCGACAGTGCCTTCAATAAGGCTCGAATTCAGGCTATTGAAACGCAATCGATCATGGCCGATCTCGCCGCAGGTCGCGTAGTGGTGGTCGCAGGCTTCCAAGGTGTGAATGCCGAGGGCGACATTACCACCTTGGGTCGGGGTGGTTCTGATACCTCAGCGGTCGCCTTGGCTGCGGCATTGAAAGCGGATGAATGCCAAATTTATACCGATGTGGATGGGGTTTATACGACCGACCCCCGGGTAGAACCCCGTGCGCGCCGCTTGGATAAAATCACCTTTGAAGAAATGTTGGAGATGGCCAGCTTAGGCTCAAAGGTATTGCAAATTCGCTCGGTTGAATTTGCTGGAAAATATAATGTCCCATTGCGCGTATTGTCATCCTTTGTGGATGGCCCTGGCACGCTGATTACCTTGGAGGATGAAATTTTGGAACAGGCGGTTATATCAGGCATTGCTTTTAATCGAGATGAAGCACAGCTCACAATCAAAGGCGTGCCCGATAGCCCCGGCATTGCCTATGCTATCTTAGGGCCGGTTGCAGCTGCTAATATTGAAGTCGATATGATTTTGCAAAATGTGGGCGTCGATAACACCACCGATTTCACCTTCACGGTGCAGCACGGCGATTACGATAAAACCTTAGATATTTTGCGCGCCGAGGCCGAAAAATTGGGCGCGCGTGAAATATCGGGGAACCCTAAAATTGTAAAAATATCACTGGTCGGCGTGGGTATGCGTTCCCATGCGGGCATTGCTGCCAAAATGTTCAAGGTATTGGCGGATGAGCAAATCAACATTCGCATGATTTCCACCTCTGAGATAAAAATTTCTGTGGTGGTCGATGACAAGTATTTAGAGTTGGCAGTGCGAACGCTACATGATGCGTTTAATCTTGAAGAAGCCGGCGCATTCACACGCTAGAGATTTTGCTTAGGCTCATGTTTTTGGGAATTTAATTTTACAACTTTTGCCCTGCTTCGCAAAAGTGGACAAAATAAGGAGTGTTGATCTATGTTGATTTTAACGCGTCGAATTGGAGAAGTGCTCAGAGTCGGTGACGATGTCTCCATCACTGTGCTCGGCATTAAAGGGAATCAAGTTCGTATCGGGATAGACGCGCCCAAAGATGTCTCTGTGCATCGCGAGGAAATTTACCAACGCATTAAAAACGAAGGCAATGCCCACGAAGGGGATCACCCCGCGCCTGAACTGGATTAAACCGAATTAAAATGTTTTAAAACGAAGCCGGCCGATCAGTCGGCTTCTTGCTTTGTGTTGTCAATTGAGCCTTGAGGGACGTATGGAAACCCAATCGTTAATTAGCGCCATCGATGTGTTGTTTGTACTGGCAGGCGCCGTCATGGTGCTGGCAATGCACGCAGGGTTCGCTTTCTTAGAGGTGGGCACCGTCCGGCGTAAAAATCAAGTGAATGCCCTCGCTAAAATCATGGCGGACTTTGCCGTTTCCACCATTGCCTATTTCTTTATTGGCTATTACGTAGCCTACCATATTGGTTTTTGGGAATCGGCGAGCGCGCTCACGGTCGATCATGGCCATGAACTGGTTAAATTTTTCTTTCTGCTGACATTCGCCGCCGCCATTCCCGCCATTATTTCCGGTGGCATTGCTGAGCGGGCTAAATTTTATCCACAACTCGTGGCCACGTTTATCATCGTGTCCCTTGTTTATCCCTTTTATGAGGGCTTGATTTGGAATAATAATTTCGGTTTTCAAGCCTGGCTAACCCACCAATTCGGTGCGGCCTTTCATGATTATGCAGGCTCCATGGTCGTGCATGGCATGGGCGGTTGGATTGCCCTCGCCGCCGTTTGGTTGCTGGGTTCTCGGCATGGGCGTTACGGCAAAAATGGTGAGATTTTTGCGCACCCCCCTTCCAATATCCCCTTTTTAGCGCTCGGTTCATGGGTTCTCACGGTGGGCTGGTTCGGTTTTAACGTCATGTCGGCCCAAAATATTGAAGGCATATCGGGGCTTGTGGCCGTCAACTCGCTCATGGCGATGGTGGGCGGCATCTTATCTGCCCTCGTGGTCGGTCGAAATGACCCAGGTTTTCTGCACAATGGCCCACTGGCCGGCTTGGTTGCCGTGTGCGCCGGCTCCGATGTGATGCACCCCATAGGAGCGCTCGCCACCGGTTTAATTGCGGGCGGCTTATTTGTATGGCTGTTCACCTTCGTGCAGAATCGCCTCAAAATTGATGATGTACTGGGTGTTTGGTCGCTCCATGGCGTGTGTGGTGTCTGGGGGGCGCTCGCGGCAGGCATATTCGGGCTTAAAGCGCTTGGCGGCGTTGGGGGCGTAAGCTTTACAGCACAACTCATCGGCACCTTACTCGCTATCGTGATTGCGCTGATTTCGGGTGCTGTTATCTACGGTCTGCTGAAACGATTTGTCGGCATTCGCTTAACCGAAGAGCAAGAGTTTGAAGGCGCTGATCTCAGCATCCATCGAATATCCTCAACACCAAAATACGCACGCCCGTGGAGAAATGGCCGAGTGGCTGAAGGCGCACCCCTGCTAAGGGTGTATAGGGGAAACTCTATCGAGGGTTCGAATCCCTCTTTCTCCGCCATATGCGATGATTAAGCCCATGATTTCATGGGCTTTTTTCATTTCACCCCTTGATCTATCTTACCGCTGATCTTACCCGGTGAAAAAATGCACCATCAGCCCACATCGCCTTGCAAAAGCAAACCGGTGGTTTATGAGCAAGGTTGGGCGCGATCTTTGATGCCCGATCTATTCTTCCCGATTCACATCCGTTTGGCCATAAGACCAGATGAATACTCAGCTCCAAATTTGAATAGAAATCACAGCCTCTGAGTCCTTGAATTGATGACTGTCATCTTTCCGATAACGTCCGCTAATGTACAATGCGCTAATGTCACTCAACGAAGAAGATCCCCGCCAACGTCGCCGTGAGCAAGTCCGTCTTGCTCAGCGCCGTCGTCGCGCACGCCTGGCAGAAGGTGAGCGCACTCAAGTAAACCTGTTTTTGTCACCAGCTTCTATATCACGCCTGGACGCACTTTCGCTCCTCTGGGGCATTGAGCGGCAGGATGTCGTAGAACGATTACTCGATGCCGTGCGCATCGAGACCGCCATACCGCATATCGAACCACCCTCCGACTGAACTACCCTCTCTCTATATTTGACCTGAATTCAGAGGGCTTCCCTTTTGGCTTAAAAATGATTACAGTCATCGTGTAATCATTATTGACCGAGGTGTCATCATGTCTCAAGAAAATATTATGCAATGCCCCACGGCAATGAGTGCGGTGCTTCTGCGACTTTACGAGGTGGAGAATAACGGTCTGGACGACCTAGATGCCGGCGCACTGGCTAATTGGTGGGCTAAAAAAGTCGATGACCCGGAAGCGTGCGATGCTTGGCTCAATGGTAAATTATGGCGCCTCTTTGCTCGGCACCTACATGCTTGGGTCGACGTCAATGAACCGGATGAAGCAGATCTCATCGGCTGTATTCTGGGTATCGACAATCCGCTTATCCCTCAACCGCAGATGGTGAGTGATGAGGATGGGGAGGTTCATGAGCGCTGGAGTCTGGAGGATTACCGCGACTCTTTGCCCCCATATGGTTTTGAGACCTGGCAGAAGCCAATACGGCGGCGGAAACTTACCCCAGTATCCGCGGATTCTGACTCAGAATCGCGCTTTGCGGTCGAAAGGGAACCTCGTTTCTCGGTTCGGTAATGGAAGAATTTACGCAAACAGGACGAAGTGTGACTGTGCGAACAGTAACAGGGGGAGGAGAAAAAACATCCGCAGCCTACCTCAAGCGCTGGGAGCAACTCTGGGCACGTTATGCCCGTAAGAATTTAGCACCAGAATGGCCGGGCTTTATTGCCTGGCTGGAATCATGCCGCCCCGCCTTACGTCCGGCAACCTGGCGACAATATCGTGCAGCCGTGGTGTATGTCCTGTATCTGCAGAATGTACCGGATGCGTCATCATTGCACGCTAGGCTGATGGAGCAGCCTTTAGCTATTCAGGATCGACACGATCTACCCGCCCGCACTTCATCTTACAAGAGCAAAACACTGAAGAATGCCGACATGGATGCCTTGGTCAAACACCTTGGCGAGCACGGGGGGCGTTGGGACATAATGACGGGCCAATGGCTGGTTTGGGGGCTCATGACGGGGTTGCGTCCGATTGAGTGGCAGTTCGTTGGGGCACATCAGGATGAAAAAGAGGTGATCCTACGCGTGCACAACGCCAAATACGATGAGCACCGTGCCCACGGACCTGAGCGTACGGTGCATGTGAATCTAACTGGCGCTGGACAGGAGGCGTTGCTTGAGTTCATCCGCACCGTTCAGATCGGAGAATTTACTGAAGTGTATGAAGGTTGCCGACTGGCGCTATGGCGAGCGACACGGGCACTATGGCCACGGCGCAAAAAGCAGCCCAGTTTGTACAGCGCTAGACATCAGTTTGCAGCAGATGCCAAATCAGCAGGTCTTGCGCCAGAGGTTATCGCGGCACTTATGGGGCATGCGGTGACTAGCACGCACCAAGTACATTATGGCAAACGTCGCTCTGGTCGCGGCTGTATTTTGGTCGAAGCTGAAGCCGCTGATGTGGCGCGTGTGGTTGAGCGTACGCAACACAAAAATACCATTGAGGGGAGGAAAACGTCTCTGACACCGGTTAAGCAGGGCGGGTCGGTTCGGACGTCGAACTAGTGACGGTTCGGTTAATTGGTAGAGGTCTTAATCCACCACACACTATTCCCTCCGCAACACTACCCATGAAGATAGGGTTCTACCCCGAAGATGGGTTCTACCCCGTTTTCACAACCGTCCGTAAAAAGGTCAGAGGGAAGTCCATCGAGCTTAACTGTGTGTCCGTGAATCGGGGGAAGCCCAATGTGTGTTCACGAATTCAGCACGGATTCCATTCGTCTCCAGATATCGCAGCTTTCGGGGGTTGTTCGATATGAGCCGAACTGAGTCGATACCGATGAGATGTAACATCTGCACAGCATCGTCATAACTGCATACATCTTGTTTCAATCCGAGCGCATCGAACGCTTCAACCGTGTCCAGTTCCGCTCGCTGCATCTTGGCTGTAAAACAGCGTGCAAAAGTGAGCAGGAATCCGCGGGAAACAGCGTCCAAATTTGACCACCCCCGGTTGTGCCACACTCCGCCGTTTTGGCGGAGGTCATCCTGGAGTGCTTTGCATGGAAACCATCGGCAAAATTCGCCGTCGACATCACGTAGGCGGGGAAAGCATCAGTGCCATCGCCCGTTCTTTGAATCTCTCGCGTAATACGGTCAAGAAGTATCTTGGCATTCTGGCCGAACCGGCCTATCGACGATCAGCCCAACCCAAACCGCAACTCGGGCCTTTCTCAGTCCTGCTTGAGCAATGGCTGGCCTTGGATGCGGCCTTGCCCAAGGCACGGCGCCGCACCGCCCGTCGGTTGTTCGAGGGCTTGCAGGCGGAGGGCTATCATGGGGCGTATGACAGTGTTCAGCGCCATGTGAAGGCGTGGAAGACGGCGGCTTCGGTGCGTGGCACCGTCATACAGGCCTTTGTACCGCTGTCGTTTGCACCCGGCGAGGTCGGTCAGTTCGACTGGAGTTACGAGCATGTGGTTCTCGGTGGCGTGAGTCAGACGATCAAGCTGGCGCACTTTCGGCTGACTCACAGCCGGGCGATGTTCGTGGTCGCCTATCCCCGTGAGACGCAGGAGATGGTACTGGATGCCCATGACCGGGCGTTCGCCTTCTTCGGCGGAGCGCCACAGAAGATGGTCTACGACAACCTCAAGACGGTGGTCGATGCGGTATTCAGCGGCAAGGAGCGCCAGTTCAACCGGCGCTTTCTGGCGCTGGCCAATCATTACCTGTTCGAGCCGGTGGCTTGTACGCCTGCCTGGGGCTGGGAGAAGGGGCAGGTCGCCAAGTTGATCAATCAGGGCAGGTGGGCAATATTCGGGAGTGGTTGTTCACCCCGACGCCTCGCTTTGCCGACTTCAAGGAACTGAACGCCTGGCTTGAGCAGCGATGCCGTGAGCTGGCCGAGCGAGTGCATCCTGACAAGCAGGGGACCATCGCCGAGGCTTGGGCTGCGGAGCGACCGGCGCTGCGGCCGATCAGCATGCCGTTCCATGGTTATGTCGAACAACCGCTACGAGTGTCCAGTACCTGTCTCATCTCAGTCGATCGCAATCGCTACAGCGTACCGGCCACCTGGGCGGGCAAAGTGGTTTCAGTGCGCATCAGCGCCACTCATGTGCGGGTCGCGGCCGAGGGGGAGATGATTGCCGAACATGAGCGCCTGTTTGGGCGGGATCAACTGGCCTGCCAGCCCTGGCACTATGTGCCGATCCTCGAAACCAAGCCCGGGGCACTGAGGCATGGTCAGCCCTTCATCGAATGGCAGCTACCTTTGGCCATCATGGCGGTGCGGACCTTTCTGCTCAAGCAGCCCAAGGGTGACCGGGCCTTCACCGATCTGTTGCTGGCCGCCCGTAGCAGCGGGCTCGAAGCACTTGATGTGGCCTGTCAGTTGGCCTTGGAGCATGGACACCCCCATGCCTCGGTGGTGCTCAACGAGTTACGCCGTCTGACCGAACCGATGCATCGTCCGATCATGGAGGTTCCTGTCGCCCTGATCCTGCGCAACGAGCCGACCGCCAATTGCGGTCGCTATGACAGCCTGCTGGGAGGATGCCATGTCTGAGTCCAACCACCTGTGCCGCCTGAAGGCACTGAAGCTGTACGGTATGGTCGAGGCCTGGCGGGAATTGCGGGCCGAATCTCCCCGACAGCCGCTCTCACCCGAAGGCATGCTGCTGCGCCTGCTGGATGCCGAACAGGCCGACCGCCAAGCCCGTAGTCTGGCCTACCAGCTTAAGGCCGCACGCTTTCCCATGCACCGGGATCTCGGCGGCTTTGACTGGCAGGAATCCCCGCTGTCCCAGGTTCGGATCGAACAGCTCGCCCAGGGCGGTTACCTCGACACCGCTCATAACCTGATCCTCGTCGGTGGCACCGGTACCGGCAAGACCCATCTCTCCACCGCCCTGGGTGTCGCTGCCGTTCAGCAGAGCAAGCGGGTGCGCTTCTACAATGCCGTGGATCTGGTCAATCTGCTGGAGAAGGAAAAGCAACAAGGCAAGGCGGGCATCCTGGCCCGACAACTCACCCTGATTGATATGGTGATCATCGATGAACTTGGCTATCTACCCTTCCCTGAGTCGGGCGGTGCTTTGCTCTTCCACCTCATCAGCCAGCTCTATGAGAAGACCTCGCTGATCATCACCACTAACCTCAGCTTCGGTGAATGGGTCAACGTATTCGGCAACGCAAAAATGACCACAGCTCTGCTCGATCGCATCACCCACCACTGCGACATCCTTGAAACCGGCAACGACTCCTACCGCTTCAAACAGCGCAAGAAATCAGCCTGATACCCTGGTCAAAATTGGACGCTGTTGGGTGGTCAATTTTCGACGCTGTTTGACATACTGACCTTTATCCGATGGGGGCAGTATTATCTGCGCGAGCGCGGCAGGACCCACCGTGAGCTGGAGAAGCTGTCGCGGGATGCCCGCGAGCTTGCGATGGTCAGGTCGATGGTCGAATGGCGCTCGGAGGTCGCAGGCCAGCCGGG
>NCFS01000101.1:747-5919 GCA_002281295.1 Halothiobacillus sp. 35-54-62 | reverse complement strand
CATAAATTCTGACAAGGCTAAATCAGCCGCATCGGCTTGCCGGACTAATTGTGATTGGCGCCCGCATTCTTGCGAAAAACCAGGGCTGCGGGTGTCAGGTACCCAAATTTGCACAGGGCGTAAACCCGATGCGCGTAATCCGGCGCGATATTTTTTTACTCGTTCTGTCGTTGTCACTCTCATGCGCTACCTCTTTTTATTCATGTGCCGCCAACGCAAATTGTGACATGTAACAGTACAAAACACGAGCAGACCATGGGTTAATGATCGCGCTGCACGGCGATATTCGCCAAACCGATTAGCGCCGTTTTGTAGGGGCTTTCGGGCAGTGCGGCCAGCGCAGCTTGGGCTAATTCGGCCTGGGCCTGGGCTTGGGCTGTGGTGTGCGCGAGGGCGCCGGTGTGGTGTATGGCGGTAATAATTTCAGGCAGGTTGCGAGCATCTTGCTCGGTTATGGCGCGGCGAATGAGCGCCCGCGTGGCGGGATCGCCCCGCTGCATGGCAATTATTAACGGTAAGGTGGGCTTGCCTTCACTTAAATCATCGCCGATATGCTTGCCGGTGTGGGCTTCATCGCCGGTGTAATCGAGCGCATCATCAATAAGCTGAAACGCGGTGCCTAAATGCAGGCCATAAGCCGCCAATGCTTGCTCAACTTCGGGCGGCTGGCAGGCTAACACGGCCGCAAGCTGGGTGGCGGCTTCAAACAGGGTGGCGGTTTTGCGCACAATCACATCAAGATAGCGCGCTTCATCGACATCGGGATCGCCCATGTTCATCAGCTGGAGCACTTCGCCCTCGGCAATGCGATTGGTGGCTGCGGCTAAAATCGCCATAACGCGGGGCTGCTGCACGGCTACCATCATCTCGAACGCGCGGGAATAGAGAAAATCGCCAGTAAGCACGGAGGCGGCATTGCCAAATAAGGCATTGGCGGTATCGCGCCCGCGCCGTAGGGTGGATTCATCCACCACATCATCGTGCAGTAAGGTGGCGGTGTGAATGAGCTCAACCACGGCGGCCATTTGCGCAGCCCACGGCGAGGGTTCACCCAAGGCGCGCGCCGCCAGCACCAGCACCATCGGCCGAAAACGCTTGCCGCCCGCCTGAATAATGTATCCGGAGAGCTGATTGATGAGCGCAACATCGGAGGCGAGCTGGGTTTGAATCACGGCATCCACTTGGCTCATGTCGTGCGCGGCTAGGTGGCGGATGTGGTCGAGCGTCATCAGGGGCATAGGGCAGGCTTCAATAGGGGCACGGGCGCCGTGCGTTAAGTTTGGGTGTAAGGATAATGCACCACGCACCGAGTTAGGTAATGTGCGCCATAAAATTTACGATGGTGGGGGTGTTTTTGCCCATCTTGGCGCGGGGTGCTTAAGTTCCCTCCCCCTTCATGGGGGAGGGCTGGGGTGGGGGTTCTTTAACTCCCTCCTCCTTTATGGGGGAGGGTTGGGGGGTTCTTAGCGGCACCTTCGTTTAACGTTACCCCCCCTCCCCAACCCCTCCCCCACAAGGGGGGCGGGGCTTTTTGCCCCCCTTGGCGCTGTTAGCGCTTTTTTTGCCCACCTTGGGTGGGGGTGCTTTGACTCCCTCCCCCTCCATGGGGGAGGGTTGGGGTAGGGGTGCTTTAACGTAAAGACAAATGTGTATAATAAAAACATGAGAATAACCGGCTTCGATTGGGATGAAGGCAACTGGCCTAAGTGCGGCAAGCACGGCGTTTCTCGTGAGGAAATTGAGCAGGTTTTGTTGGGTACGCCTGCCATTTTGCCTGATGCGCACCCAGACGAACCCCGCATGCGCGCTATCGGCAAAACGGCGGCGGGGCGCTATGTTTTTCTGGTTTTTATGTTGCGCAAGGTGGGCGCAATAACTCGGCTCCGCCCAATCAGCGCCCGCTTTATGCACCAAAAGGAGATTAACCATTATGAGCGTCCCATCTAAACCCATGCCACCACTGGCCAGTGATGCAGAGGCGGAACAATTTGTAGATTCGGCAGACCTTTCTGACTATGACTTATCTGGCTTTAAGCCCATGCGCTTTGAGTTTGAGCCTAAAGCGGCGGCGCTCAATATGCGTTTGCCGCAAACCTTGCTTGATGCTTTAAAGGCCAAAGCTAAGGCTAAAGGGATACCGTACACGCGCTATGTTCGCTTGTTGCTTGAGGCGGATGTGACCAATCGACCCTGAGCGGCGAGCCCCCCTCCCCAACCCCTCCCCCACAAGGGGGGCGGGGCTTTTCGCCCATCTTGGTGCTGTTAGTGCTTTTTTTGCCTATCTTGGCGTGTGGGTTTTAACTCCCGCCCTTTGGCTCCCACTCTTTTATCGGGGCGCACGAGCAAGCCCCTTCCGGCACAGGGGTTGGGGCGGTAAGACGGGCATTAAAGCCCCTCCCCCCTTGTGGGGGAGGGGTTGGGGTGGGGGGTGTGGTGTGCGGCGTTAAGCGCGTGTGCTGTGTTCGAGCAGGCGCAGTAAGGCGGTCTCATCGAGTACGGGCACGCCGAGGGCTTGGGCTTTGCTGAGTTTTGAGCCGGCGGCTTCACCGGCGATAAGGGCGGTGGTTTTGGCTGATACGCTGCTGCTGGTTTTGGCGCCCAAGGCCTGTAGGCGTGCGGCGGCTTCTTCGCGGGTTTGTGTGCTTAAGGTGCCGGTGAGCACGTAGGTGTGGCCGCTTAGGGGCAAGTTGGCGGCTTTGGCCTCGGGGGCTGGCCAGCGCACACCGGCCATAATGAGGCTGTTAATCACGTCAATATTATGTGGTTGGCGCAAAAATGCGTGCACATGCTGGGCGACGATGGGGCCTACATCGGGCACGGTTTGCAGTTCATCTACGCTGGCGTTAATGAGGGGTTGCAGCGCGCCAAAATGGTTGGCCAGTGCGCCTGCCGTTACCTCGCCGACTTCACGCATGCCGAGCGCGTATAAAAAACGCGGCAAGCTGTTGTTTTTAGACGCTTCGATGGCATCGACTAAATTTTGGGCGGATTTCCCCCCCATGCGCGGCAGGGTGAGCAACTGCGGCACGGTGAGCTTGAATAGGTCATCGACATGGGCGATTAGGCCGTGTTCGAGTAATAACTCGACCCATTTATCGCCGAGGCCATCTATGTTGAGTGCTTTGCGGCTGGCGAAATGTTTGATGGCCTCGCGCCGTTGAGCCGGGCAAAAGAGCCCACCGCTACAGCGGGCAATGGCCTCGCCTTCTACCCGCAGCACTTGCGAGCCGCACACGGGGCAGGTTTTGGGCAAGCTTATGGCGGTGGCATTTGGCGGGCGGCGCTCGGGCAGCACGGCGACAAGTTCGGGGATGACATCGCCGGCGCGGCGCACGGTGACAAAATCGCCCACATGGATGTCTTTGCGGGTAATTTCATCGATATTGTGCAGGGTGATGTTGGCCACCGTCACGCCGCCGACAAACACGGGGGCAATGCGCGCCACGGGGGTGAGTGCGCCCGTGCGCCCTACTTGAAAATCGACCGATTGCACTTGGCTTACCGCTTCTTCAGCGGGAAATTTATAGGCGATGGCCCAACGCGGGGCGCGCGCTACAAAGCCTAAGGCTTCTTGCTCGGCGCGAGAATTTACTTTAAAAACGACCCCATCAATATCGTAGGCCAGCGTGCGGCGGCGGGCTTGCATGTCGGTGTAATAGGCTTGGACCTGCGCGCGGTTTTCGCAGAGTTGCCGCTGGGCGCTAACGCTAAAACCTAAGGCTTCGAGCCAATCGAGCAAGGCCATTTGGTGTGCGGGCAAAGCCAAGCCTTCTGCCGCGCCCACGCCGTACGCAAAAAATTGCAGCTGGCGTTGGGCGGTAATGCGCGGGTCTTTTTGGCGCAAGGAGCCGGCGGCGGCATTGCGCGGATTAACAAATTTTTTATCCCCAGCGGCTTCGGCGGCGGCATTTAACGCGGCAAACGCGGCATGGGTGAGTACGATTTCTCCCCGCACTTCGAGCAAAGGGGCGCTAATAGCGGGCAATACCGGCGGGATATTGGCGAGCGTGCGCACGTTGAGGGTGACATCTTCGCCGGTTTGGCCATCGCCGCGCGTGGCGGCCTGCACCAAAATGCCCTCGCGATAGATAAGGTTGATGGCTAAGCCATCAAATTTTGGCTCGGCGGAAAACACAGGCTCGGTGCTTTGCCCTAGGCGCTCTTGCACACGGGTGGCAAACGCATCCCACTCGGCGGGCGTGAAGGCGTTATCGAGCGAGAGCATGGCTTGGGCATGCTGCACGGGCGCAAAACTTGTGGTGAAGGTGGGGCTGCCCACGCGCTGGGTGGGGGAATCGGGGGTAATCCATTCGGGGTGGGCGGCTTCGATGGCGTGTAATTCACGCAGGAGCTGATCGAACGCGGCATCACTAATGCTGGGCGCATCTAATACGTAATAGCGAAAGCTGTGGGCGTTTATCTCAGCCCGCAGGGCATTTAAGCGGGCGCGCGGGGCGCGGGCATTAGCCAATAAAGGGGCCATTTTGCTGCGCCTTGGGGTTAGGAGCGAAGTTGCTCACGGTAGCGGTCGATCGATTCGGCGCTTAATGGTTCACGTGCATCGTCTAACACCGTGCCGCCGAGTTGATCGGCCATATCGCGGGCAATATCGATCATGCGATCAAGAATCAGCATTTCGCTCTGCGCGCTCAGCGGCACTTGCATAAAAAGCGCCAGCACGGGGGTTTCAAAACTGGCCGCATGACCGCGATCAAACGTGCCGGGGTTAATGCCATTCATCAGCGAGAATAAGGGCTCACCCAATTCGCTGTGGTAATGAAAAATCGAGAAGGCGCCATACTCAAAGCCCATTTCTTCGATTAAATCTTCAACGGCGGCACCGGGGAACGCCCCGCCATCAAAGCTTGCCACAAATAAAGGAATAACCACTGGCAATGGGGCGGCGACGGGCGCTGCGGGGGGGTGGGGCTTGGTTTCAAAATCGGCGGGGGCTTGCTTTTCTTGGTAGCTAAAACGCGGGGCTTGGCGCTGGCGAAACAGCCCGCCCTGCACGGAGGCCACATCGGCGGGCGCATCAAGCACGGTGCGGCGAACCGCGCCAATCACGCCATCGGCATCGCTGTGCTCGGCGCTATCGGCATCGGTGGGATGGCTGAACACATCAGGCGCTGCGCTTGGACGGGTAAAGGTGGGCTGCTGCCAGCGCAGGGG
>NCFS01000101.1:0-728 GCA_002281295.1 Halothiobacillus sp. 35-54-62 | reverse complement strand
GGCTCAGCGGGCAAGGCGGTGGCGCGCACGGCGGAGAGGGCTTCATCAAAATCTTGGTGGCGAATTTGGGCGTCTATCGGGTCATCGACATTGGCTTGCGTGCGGCCGCTGCCAAGCTCAATGGCGTGCTCGCTTTTGTGCCGAAAATAAGCCCAAGCTATCGCCGCCAGCGCAGCAAACCCCACCAACAGTAAAACCCAACGTAACCATTCCATATTTTAAGACTCTAATAGTTGCACGGCGCGATCCACATCCACCGATACGATCCGCGAGACACCCGCTTCGCGCATCGTAACCCCTATGAGGGCATTTGCGCTGGCCATGGTGGTTTTATTGTGGGTCACAAACAAAAATTGCACGCGATCCGACATGGCCGAAACCATAGCACAAAAACGCCCCACATTGGCCTCATCAAGCGGCGCATCCACCTCATCTAAGATGCAAAATGGAGCGGGATTTAATTCAAATAAGGCAAAAATTAGCGCGACGGCGGTGAGCGCCCGCTCCCCCCCCGATAACAGCGAGAGCTGGGTGGTTTTTTTACCCGGCGGGCGGGCAATAAGCTCTAAGCCATCGTTAAGCTCATCGGTGCCGGTTAAATTTAACCGCGCCTCGCCGCCGCCAAATAATTGCGCAAATAACGGCCCAATGCGGGTGTTTACGGCATCAAAAATTTGCCGAAACTGCGCGCGGGTTTGGCGATCGAGCGTGGCGATGGCCTCGGTGAG
>NCFS01000100.1 GCA_002281295.1 Halothiobacillus sp. 35-54-62 | reverse complement strand
ATTGGAGATAATTGTGGATAAACGTTTGCTTGAAATTTTAGTTTGCCCTGTCACCAAAGGCCCTTTGATCTATCAATCGGCCACGAAGGAATTGATTTCCTTATCGGCGCGCTTGGCTTATCCCATCCGTGATGATATTCCGATCATGCTGGAAACCGATGCCCGCGTTATCACCGATGCGGAATATGACACCTTGCGCAAAGCCCATCCGGCCGAGCCTATTGCCCCATGAGCCAGCGGCCCGTTCAGCCGGATTGTGATAGCGGGTTTTGCGTTATCATCCCCGCCCGCATGCGCTCAACCCGATTACCCGGCAAGCCGTTGGCCGATATTCATGGCCGCCCCATGTTGGCTTGGGTGCACGATTGCGCGGCCTTAAGTGGGGCGCAATTTATTGTTATTGCAACCGATGATGACGCGGTTTTGCAGGCATCTGAAGCCTTTGGGGCGCGGGTTGTACTCACCAGCCCCGAGCACCAATCGGGCACCGATCGCTTGGCTGAAGTGATTAACGAGTTAGATTTGCCCGATCATCAAATTGTCGTCAACTTGCAAGGGGATGAACCCCTGATGGTGCCCGCTTTGTTGCGACAAGTGGCGCAATTATTGAGCGATCACCCCGAAGCCGCACTCGCCACGCTTATGGTACCCATTGTCGATCCGCATGAATTTCATGACCCGGCGGCGGTTAAGGTGGTGGTGAATCAACAAGGGCAAGCCTTATATTTTTCACGCTCGCCCATCCCCTGTTACCGCGATGGCTTGCCCGAATTGGGCCAAGTGTTGGGGTATCGGCATTTGGGTTTGTATGCTTATCGGGCGGGGTTTTTGCGCCGGTTTGTGGCCACGCCGATGGCCGCCTTAGAGCAAGCCGAAAAGCTGGAGCAGCTACGCGCCTTGGCTATGGGGGAATCTATTGCCATTGCTTTGGCGCAGGCCACCCCACCGGTTGGGGTCGATACCCCCGCAGATTTGGAACGCGTGCGCGCTGTGTTAGCCCCGCGTACAGCCTAAGGTTTGGGCTGCCGTTACGTTGGGGCATTGCGGCCACCGGTGGAAAAGAAAACGGCCACCGAGCAAATTTTTATGCCGAGTCTGTGGGTGGGGTTTGATCGGCTGATTGCTTGGGCGTTTTCCGCTTGAGTCGAAATAAAATCACGATGACCCACAACATAATTACGAGCGTGCCCGCCCCATAGCCGAGAAACGATGTGACTAAAACAACGCTGCCCAAAATGGCACTAATCACTAAAAATTCAAAGGTTGAACGCTGAATACGCATAAAAAACTCAATGTTAAGGTGAAGAAAAGCACCGAGCATGGCGGATACAATTAATCCGAAGGGGCGTAGATGCCATGCTGCGGATTGAATACGCGGTATCGGGTTGAATATAAATCACATCGCCGGGCACGACCGCAAATTGCTCGGCACCAAGCATCATTAAACCGCTGCCCGCTGTGATTTGCCAAATAATTTCTTGATCGTGCTCACCCAAAGCGTCGGTTTGCGCGCCGCAGGGTAATTCCAGCTCATGCACACTTAAGCCCCAAGCCGTTTCGGGCAAAAGCATGCGTTTTGATGCATGATCACCGAGGATTTCTGCTGCGCTTAGGGCGCGATGGCGTACATAAGGATGGCGAAGGCGCTGTTTTTTACTTTTTTGCCGAGCAGATTCAGCCATGATGGTCACTCGAATAACGGGATGAACGGCCGCGCATTGTAAGGCTTTTTATGGCGAGGCTTTTTAACGCTGCACACTCTATCACTTCTTTAATGGCATTAATGATGATGAACACGAACGAACCCCACTCAAACGCTTCGCAACAACCCATTGGTGATTTATCCGAAGATCGATGGGCTTTATTTTTAAGCCAAACCGCGCAAATAGCTTGGGCGGACGTTGCCCCTTTATTTGCCCGTGGGCAAGTCATCCAAGTCGCCGATAGTGTGGATTTAATCACAGCGGCTGTTGCGTTAGCTGAAGATGATAAAACCCAAGTGGCGCAATGGATGGCACAGCACAGGTTTGGCTTGCTTGATGTGGCCACCGCGAAATGTTGGGCGCAAGGCGAGCCTAATTTGTGGGCCGTGGTGGTCAATCCTTGGGTTTTGGTGCAGCAGCGCGTATCGGCTGAGCCCGCGTTAAATCGCTGAAATTTTGTCATTCCTCTGCTATTTTGATAGCCTGCTATTTATTCATGTATTTATCTATAGGTGAGGATCCCCATGAGCGAAACGTCTGTATTGTTACAACCCACGGTGTTGGGTGCGATTGAACTCACAAACCGCCTTGTGATGGCGCCACTTACGCGTTGCCGAGCAGGGGCAGGCAATGTACCCACTGATTTAATGGGGGAATATTACCGTCAGCGTGCTTCGGCGGGCTTAATTATTAGTGAAGCCACGCAAATTATGCCCGAAGGGCAGGGGTATCCGAATACGCCGGGCATTTATAACGAAGCGCAAATCGCCGGTTGGCGCAAAATCACTGATGCGGTGCATGCGGCGGGTGGCAAAATAGTGTTGCAGTTATGGCATGTGGGTCGGGTTTCTCACTCAAGCTTTCAGCCTCATGGGGCTTTGCCGGTTGCGCCATCGGCCATTGCAATTGTGGGTGAAGGGCGGGATGCGGCGTTTAAAAAAGTGCCGTTTGAAACACCGCGTGCGTTAGATGCCGCCGAAATCCCCGAGATTGTAAAAGTGTATGAATTGGCTGCGCATCATGCTATTGCAGCGGGTTTCGATGGCGTTGAAATTCATGCGGCGAACGGATATTTGCTTGATCAGTTTTTGCGTGATGGCAGTAACCATCGTAGCGACCAATACGGCGGTTCTATTGAGAATCGGGCGCGGTTTTTAATGGATGTGGTTGATGCGGTAACCGCTGCGGTGGGCGCTGATCGGGTGGGTTTGCGAATTTCCCCCTTGCAGCCGGCCAATGGCATGAGTGATAGCGACCCATGGGCGACTTTTTCGCAGGTGGTGCGGGCGGTGGATGCCTATAAGCTCGCTTATTTGCATGTGGCGGGCATGGGGGTTGATCAGCCCGGTGCGGCAGGCCCCGCGTTTGATTTAAATGCATTGCGGCCGTTGTGGTCGGGCAAAATGATGGTGAATTATCATTATGATCAAGCGCGGGCAGAGGCCGCAGTGCAAGACGGCCACGCGGATGTGGTGGCGTTCGGGGTGCCTTTTATTGCCAACCCTGATTTGGTTAATCGATTTCGCTTAGATGCCCCACTTAATGCGGCCGATGCCAACACGTTTTATGGGGGAGATGCCAAGGGGTATACCGATTACCCGGTTTATCTAAGCTAAATTTATCGCCATCTGCCGCTTGATCCGCGCTCGGTTTGAGCGCGGTTTTTATTCAGGGGGCGATAAGGCGGGGTTGCGCATAACCCAAACGGCTTGCGCGAGAGATTCATTAATGGCGCGGGTTTGTTTTTCCACCTGCAACCCCACATCGCTTGCCCCAGGCAAGGCTTGGGTGCGCACAATCGTTTGCCCCGGCACCAATCCCCATTGGGTGAGCAGCCGCAGTTGAGCGGCATTATGTGCCGCGATTCGCACAATGGTGGCGCGCTCACCGGCCGCCAATTCAAACACGGCGATTAAATCACGGCGTTCAATGGGCGCTTCTGTAGCCATGGGGATTGGTGCGCCATGCGGATCAAACTCCGGTTTTCCCAAGTGCAGCCAAAGCCGATCAATTAGGGCGCTGGAAAAGGCGTGCTCAAGAATTTCTGCCTCGGCGTCTACATCAGCCAAGGGCAGGTTAAGATCGCGCACCAGAAACGTTTCAATAACCCTGTGGCGGCGAATCATATCCACTGCAATGGCAGAACCTGTGGCGGTTAAGCGTGCCCCTTGGTAGCGCTCATACGCAATTAAGCCATCGGCGCTTAACCGCTTGAGCATCGCAGTAACGGAGGCTTGGGCAATGTTTAACCGCTCTGCAATGGCCGAGGTGCCCACCATCGCTTGGGGGTTATGTTCGGCCAATTTGAAAATGGCTTTGAGGTAGTCCTCATGCGCCGTACTGGTTTTCATCGCTAGCCGCCGTGACGTTCAGCGGAATTCTCCAAGCTTTGGCCACCTTTTTTAATATCTTGCCCCAAGCCTTTCATGGTGCTGCAACTGGTGATGCTGGCTAAAAAGCTTAAGGATAATAAAATAATCAGGATTTTTTGAGTGGGGCTTCGCATTGAATTAATCTCCTGTGAGCTTGGTAAATCAACCTGGTAGATCAAACTGGTCAATCTAGTGTGTTAACCCACGGTGCGGCTTCGGGTCGCATGCTGGGCGGCTAAATTTCGGTACAGTTGGGCTGATTGGGTGAAATAATCGCGCTCATCTTGGGTCAGCGGGCGAACCTTGCGGGCCGGCGCGCCTAAATACAAAAAGCCCGATTCCAATCGTTTTCCGGGCGCGACAACGCTACCGGCACCAATAATAACAAACGATTCAACCACCACCTCATCCATCACAATGGACCCCATGCCGACCAAAACATGATCGCCGATGGTGCAGGCATGCAGGGTGGCACGGTGGCCTACGGTTACCCCAGCCCCCACAATGCACGGCGTGCCTTCGGGGTGTTTGCTGCTGGGTTGGTTGACGTGCACAATCACGCCATCTTGCAAATTGCTATCTTGGCCAATCGTGATGTAATTGACATCGCCACGGAGTACGGCCGTAGGCCAAATAGAAACGCCTTCGGCTAAATGAACCGCACCGATCACCACCGCCGAAGAATCAATCCAAACATCAAGACCTAGGGTGGGGGATTGATCCCCAAAATTTCGTATCATTCTGTTTCCCGAATACTGAGCCTGAAAAGCAATTTAATTGATCGCAGCCTGAGTTTGCGCTCGATGAATGGCGCGAAGTTTAGCCGATTAGGCACCCAATTGACCATTTAAACGACAGTGAGTACCGCCGTGCGCAGCAATTTTGCAATTTTGCGACAAAAAATAATCGCCTACAGTGAATTAACTCGGTTAAACCGACCCATTGGGATTTTGCTTTTACTTTGGCCGACCTATTGGGCGCTTTGGGTGGCGGGGGCGGGCCTGCCTGCGCTGGGTGTATTCATCATCTTTACCCTCGGTGTGATTGTGATGCGCTCGGCGGGATGCGCCATTAATGATTATGCCGATCGCAAGGTGGATGGC
>NCFS01000017.1 GCA_002281295.1 Halothiobacillus sp. 35-54-62 | reverse complement strand
TGTCGAGGATGCCTTAGATCGCGCCGTTGAGCCCGTGATTTTGCTCACACAGTTAATAGAATCGATCCACCAATTATCCTTGCAACAATGGATTGCCGATTCGTCCAGCAGAGTGCAAATCCCCGACACGCTCCGCACTATCGATGCGGATACATTGCAATTGTGGTACCAAATCGCAGGCACTGGGCGGCGTGATATGGCCTGGGCACCCAATGCCCGCATCGGGCTTGAAATGACTTTGCTGCGCATGCTGGCGTTTACACCCACCAAGCCCGATAACGCCGCGCAACCAACCCGCGCGGCTCAAGCCACCAATGAAGCCCACACAACACCACGGCGACCGCCAGCTGAGCCCAAGCTGAACGTTGACTCACCGCAGCGGCTCCCCGTCGAGCGCACGGATCATCCCCCCGAATCAGTAGCGGCTTCATCCCCCCGAATCAGTAGCGGCTGAACCTAAAACCCAGTTACTGCAAGCACTTAATGATGAGCAATGGCATGCCCTTGTTGATCGAATTCGGGTGGGCGCTGCGCGCTCGCTGGCGAGTAATTGCCATGTGCAAATGAAAAATGGTCAAATTCATCTCGTATTTGCCCCTGAGTTTGAAGCGGTAGCCAGCCAAAAAACAAAAGAAAGTCTCCTAAACCAGCTGGCCGATGTGTTGGATATCACCAAGGTGCAATTCACCAAGGCGGCCAAGACTATCGACGCCCCTCTTGAACACCAACCAGATAAACACACGCCTGCTGAGCGAAAAAATCTAATAGAGCGCAATAGCCAGCAACAACGTAAAGAATCTATCGAGCAGCACCCTGCCGTCGGTGTTTTACAAGCAGTCGCTTCGGCGGTTATCTTGGAAGAAAGCATTACGGCTATTGATGATTCAGAACTTAATTTAAGCTAATTTACTAAAACAACGAGGAACGCATCATGATGAAAGGTGGAATGGGAAATTTAATGAAGCAAGCGCAACAAATGCAAGAAAAAATGCAGCGCATGCAAGAAGAAGTGGCCAAGCTTGAAGTGCTCGGGGAGTCGGGTGGCGGCATGGTTAAAGTCACCATGACAGGAAAACATGAAGTGCGGCGCATTATGATTGACGACAGCCTGATGAGCGATGATAAAGAAATGCTTGAAGATTTAATCGCCGCCGCCATTAATGATGTCGTCCGTCGAGTTGAAGTTAATCAGCAAGAAAAAATGTCGGGTATTACGGCGGGAATGAATTTACCAGCCGGAATGAAACTGCCCTTTTAATTTGCCAGCATGTTTTCACCCAAATTTACAGAACTCGTTCAAGCACTCCGTTGCTTGCCATCCGTTGGGCATAAATCAGCACAACGCATGGCGCTGCATTTGCTTGAACGGGATCGCAAAGGGGCAATGGCGTTATCGCAGATTATAGAGCAGGCATTAAAAGTCATTGGCCGGTGTGATCAGTGCCGCATACTGACAGAATCAAGCCGTTGCTCGGTATGCTTGGATAGCACCCGAAATATAAAGCAACTCTGCATTGTAGAATCCCCCACAGATTGGATCGCCATTGAACAATCGGGTGCTTATGAGGGATTGTATTTTTTATTAACCGGCCGGCTATCACCGCTGGATGGCATAGGGCCGAACGAAATTGGCATAAACGAGCTCAAAAAAAGGCTTGAGCACAGCCCAGTAGAAGAAATTATTATTGCAATAAGTGCGACGCTAGAAGGCGCGGCAACGACAACGTATATTATGGATATGCTGAAAAATCAGCCTTATAAAATCACGCGACTGGCTCAAGGCATTCCGATGGGCGGAGAGCTTGAGTATCTCGACTCGCATACTTTAAGCTTGGCGCTTAAATCTCGTCGGGAAATCGAAGATTAATTGATTGGTAATCCAGCTTAATGCATAAAAAAATCTGAGCATAAAGCTTTAATCAATCAGTAGTCGCGTACCCATTAAGTTAATTTAAAAATTTAAGCAATGGCTCTAAGCAATAAACAAAGCTCGCCAATCATTAAAATCTGATCCTTCCTTTTCATATAAAATCTCAATACCACACACGAAAGACGGTTTATCCGATTTTTTATTGAAAATCGCACACCAAAGAATTACACCAGAAACCAAGAAAATCAAATCCTCTTCTTCAATAAAAATAGAAATTTTTATTGAAGATCCAACGGATAACGGCGTATCTAGGGTTATTTTTAAACCACTCGCACTAACATCCATTAATTCACCATTTATAATCGGTGACGTGGCAGAAGCAGTTTTTATTAAAGTAATGCCTTCAATCTTAATTCGAGAAAAATCACGTCGATCAAGGGTGGATCCGCCAGATGGTTGAGAGGCGCTCTCATCAATAATAGGGTCATTATAGGTCATAAAATTAACCCTTTGTTTTTTAATTCAATAATTAGTTTGCTAAGCTCATGAGTGTAATGTGCGCTTTCAAACACCGGATGAGTTCTGTTGTTAAAAGTATCATAGTAAAACTGATCAACAGGTAGGCTCAGGGTGGAAACGCCGTTTTTGTTGGAAAATATAATTGTCGATGATTTTTTATATATTTTAGAAGGCTTAAGAGTTCTTAAAGGTAAGTCCGGCGAAATAAAAACCTTAAACCATTCATTGTTCAAAATATGCTTCGTTGTAAATAGTGATACCGCAGGGTGATTAATTATTAAATCAATATTTGGCAAGATTTCTGCGGGGTTTGGCGCGTTATTTGAACTTTCATCAAAATTAGCCAATAAACTTGGGTTATTAATGGCAGGGCTTTTAATGTCAATTGTTTTGGGTAAAGTCGGTTGGGGTGAATCGGGTAGTTGATTGATTGCTGGTATTGCGTTAGCAAGCTGTGTAGATTCATCTTTTTTTAACGTATAGGATGGGGTGGTAGAATCTGATTGGGTGATATTTATAGTTAAGTTTCTGAGATAACTGATATAAGCAGAAACAGCAGTGTCTTCAGTAAGATTCCAGTTTTTGTTTTCAGTTTCAAGGATTTTTATTAAATCAAGTATGGGTTTAATATTTTGAGATGAATTTTTAGCATTGGCATTTAACTTGGTTTCAAATTGAATAATTAGGTCAAGCAAGTTATTCGCATCAAGCCAAGCAGGTGATTGGCGGCCTTGACGAATAAGTGTATCAGTTAAGTATTCACGAAGAGGGTCATGAATAAAAGCTTTTGATTGAGAGCTTATAATAGAGTCGGAGGTTCTCCCTTTGATGATATCTGTTACAAGAATTGAACATCGCTGTGTAATACCCTTTAGGTCTTTGATTGGCTTAGGTATTGATTGACTTGATTGTGGCAGCGGTTCATTAAGTGACATTGTGTCAAGAGCGGAGTTTAAATTTTCAAAATTTCTTTCATCGTGCTCTGAAAAATTATCAATAAAATTTCCTATTATTTTGGCTGCTTCATTCAAAGTCGATAAGCTCAAAGAGGGATTTGTGCCAATGGAAGATATTTTAATTAGTGCAAGCCTTCCCGAATGATTGGGTTGCTCCATAAGTTTAGAGCAAGAAAATGCTGACATAAGGAAAACGGTCTGCATCTCGATAATTTTATTTTTAATTATTGGGTTAATCGTTTTTTTATTGATAATGGCAGATAATAAAGAACCAATTGACTCTAAAATATCATGGTCAGAATTGGATATTCTTATATTTGCTTGTCCCAATTTTTTAGAATGATCTAGATTTGTTATAAAATTTTTAACAAATTCGTCTGCCGTCCAATCAGATTTTTTAGCAATGGTTAAGTGTTTTGTTTCAATGCAACGGTTTATAAAATCTATAATTTCGTCTTTGGGTGTAAATGCTGATTCCTCTAGTTCTTTATTAAAAAAGTGTTCATTGCTATTAAGCGCATCAATAAGTGATTTGGCGTGGGAGGTTGTTGTTTCTTTCTTTGCGCTTTTTACTTCGACTAAAATACCCGATTGAATTAGGCTCTCATTCATTAAAATATAAAGTGGTTCAAGTTTGTATAGCACTTGATTGCCTAGTGAGCGGATGACTTGATTTTTGACAGGGTTACTAAATATTTTGGTGGATTCTAGAAAATTTAAGACCAAAAAATTTAAGGTGTAAATTTTATTAGGAAAATGATCTGGGAAGTTAATAAAAAGCCAATTTATTCGGGATTCAAACTGTGCGTGTTCAACCCCATATTTTGCCTTGGCATAAGTAATTAAATCTTCAATTTGGATCGCCAGGTTTCTGTCACCCGTCATATCCAGCCAATTATTTTCTACTTGACTGCCCTTGTTCGTTGTAATTAAATTAAAAAAAAATTGTTCGAATTCGCTGTTTTTTTTCTTAATTAATTCAAGCTGATTGAACAAGTCTAACTTGACTAAAGGATCCTCAGTGTGTTCGGCGCGCAAGAAATTCTTTTTTTCAATGTCGCTAAAAAGACCTTTAAATGCGCTTTTTAAAGCAGATTCGAAAAGTAAATAAAGGTTGTTCTTAATTACTTGGGGGCTCAGATTGGTTCTATTCATCATATTAATGCTCCTGCGCAAGGCTTAAGTATATTTTTTTATACTCATTTGCACTAATGCTCCATTCATGTTGCCTGTTCATGCCATTAATTTGAATTTTGCTTAAAACTTCAGTGTTTTCATAAAGTTTAATGAAATAATCAATTGCCCAAATTATTGCGGGCACATCAAGAAAATCTATCAGCACACCGGTCGCTGTTCCGTTCGCAATGGTTTCATCATCTGAATGAATAACTGAATCCGCTAAACCGCCAACACGGTGAACGATAGGTATCGTTCCATATTTTAAGCTATACAATTGGTTCAGGCCGCAGGGTTCAAATCGACTGGGCATAATAAATGCGTCACCTGCCGCTTCTAATCGATGCGCGAGTTGTTCATCGTATCCAATATGCACAGCAATTTTATTGGGGTTTTGTGATGCGAGTTTAATTAATGTTTGCTCAAATCTATTCTCGCCGGTGCCGAGAATGACGAATTGTATGTCACGATCCTTAAGCGCTTCTATGGCTTGAATCAGTAGATCAATCCCTTTTTGTTCTACTAATCTCCCAATATGGATGATCAGCGGCGTATTGGGATTTTCGGGAAGTCCTAGGTGTTTTTGAATTATTCTTTTGGTGTTGTATTTTCCTCCCATGTTGTTGGGCGTATAGTGTTCATCTATTTGCTGATCTGTTGCTGGGTTCCAGTCTTCCCCAATTCCGTTAAGAATCCCTTTCAGATTTTTTCCTTTGTTTTTTAAAACACCATCTAAACCATAGCCATATTCTTTTGTTTTAATTTCTTCAGCATAAGTTGGGCTTACAGTAGTTACGGTATCCGAAAAAACAATCCCTGACTTCATAAACGACATATTGCCCCAATATTCAAGTGCATCCTCTCGCCATAACGTCCATGGCAGACCCAGCCTTTCGAAAGTTGGGCGATCGAACACGCCTTGGTAGGCAAGATTATGAATGGTGAAGATTTTTTTTGGCAGTTCACTTTCAGATAACAGTGCGGGAATTAATCCAGTCTGCCAGTCATTGTTGTGAATAATATCGGGTCGCCAGTCTTCGTTAAACCCACCGGCTGAGAGCGCAACGACTGCTCGGCAAAATAACCCAAATCGATCTGGGTTATCGTGCCATGGGTTTTTATCTGGGCCCATGTAGGGATTTCCTTTTCTCGCAGAAAAGGTGGGATGATCAACCAGATAAATTTCTAATTTTGAGTTTATTAATCGGGTTTTAAAAATTTCAACATTTTGTCCAAGTATTTCAACTAGGCCGATACTCAATTTTGTATCAATATGTTCATTTTTTAGATCAGCATAATTGGGAAGTATGACTTTGATATCAACGCCTAAGTTGCTCAGTGCCTGTGGTAATGCGCCGGATACATCTGCTAGCCCACCCGTTTTTATCAGTGGATACATTTCACTGGTTGCAAACAATACTTTCATTTAATCACCCTTACTTAATCTGGCTTAACTACTTTTAAAATCACAGCGGCTAGTGGTGGAAGATTCAATTCAATGAAATCGTATTCCTCCTGCGCTGAATTAATTCTGATATGGTTTATGTTTAAATTTGTATCATTGCCCATAAAGTACTTTGAGTCTGTGTTTAATAGCACTTCATGGGAGGCAAACTTTACCGTTTTTATTTTATAATTTTCTCTTAGCACGGGCGTAAAGTTCAGTATGATAAGGGTTGTTTCAGTTGAACTTTTCCTGTAGTAGCTAATAACCGAGTTGTGGCGATCGTTGCAATCGCACCACTCAAAGCCTGTATGGTGAAAATCGTTTTGATGAAGCGATTTTTCCTCTTTATATAAGTGATTTAATGCTTTGGATAAATTATTTACCCCTTGGTGCAGCGGGTATGCCAGCACCCACCAATCAAGTGATGTTTCGTTATTCCATTCATTGCCCTGTCCGAATTCACAACCCATGAATAGTAATTTTTTTCCGGGGTAGGTGTATTGGTAGGCTAATAATAGCCTCAAATTGGCGAATTTTTGCCATTCATTCCCAGGCATTTTATTAAGTAATGATCCCTTTCCATGTACTACTTCATCATGAGAAAAGGGTAATACAAAATTCTCTGTAAAACTATATAACAGACCGAATGTCAGTCGATTATGGTGATATTGCCGATTAATGGGATCTTCTTGAACATATTTTAGGGTGTCGTTCATCCATCCCATATTCCATTTCATGGTAAAGCCCAAGCCCCCTTGCTCTGGCGGGCTTGAGACTTGTGGCCATGAGGTTGATTCTTCGGCGATGATTAATGTGCCTGGATTTCTTGTTTGGGTGATTTTATTTAGCGCTCTTAAAAAATCGATTGCTTCTAGATTTTCTCGCCCGCCATAGGCATTGGGCAACCAATCGCCATGATCTCTTGAATAATCCAGATAGAGCATGGATGCCACCGCATCAACACGCAAGCCATCTAGGTGCATTTCTTCTATCCAATAGAGCGCGGATGCAATCAGGAAGTTACGCACTTCTTTGCGTCCATAATTGAAAATTAGAGTACCCCAGTCTCTGTGTTCGCCTCGGCGAGGGTCTTCGTGCTCATAAAGTGCGGTGCCATCAAATTTGGCCAGCGCGAATTCATCTCTAGGAAAATGGGCGGGTACCCAATCGAGTATGACGCCCAACCCTGCCTCGTGTGCCCTATCGATAAATAATTTGAATTGCTCCGGTGTGCCGAATCTTGACGTTGGGGCAAAATATCCGGTTGTTTGATATCCCCAAGAGCCATCGAAGGGATGCTCGGTAATGGGCAGAAGTTCAATATGCGTAAACCCTTGGGCTACGACATAAGCAATAAGCTCATCGGCTAATTCAATATAGGTGGGGAAGCGCCCTTCGGGTTTTCGCCAAGAGCCTAAATGCACTTCATAAATATTGGTCGGCGCATGGAGCCAGTCATGCTGTTTGCGTTGCTCAATCCAATGGTGGTCGGTCCAATTAAATGGCTTGCTCGATATAACTCGTGCGGCGGTGTTTGGTCTTAGTTCAAAACTTTGCCCTACAGGATCAGTGCGAACGGATATGGCCTGGGTGTCTTTGTTTTTTATTTCATATTTATAAAGATCGCCCGCTTTTAGGCCGGGTATAAATAACTCCCAAATGCCACTGCTAATTCGATTGCGCATGGGGTGTCGTCGCCCATCCCAGGTATTAAAATCACCCACGACACTGACTCTGCAAGCATTCGGTGCCCACACCGCAAACCGCACCCCGTTGACATTATCGATAATGTCTTCGTGTGCCCCCAGCATTTGCCAAAGATTATGATGATTGCCTTCGGCAA
Source organism: Halothiobacillus sp. 35-54-62 (assembly GCA_002281295.1). Lineage (GTDB taxonomy): Bacteria > Pseudomonadota > Gammaproteobacteria > Halothiobacillales > Halothiobacillaceae > Halothiobacillus. The sequence goes on along the minus strand of NCFS01000017.1, from coordinate 22,601 downwards.
ATAAGTGCAGATCAAGCGCCCCCAGTACGGGTTCAAAACAATAGGGATCGATTGTTTCGTAGACGGCCTTATCGGGCAACTCAATTAATAACTTAGGTCGTGGTGGTATATCTTGCTCTGGAAATTGAGCGCCAAAAATTCCTGGAAACTCTGGCAGTGGGCTCAGCTCGATAAAATCACCGGCCATTGTTTCTATCGACACGCGCCTAGCTTGCGGTTGATAGGTATGAAATCGGCTGCATTGTTCCGCAAGGGGGTGTTTTCCCAATAAAGAAAATGGGTCATGCATGCGTGCTTCGATGATCGCTTGGAAATCTAAAGGCATGATTTTAATTCTTCCCGTAATTAATTTTTTGTTCGATGTGTATTCGTGCCGAGCGATTAGGTACCGATGACCCGCGAGAGGGTCATTAATATAAGCGGCGGAACACACCCTTTAAAGAGGTTTTTTCTATTGGCGGTATATCATACTTTTGCTCTCATTGTGCGACTAAACACAGGGCGGGCACCCCTTAAGCCCCAGGTGCCTGTGTTCATCTTGTGTGTCTTGGCACGAAAAAAATGTTTTAAAATCAATTGGTAAATTATTTTAAGAGCTAAATCCATGGTTCATGGGGTGTCTGCCTTATTTTTTCTGAACTAGGCGCGAGTTGGATTCATTTAGTTGAAATTTTTTTATGGGTATTTTGCCGCCTCAAATTTCAAAGCAAGTATTTGTACAACGCCGCTTGACGAGAGCAGCGCAAGGGTAGGATTATGAGGCATGTTGACGTGAATATAAACGCTTGAAATATGCTTAATTACTTGTATTTAAAGGGAAATTGCTATGAAAATTGAAAGCCCTAAGCGGTTGGTTAGCCGAATCACCCGAGATACACTCGCCCTCGTGCTTTCGGGCGGCCGTGGATCTAGGCTAAAGCAGCTCACTGATTGGCGCGCAAAACCGGCGGTTCCTTTTGGTGGGAAGTTTCGGATTATTGATTTTCCTTTATCCAATTGTGTGAATTCAGGCGTGCGTCGAATGGCGGTATTGACCCAGTACAAAGCGCATTCATTGATTAAGCACATTCAGCTGGCTTGGGGCGCTAACCGAATGGCGCGTGATGAATTTGTTGAGCTGTTGCCGGCTCAGCAAAGAATTAACGAGCAATCGTGGTACAGCGGTACTGCCGACGCGGTGTATCAAAATATTGATATATTACGCACGCACAATGCTGAATACATTTTGATTCTTGCCGGTGACCATATTTATAAAATGGATTATGGTCCGATGATTGCTTATCACGTCGAAAAAAATGCCGATTTAACTATTGGTTGCATTGAAGTCCCTGTAAATGAAGCGAGTTCTTTCGGTGTGATGGGGATTGATAACGCGGGTCGCGTTAATATGTTCTTAGAAAAACCCAAGGATCCGCCGCAAATACCCGGATGCTCGGGTGTTTCTTTGGCTTCAATGGGCATTTATGTTTTTAATACCAAATTTCTGTTTGAACAATTAATATATGATGCGGATGACCCCCATTCTGATCATGATTTCGGTAAAAATATTATTCCCCGGGTTATAAAAAATTATCAGGTTTATGCCTATCCATTTCGGGATGTTCAATCAGGCGCGCAAGCTTATTGGCGCGATGTGGGTACAATAGATTCCTATTGGGCTGCTAATCTTGAGTTAATTGGCGTAACACCAGATCTTAATTTATACGACACTGAATGGCCTATATGGACTCACCAAGAACAACTCCCGCCTGCCAAATTTGTATTTGATGACGTCGATCGACGCGGCATGGCTGTTGATTCAATGGTTTCGGGCGGTTGTATTATTTCTGGTGCGCTCGTTCGTCATTCTTTATTATTTTCTAATGTGCTAGTTAATGAGCATGCCTCCGTTGAAGATTCAGTTATTTTGCCTAATGTCGTAATTAACGAACGGGTTAAAATTCGTAAAGCTGTTATTGATAAAGGTTGTGTTATTCCTGAAGGAATGGAAATTGGTTTTGATCTTGAAGTTGATCGACAAAGATTTGAAATTAGTGAAGGTGGGGTTGTTTTGGTTACACCCGATATGCTGGGCCAACGTTTACACATGGTGCGCTAATGATTCATAAAAAACTTCCGGTTGTGCTGTGCTGGCATATGCACCAGCCCGAGTATCGTGATCCGCGCGATAAAATATATCAGCAGCCTTGGACCTATTTGCATGCAATTAAAGACTATGTGGATATGGCGGCGCATCTTGAAAAGCATACCAGTGCGCGTGCAGTGGTTAATTTTGTTCCTATTTTACTTGAACAGCTCGATGATTATGCGCAACAAATAGATGCTTACCTTAATACTGAGGGTGAAAGCGCCCTTCGTGATGTGCTTTTAACCGCCCTTGTTAACCCCTCATCAATAACAAATTCAGATGAGCGGATGAAGGTCGTTCGCGCGCTCATGCGTGCCAATGAGGAACGACTAATTCGGCGATTTGAGCCATTTGAAGACTTAATTGATTTAGCCCGTTCTATTTCATCTAACACCGACAATGGTCAATATTTAAGCGATGAATTTATTTCTGATTTAGCAGTTTGGTATCACTTGGCATGGATGGGAGAAACAGTTCGTAGGGAAAATGATTTGATTATTCAGTTAATGAGTAAATCAGGCCAATTTACCTCTGATGAACGGCTAGCGTTTCTGTCACTGATTGGCGGGTTAATTAAAGGGATTTTTTCGAGGTATAAAGACTTAGCAGAGCAAGGCCGTGTTGAGCTGTCGATGACGCCCTATGCGCATCCAATTATGCCGTTGCTTTTGGATATAAAAGCAGGCAGGCAGGCCTGCCCTAATGATCCTCAGCCGGCGCATGAAACCTATCCAGGTGGGTCATCCAGAGTGCAGTGGCACTTGCAGGAAGGTTTGCGGGTTTTTAAACAGTATTTTGGCATTCACTCCACAGGCTGTTGGCCTTCCGAGGGGGCTATTTCTGAGCAAACAATTCACGAGTTAGCCAAGGCCGGTTTTGCTTGGGTTGCCAGTGGTGATCAGGTGCTTAGTAATTCACTTGCCAAGCAAAATAATGTGGATGAATCTTGTCGCCATCGGGTTTGGCAGTTTGACCATTTATCACCGGCTCTTTTTTTTCGGGATGATGGGCTTTCTGATTTAATTGGATTTGATTACCAAAAATGGCATGCTGATGATGCGGTTTTAAATTTTATTACGCACTTAGAGCAAGTGCATGAATCCTGTGAAGATGAGGATGCCGTTGTTTCGATTATTCTTGATGGTGAAAATGCTTGGGAATTTTATCCCCACAATGGTTATTGGTTTTTGGATGCGTTATATGAAAAACTGAGTAACCATCCCCATATTGAATTAACGACTTTTTCGGACGTTGTTACAAAAACCTATCAACGTAAAATATTAAAACATATTGTTGCAGGCAGCTGGGTTTATGGCAATTTATCGACTTGGATCGGTAGTGATGCTAAAAATCGTGCTTGGGATTTATTAATTTCTGCAAAATTAGCTTTTGATCAGGCTCAAAATTCCGCCCTTGATGGATCGTCGAATTGGAGCGCTGAAACTTTATCGAGAAATTTACAGCAACTCGCGATTTGTGAGGGCTCAGATTGGTTCTGGTGGTTTGGCGATTACAATCCGGGTGATGCTGTGCGCGATTTTGATCAATTATTCCGCTTGCAGTTAACTCGCCTATACGAATTAATTGAAATACCTGCCCCTGATGTTTTGCAGCATCCCTTATGCTTATCGGCCGTGGGTGATAGCGCGGTTGAGGCAGGTGGCGTAATGCGACGTGGTCAATAATAATGAGTGCATTATCGGCTAATTTATGTGCGCTTGAATTGCCTTGTGCCAAGCGAAGAGCTGGGGTTCTTGCATCTGTGTTTAGTTTGCCGACGGCTGATTTTGGTTTGGCTGTCGATGTTTTTTTAGATTTTATGCTGCAAAGTGGCTTAACTGTTTGGCAGGTATTGCCCCTTGGGCCGCCGTTAATGGGGGGCTCTCCTTATCAATGCAGCTCGTCTTTTGCGTTGAATCCGGCTTTTTTAGCGGATGATGTTTTGCAGGTTGATTCGGGTTTTGCTGCGCATTTTTCTGTTGCGGATCGTAAGATGGGCCTGGGTTTAACGCTTAAGCTCCAGCAAGCGTGGTCGCGGTTTCAAATAAGTGAAGCCCATTGGTTGGATGATTACGCTTTATTTGTGACCATTAAATCCTCAGAGCATGGGGTTCAATGGGGTGAGTGGCAACCGGGTTTAAGAGATCGGATGCCCGAGGCACTGTCGAGCTTTGCGGATGGTCACGCTGATTTATTATTCCAAATTAGGTTTGAGCAATTTTTGCTTCAGAGGCAATGGCAGCGAATTGTTGAGTTGGCTCGGTTGCGGGGTATTCTTATTTATGGGGATTTACCCATTTTTGTTGCGGGCGACTCTGCTGATGTTTGGGCTAATCGCGCATTATTTCAATTAGATGAGCGTGGCTTGCCTTTAGCCGTGGCTGGTGTGCCGCCTGATTATTTTTCGATTACCGGTCAGCGCTGGGGTAACCCTTTATTCGACTGGGATAAAATGCAGTCAGATGGGTTTATTTGGTGGCGGGCGCGGTTTAAACGGCATGTGGCGCTATTCGACTGGGTGCGTATTGATCACTTTCGTGGTTTGGCGGCTTATTGGTCCATTCCTGCGGCTTGCGATACGGCGATTGATGGTGCGTGGATTACGGCGCCTGGTTATGCCTTGCTTGAGGCGTTGGCAGACGATTGTGATAATACGCTGCCCGTTATTGCCGAAGATTTAGGTGTTATTACGGATGATGTGGTGGCTTTGCGAAAAGCCTTTTCTTTGCCGGGTATGTTGATTTTGCAATTTGCGTTCGATAGCGATGCGTTAAATCCTTATTTGCCCGCTAATCATGCGCTTGATTCAGTGGTGTATACCGGCACGCATGATAATGATACAACTTATGGTTGGTGGCTTGGCCTTGATGATGAGGCGAGGATTCATGTGCGCGAGATATTAAATCAGCAGTTATCTATTTCAATTGATGAGCCGATGCCGATGGCATTAATTCATGCCGCTATGGCCTCTAAATCAAAACTGGCGATTATTCCGATGGCCGATTGGTTGAATTGTGATTCACGGGGTCGAATTAATACACCGGGTACTGTGTCGGGCAATTGGCTTTGGCATTTTTCTTTTGATGTGTTGACGGATGCATTGTCTTCATCTATTCGTCAATTGGTTGCAAAAACCCATCGGTTGGTTTGAGGCGTCTTGTCTGTTATCTCGGTATTTTATTTACGTTGTCTTTTCTCGGATATTAACCAATAACGATGGCAACATATCCAAGGGATATGAAAAAAGTAAGGGCTAACCAGCCGGCTGCATAATACAGCTGGGGGTTACGGGATAGCCCGATGGTATACCCCGCTTTCAGTAAATTATTGCTGCCACTGGCAATCATAATCGCGGCCTCAAGTGCGCCTTCTGTGACATGAAACTTGCCATCGAGCAAAGATAATACAAACGGATCGATATCGGTAAAGCCCACCATAAAAGACAAAATATGCAGCCCGCTGGTGCCAAAATCGTGCACCACAAAATGCGTTACGGTGGCAAAGAAAACGAATAAAAAAGCAAACAAAAGTGCGGTTGTAAATTCAAGCGGATGCTGAGGTGGGTTTTCAGCCTGCGGTGTGCTGTTTTGCGCTTGGTTTTTATATAAAAACCAGGCAATGAGGGCGGATGTTAGCGCGAGTAGTGCAAAGGGTATGGCCAGCCGCAGGGCGGTTTCGGTGTGGCCTAAAACCAAAATGAGCGCCCATAAGCGCAAATACATCATGAGGGTTGCAAGCACAATGGCGGCACCAATCATGCGGCTTTCTTCTGACTTCATGCCGTGGGCTCTTTTGCTGAGTACCACGGTGGCGGCTGTGCTTGAGTAGAGGCCGCCCAATACGCCGGTTAGTAATACGCCCCGTGCCGGGAAAAATAGGTTTGAGCGAGGTAGCTTAAATAAGAAATAGCAGATACAACGAGAACGGCCAACCAAACCTGATACCAGGTTACGGAGATAAAAGGCGCGATTTCTTGGTTGGGCAGCAGCGGTAAAATAACCCCCGCCATAATGAAAAACTTAACTAGGGTGCCCGCTTCTTCGTGCCGAAAGGCATCTGAAAAACGTCGAATGCCCGGTTTATCGCCTAAAAGTAACAGCACCACAATCACAAAAAGCAAGGGTAGCCATAACGGGCCGTGCAGCGACAAAGGGCCGAGTGTGTAGGCAATCAGCGCGATGAGTGTGCCTAGCAGGTGGTTGTCTTGTGATTGCAGCCTGTTCCAGTATTCAAGCGCGAACAGCGCACCGATGACCAATAAGCCCACACTGTAGGCTATAAACGTGGGATCAATAACAACTAAGGCGAGGCCTAAAATGGCCAAAAGGGTGAATGTGCGGGTGGTGCCAAAACCTAAATCCCGCTGACTCGCCCGTCGATAGCTATGCCATTCTAGGCCAATTAAAAACCCGAATACGGTGGTTTCTATAAAGGCCACCAGCAGCGGGGAGAGCGGGGTTAGGTTGTTCATAAGGTACCATCAACGATTAGTCTTTAGTACTATGCGATCATCACGGGGTTCGGGCAAGTGGATTAAGTGGCTTTGCTGGTTTGAGCAAGGCGTAGGCCGCTACAACGGGATGGAATGGGGGTAAAATCCAAATGGTTTTTTTGAGTGGGAGCTTCTATGCGGGTGTATTTGTTGATTGCATTGGCCGGTTCGCTGGGTGCTATGGCGCGTTTTGGTTTAATTAATTTTGTTAATCATCATATGGGGCGAGCGTTTCCGTTTGGCACCTTGGCGGTGAATGTTTTGGGCTCGGCTTTAATGGGTTTTTTAGCGGTTTATTTGTTGCAAAAATTTCAATTGGCACCGGAATATCGAATTGCCATTTTGACCGGTTTTTTGGGCGCGTTTACCACGATGTCCACCTTCTCAATTGACTCGCTTACCCTAATTGAGCGTGACCAATGGCTTTTAGCCGGTGTGTATATTGCAGTCACCGTGGTGGTGTGTATTGCGGCTGCGCGCGGCGGTATGCTCTTGGCTGAAAGGCTTTAGGGTATCTCGAAAAACCGCCACGAGCACGTTCGAGTGCAAGGAGCCGCGCAGTGAGCAACGAGACATATCAAATAGATAGGCGAGGCGCGAATGAGCACGCGACGCCGCAATCGGATGGCACAGTAGGTTTTTCGAGGTGCCCTTGAATTGAATCCCCCCCTCATTGATTTATATGCATTAAAAGAAAAAATATACGCTTGGGCGATTGCGCTGGGCTTTGATGATTTGCGCATTACGGATACCGATTTATCGCAGTACGAGCAAGGCTATTTAGATTGGATCGCGCAAAATTACCACGGCACGATGAGCTATATGGTTAGCCATGGATTAACGCGTTTTCGCCCCGAGGAATTAGTGCCCGGTACGCGACGGGTTTTAACGGTAATTAAAAACTATTTACCGCCCGATGTAAAAGGCCCGAGCGAAGTCTTGGGTAATCCGCAATTAGGCTATGTATCTCGCTACGCCTTAGGCCGGGATTATCACAAAGTGTTGCGGCGTAATTTGCAAAAATTGGCGGATAAAATAACCACTGAAATTGGTGATTTTGGTTTTCGTGCGTTTGTGGATTCGGCGCCGGTTTATGAAACAGGTTTGGCGGAAAAATCGGGTTTGGGTTGGAAAGGCAAACATTCGCTGGTACTTAATCGCGCGGCGGGTTCGTGGTTTTTTTTAGGCGAGCTATTTATTGATTTTGATTTGCCCCTAGATGCGCCCGTTGTGCCGCATTGCGGCTCGTGCACGGCGTGCATTACGGTATGCCCCACCCAAGCGATTGTGGGTGATGGGGTGGTGGATGCGCGCCGGTGTATTTCATATCTTACGATTGAATCCACGGAGGATATTCCCGAAGAATTCCGCGCCGATATGGGTAATCGCATTTATGGGTGCGATGATTGCCAGTTAATTTGCCCGTGGAACCGGTTTGCAAAAATTTCGGCTGATGCGGATTTTCGGGCGCGCCATGGATTAGATGCACCGAGTTTGGTTGCGCTTTTTAACTGGGATGAAGCGCTGTTTTTATCCCGCACGGAAGGCATGGCGATTCGGCGAATTGGCTGGCAGCGCTGGCTCAGAAATATTGCGGTTGCGCTGGGCAATTTGTTGCGTGCGGAGCCCCAAAATTTAGCGGCGATCGCCGCGCTTAAAGCCAGGCAAGGCAAGGTATGTGATCAGCTTGATCGGCATATCAGCTGGGCTTTATTACAAGGATTGCCACAGGCAGCGCCCCTTTAGTTCGATACCCAGAAGACCCTGAAATAATCAAAAAATGCCCGCAGCGCCGCAAGTTCGGTTGTGGATTCAATATCTACCACCACCAAGGCAAACGGTTTGTGATGAATGCTGAGTGTTTGCAGCAAGCAATCAACGGCGATGAGCTTTTGGCCATCGGCATCTAGCAGCCGATTAAGGGTCGGGCGATTTTTTGCGTCAATGGCGAGCGCTTTATTGCCGAGCATTAACCGATCAAGCAGCGGGTTGCTTTGTACGTTCACTCGGGGCGCGTAGGTTTCGGCATGGGGGCGCTTGTTAATGTTGAGGGCTAAGAAGCCTTCGCGATCAGCGGCTTGGCTTAGCACCATAACGCGCACAAGCTTTAAGTCATCAATCAAACCGGCCAGCAACGCTTTAATTAGTGCACTGGGGCTGCGTGTTTTTTGCGCCGTAATGCGCTCGGATAATTTATATTGCGCCCGCTGGATGACGGGTAAACCGATGCCGTACTCAGCGGGAAATGGCCAGATGAGGGGCGGTTCGGCGGCATCAATTAAAAGTTTGGCACTACTATAAAGCCCGATGGGTGCAAACTCTTGCGCCGTTTTAACCGCCACTTGGTGGATGAGTTGATCGGTGGCGGCGCAATCGCGTTTGAGTAGCTCAGATATTTCTTTTTTGGTGGCCATTATGTTGGCGTGATACCAACCCAGCTCACTGAAAAAACTCAATCGCCGCGCGAGTAGTACGATGGTTTGATGTTGCCTTGCTAGGATGGGCGTGGCGGCTTCATCTGAAAAAAGCTGGGTGGGTAGGTAATAAAACGCATTTAATGCGTGCTCTAAGGATTTAAGCTTAACCCCCGCCTCGGCGAGCACGGCCTGCACGGCGTGCCCTAGGGTGGGTGCTTTCTGATCGCGCACTTGAACCAGGGCTTCGCGCATCAGTTCAGGCGCATCGCGCCACAAGGCCAATTCAATAAAATTGTGTAATAAAGTGGCGACCACAACAATTTCATAACTGGTATCACGTAATTCTACGAGCCAGCTTTCGGCATGCCGTGCGGCATGTAAACTCCGCGCCAAGGCCATTAAATACCCTTGGCGTTGCGCGGTATCGGTCAGCACCTCTTCTAACAGGGGGAGCTTGGGCAGGGTCTGCTTCATCCATGTGATGCCGAGCAGTGAGAGCGCATGATCTAGGCTGTGCGGTGCATCTCGCCCCCGCGTGCGTTGCGCCCGGGCGGCGGCGCCCATTACAAAGCCGCAGGCAGCGGGATCACGGCGCAACCAGCCGACAAGCTCGGTTAGATCAATTTCATCCCGCCGCAGTACATTGCTCAGCTTGCGATGCACGTCACCCCGCACGGGGAGTGGGGTGTTTTTAAGATGCAGGTCCCAATCGTTCGGCAGTGTCATGGGGGATTAGATTTTTAGCGCCATCTCAACCGCATTGCCGGTGTAATCGGCGGGCGTCATGGCGATGAGTCGGGCGCGGGCTTCATCGGGAATGCCATCAAGCTGTTCGATAAATACCCGCATTACGTTGGCATCCACGGTTTGCCCCCGGGTAAGCGCCTTGAGTTGTTCGTAGGGGTTTTCCATGCCGTAGCGGCGCATCACGGTTTGAATGGCCTCACCTAAAATAACCCAGTTTTGATCAAGCTCTGCGCGCAAGCGCGCTTCATCAATTTCGAGCTTTGATAAGCCTTTGAGAAGCGATTGGTACGCAATGAGGCCATGGGCTAAGCCCACGCCTAAGGTGCGCAATACGGTGGAGTCGGTGAGATCGCGTTGCCAGCGGCTAATGGGGAGTTTTTGCGCCAAATGGGTGAGCAGGGCATTGGCAATGCCTAAATTGCCTTCGGCATTTTCAAAATCGATGGGGTTCACTTTATGCGGCATGGTCGATGAGCCAATTTCACCGGCGATGACTTTTTGTTTGAAGTGCCCGAGCGCGATTGAACCCCAAGTGTCGCGCGCTAAATCAATCAAAATGGTGTTGAAGCGCGCCACGGCATCAAATAGCTCGGCGATGTAATCATGCGGTTCAATTTGAATGGTGTAGGCATTGGGCGCAAGGCCGAGGGAGCGAACAAAATTCTCGGCAAACGCCGGCCAATCCAACTCGGGGTAGGCCGCAAAATGGGCATTAAAATTGCCGACAGCGCCATTAATTTTGCCCATGATTTCAACCGATTCGACACATTTTTTTTGCCGAATAAGCCGCGCGACCACATTGGCGAGTTCTTTGCCGATGGTGCTGGGCGAGGCGGGCTGGCCGTGGGTGCGAGATAAAAGCGGCACCCGAGCCCACGCATGGGCTTTGTGGCGCAAGGCGTCGATAATTTCATCCATAACCGGCACAAGCACAGTGGCGCGCGCTTCTTTGAGCATTAAGCCATAGGCTAGGTTGTTAATGTCTTCTGAGGTGCAGGCAAAATGAAAAAATTCAGAAAGTTCGCGCAGCTCGGCAAAGTCGGCCACTTGCTCTTTGAGAAAATACTCCACCGCTTTTACATCGTGATTGGTGGTGCGCTCGATGGTTTTAACGCGCTCGGCGTGTTCGAGCGAAAATTCGGAGCCAATTTCATCTAGGTGTTGGTGCGCCGCTTGCGATAGCGAGGGCACCTCTGTGATGCCCGGGTGGGCGCTTAAGGCCTTAAACCAGGCAAGCTCAACGGCCACGCGGTATTTAATGAGCGCAAATTCACTAAAATAAGGCCGCAGCGGTTCGGTTTGGCGGGCATAGCGCCCATCAACAGGGCTAATGGCGGTGAGGGTGAACATAGTCTTTTACCTATTCTTTGGGGCGCGAAGATGCCGTAATTATACGGTTGCAGGTTCGATTGGCGCGTTGAGTACGCGGGTTAAATCCAAAATTAACCGGCGCAGGGCTTCAACCATTAAGCGCTGATCCGCATCGCGCTGCTGATCGGCATCATCAATGATCTCGCCGGATTCTTCAGCGCCCAATTGCTCGGTGGGTTTAATGCGCGCCAAGCTGCCATCGGCTTTAAGCATGAAGCGAATCTGTTCTTGCCAAATTAATTCGAGTTGATCGACTTTCATGCCTTCATGCAAATGTGCCATTACATGCGGATCGGGTAGGGCGAGTTTGGCTACGGTGATGGTGCTACCCTCGCGCAAATCAACGAGTTTAGCCGCCTCGCCAATTTCAAAGCCTAAGGGCGGCGCGCCTAGCAACCACGCGCTTAAGTGCGATGAAATATCTTGACTGCCAAATAAAGGCACCATGCGCCATTGACCTAACGCTTCGCGTAATTGCAGGCTTAAGCGTTCAACTTTAGTGGCGGTGGCGGTATCAAACCAAACTTGGGTTTGTTTTGCATCAATAATGGCTTGCGTTTGACCTTGGCGCGGAAAGGCTTGGGGCAGCAAATCCAGCATCACCGCATCTTGCATGGCGCTGCGCTCGGCGCGGGTGGGCTCACCCGTTGCACCGCCCCGGGCACGAAGGCGGTTATCCGCTTCTTCACGCACCACGGCGGCGGGTACCGAGCGCTCTTCCCGTTGTAATACGATGCGGGCGGCGCCATCGGTTTCATGCACGAAGAGCGTGCCCAGCGCCGGCTGCCAGCCCACCGATTCAACCTGTTGCGCCCGCGTTGGCATGAAAGGCTTCGCGCTTAAGGTGGCATCCAGCGTTGTGAAGTCGGGGCAGGGTGTTTCGAGCCGATAAACGGTTAATTGACGAAAAAACATAAAATCCTCCAAGCAAGTGGCAGGCATTATGCCGTATCCCTTGCGGGGTTGCTCTTGCTTTGCCTCGCCTTGGTTGTGGTGTGCCGTGGGGGCGATGGGGAAATTTAATCAGTTCAACCGTCTCCGGCAGCCGCTGAGCCGCGTTATACTGAAACCCAATAGATGCATTGTTTTACTGAATTTTAGGTATTTTTTATGTCAATGATCGCGCCTGACGCTGCCCATGAAATTAAGTTATCCGACTATACCGCGCCCGATTTTTTGATTGATTCGGTTGATCTGACCTTTCACCTTGAACCGCACGAGACGCGCGTGCGCTCGCAAATGCACCTTCGGCGTTGCGGGGCGCATGATCGCGATTTGGTGTTGGATGGTGAAGGATTAACCCTGCTGAGTGTGCGTCTCAATGGGCACACACTCAGCGAGGCTCATTACCGCGCGACAGCGCATGCGTTGATTATCCCGAATGTCGGCGATGACGCGGTCTTAATCATTGAAAATCACATTGATCCTGCGGCTAATGCGGCGCTGGAGGGGTTGTATCTTTCTTCGGGTAATTTTTGCACTCAGTGCGAGCCCGAAGGCTTTCGCCGCATCACCTATTTTTTAGATCGCCCCGATGTTTTGGCCCGTTATACCGTGACCTTAATTGCCGATGCCGCTCAATATCCCGTGTTATTAGCCAATGGGAATCCGGTTTGTGCCGAGCCTATGGCTGATGGTAAGCATTTGGCGCGCTGGGTTGATCCCCACCCGAAACCTTCGTATTTATTTGCTTTGGTGGCGGGGAATTTAACCCTGATTAAAGATCAATTTATTACCCAATCGGGTAAAACAATCGATTTAGGCATTTATGTTGAGGCGCACAATGCCGATCGTTGCGCGCATGCCATGGCATCACTCAAGCATTCCATGCGCTGGGATGAGCAAACCTACGGTCGTGAATATGATTTAGACGTGTTTAATATCGTGGCGGTCGATGATTTCAATATGGGCGCCATGGAAAACAAGGGCTTAAATATCTTTAATTCCCGCTATATTCTGGCTAAACCCGATACCGCCAGCGATGGCGATTACGCCGGTATTGAATCGGTGGTCGCGCATGAGTATTTCCACAATTGGTCGGGCAATCGCGTGACGTGCCGAGATTGGTTTCAGCTCTCGTTGAAAGAAGGTTTTACGGTGTTTCGCGATCAGGAGTTCTCATCGGATATGAGTTCACGCGCGGTCAAGCGCATCCAAGATGTCAATATGCTGCGTCAAGTGCAATTTGCCGAAGATGCCGGCCCCCAAGCGCATCCCGTGCAGCCTAAGCATTATCGGGAAATTAATAATTTTTACACGGCAACCGTATACAACAAAGGCGCTGAAGTGGTGCGCATGTTGCGCAACTTGCTGGGTGCCACGGCATTTCGCCAAGCTACCGATTTGTATTTTGATCGTTTTGATGGTCAAGCCGTTCGAATTGAAGACTTTATTGCCTGCATGGCCGATGTATCGGGGCTTGATTTAAGCCAATTTCGCCATTGGTACGATTATGCGGGTACGCCCAAGCTCGTTATTACCGATGAACGCCAAGCGGGGCACTATCGCCTGAATATCGCGCAGAGTTTGCCGGGGGCGGCTGTTGATGCCCCCCCGTTTATGCTCCCTTTCAGCGTGGCTTTATTCAACGCAAGCGGCAAGCCTGTGCTTATCAATGGCCAAGCTGAACACACGCTGATGGTGACTCAAGCCCAACAAACTTGGGATTTTACGGTCGATGCGCCCTTAGATGAAGCCGTATTCCCGTCACTCAATCGGGGGTTTACCGCACCGGTCGATGTGGAATTTATTTATTCAGATGAAGCGCTGAGCATCTTAAGCCGCAGCGATACCGATGCGTTCAATCGCTGGGATGCCCTACAACGGCTCATGCAACGCACGCTATTGAACCGAATTCGCGCCGCCGCGCAAGCAGACCAATTGGGGCAAGATGCCTTGCCACAAAATTTATCGGCAGCTTTTGGTGAATTGCTGCACTCATCCGCGCATGATCCGCTGTTTGTTGCCGAATGCATTGCTTTGCCAAGTGAAAGTTATCTTGCCGATCAGTTTAGGGAAAATACCCCGGTCGAGTGGATTCATCACGAGCGCAATCGCCTGCGGTTGCAATTAGCCACGGAGTGGGAATCCACCTTGATTCTGGTGTATACCAACCAAGAGCCGCAAGGCGGCTATCGTTTTGAAGCGCAAGCTGTGGGGCAACGCCAATTACGCCGACAGCTGCTCACGTATTTATGCAGTTTAAATAATCCGGCATGGATTCAATTAGCGGTTGAACAATTTGAGCGCGCCGATAACATGACCGAATCATTTAACGCGCTCACCGCATTGAGTGTTAGCAACGATGGGGCCTTTGATCGGCTCATGACCGCGTTTGAAGCGCGATGGCGCACTGATGGTTTGGTGATGGATAAATGGTTTGCCTTGCAAGCCCAACGCACCGATGATCAAGCGTTGCAGCGCCTTGAGGCTTTAATGCAGCATGAGGCCTTCTCGCTTAAAACGCCGAATCGGGTGCGCGCTTTAATCGGTACCTTTGCCCGCGTGAATGCCTTGCGTTTTCACGCCCTAGATGGCTCGGGTTATGCTTGGGTTGCAGATAAAATTATCGAATTAGATGGCTTTAACCCGCAAATTGCCGCCCGCATGGCCTCGGCGTTTAATTTATGGCAGCGTTTTGATCTCAAACGTGCCGATTTAATGAAATCTGCCTTGAAAAAAATGCGTGACCGGCCTCAATGTTCCCCCGATCTGGCCGAAATAACAGGGAAGGCTTTGGCGGGTTCTGTTTAAGCCTGTGCCAAAGCCATCGGGTTTTATGAATCAATTCAATTAACTTGGAACACACATGACGCTTATTATTGGATGGCTCATTATCTCAGGGGCGGTGATTGGGGGCTTTTTAGCGGCGGGCGGCCATGCGGCCGTGCTTTTTCAGCCGTTTGAATACTTGATGATTCTCGGTGCCGCGACAGGCGCCTTTGTCGCGGCCAACTCGGGCAAAACTATCAAAGCCACCTTGGGCGGGTTTGGCACCGCCATCAAAGGCTCCAAATACAATAAAGCCCTGTATATGGAAACCTTAGCCTTGCTGTACAACATTTTTACCCGGGCGCGTAAAGAAGGCTTGATGGCGATTGAAGAAGATATTGAAGATCCACAAAACAGCGCCTTGTTCAAAGAAGCGCCCAAAGTGCTGGCCGATCACCATGCGCTGGAATTTATTACCGACTATTTGCGATTAATGGTGTCAAGCACACTCGATGTCCATCAAATCGATAACCTCATGGATATTGATATTGATACCCACCACCAAGAGGCCTCCCTGCCGGGCAATAACATTGCCAAAATGGCCGATGCTATGCCGGCGTTCGGTATTGTGGCTGCGGTATTGGGTGTGGTGCACGTCATGGAATCGGTGAGTTTGCCGCCCGCCGAGCTGGGTAAATTAATCGCAGCCGCGCTGGTCGGTACCTTCTTGGGTATTTTTGTTTCCTACGGTTATATCTCACCTGTGGCCAATAACCTTGAGCATAAAGTGAATGACTCAACCAAATATTATCAAAGCATTAAAGCTTCGATGATCGCCTTCATGAATGGTTATCCGCCCCAAGTGGCGGCAGAATTTGGGCGTAAAGTGCTCTTCTCCTCTGAACGGCCAGGCTTTCAAGAACTTGAAGAATTTTTGAAACAGAAAAAATAAGCCGCGTTTCACCCCGAACCTTGTAGCAAAAGAGAATTTCGATGGCCGAACAGCCGGATCAAGCCAAACCCATCATCATAAAAAAGGTCAACAAAGGGCATGGCGGCCATCATGGCGGCGCGTGGAAAATTGCCTACGCCGATTTTGTGACGGCGATGATGGCGTTTTTTTTGCTTATGTGGTTGCTCGGCTCAGTGAGCAAAGCCAAGTTAGAAGGTATCGCAGATTATTTTAATAATCCCGTTAAAGTTACCTTGGAAGGGGGGCCAACCGCAGGTATGTCGGTAAGCCTGATTAATGCGGGGGGTGAAGATTTAACCCGTCAACAAGGCCAAGTTCGCAATGGTGATATTGCCCCTGATCCGAACAAAATCACCGAAGAAGAAGCGCGGAAAAAAATCGAAGAAGCCGATAAAAAACGGATTGAAGCACTAAAAAAAGAATTGGAATCCATGATTCAGGTAGACCCATCACTCCAAGCCTATAAAGATCAAATCAAGCTTGACATGACACGAGATGGCCTGCGAATTCAAATTATCGATCAAGATAAACGCCCCATGTTCAAAATTAGCTCAACGAAACTTGAGCCCTATGCCGCCGAAATTCTCAAAAAGTTGGCACCGGTCATTAATCAATTACCCAACCGGCTAACCATTGCAGGCCATACCGACTCACTCCCTTATAACGGTATTGATCGAACCAACTGGGAGCTTTCAGCGGATAGGGCGAATGCGGCTCGGCGTGAATTGGTTGCCGATGGCTATGATGAGAAAAAATTATTACGGGTGATCGGCATGGCCGATGCCTTACCGCTATTGCCCGACGCCCCGACCGACCCCCGCAACCGGCGTATTTCCATCACGGTGATGAACGATAGCGCAGCCGATCGTGTGCTCAACCCGCTCGATTTTGCATCCGATAGCGCAGGGTTAGCCGCGCCTGTTACGGGTGTGCCCGCGACGAGTGCCCTGGGTGCCGCTCCTAGCCCAACGCCCTCAACGCCCGCAGTGAATTCAACCCTCATTGAAGGCATTACCGGCACCATTACAAACCCCGAAGCCATTCGGCCGTCGGCTGTACCCCCCGCGCCTAAACCCTAACAAGAATGCCGCGTTTTTTGGGTTTTATCCTGGCGCTGATTAGCTTTGGATTAGGTATTGGGTTCAGTTTAGGGCTCATTTATCTATTCCAAATGGCTCAATGGCCGCGCGTGCCAATTTGGGTGCTCGCCATTTTATCGGGCATCGTTTCCATGCTCATCACGTGGCGCGTTTTGCCCTCATGGTGGCGCCCGGTGTTGCTTGTACTGCCGCTAGCCGCTTTGTTTTCTTTATCAATAAATTCATGGTGGTGGCTATTTGCTGCCATTTTATTATTGGCTTTTCAGTGGAATGCGATTTTTACCCGCATACCGCTGTATCGCTCAGATGCCATGGTGGCACAGGTTTTGGTGGCCTACATGCGCCGGGATCAGAAAAAATCTCTGCTGGATTTAGGTTGTGGCGATGGCCGCTTATTGTGGCGGATGGCTCAGGCGCTGCCCGATTGTCAATTTGTCGGGATCGAAAGCGCGCCTCTGTTGTATTTAATTGCCCGCTGGCGGTGCCGGAATCAACCTAATTGTCGCATTGAGTTTGGCGATTTTTGGTCCCGCTCTTGGGCGGCGTTCGATGTGGTTTTTGCCTTTTTATCCCCTGAACCCATGTTGCCCGTATGGCGAAAAAGGTTGCGAGAAGGCAGGGAGGGCGCCGTGCTGGTTAGCTTGGCGTTCATGGTGCCCGGCATTGAAGCCAGTGAATTATTACCCGCTCATCAGTTTGATATGCACCTGTATCGGGCGGAATATCATGCGGTCGTTGGCAACTTAGACACTAATTGAAGCAAGGTTAGTTCATAATTACTTATTGCAGGCATAAAAAAAGACTCAACGAAGAGCCTTACTCGGTGCTTTGAGCTTGTAACTAGCCACCAAGGTGATTGGTGGCTTTCATCAAAAGCTTTAAAGCTTAGCGACGGGCGCGGAACTCGCCACGATCACCACCGCGATCGCCACCGCGATCGTTGGTGCGCTCACGTGGGCGTGCTTCGTTCACACGAATGTTACGACCGTTCAACTCGGTGTTATCGAGTTGTTCGATGGCAGTTAAGCCAGCGGTTTTATCGGACATTTCAACAAACGCGAAGCCTTTTGAGCGACCTGTGGCCATATCTTGAATAACTTTGGCAGATTTAACTTCGCCAAAGGCTTCAAAAGCAGCAAGAACGTCTGCATCGCCAGATTGATAGGACAGGTTGCCAACATAGATATTAATCATCGGAAAAAATACTCTTCTACACGTGCTTACAGTTTCAGCTGTGCGGCGTGTTTAGCACTAAAAACTCGCCCCACAGGTATTTATTGTCAAACGGCGTTAACCTGTCGCAAAAAATACCCGACTGAAGATAAAGCATTAATCAATTAAAACAAGATGTTTTTTCACCGATTCGTTCACTTTTTGGAATTATGTTGTGTAAAAACCAATTAAAGCGTCACCTCAGTGTAATTTTTGTAAAGAATTGATTCGCTAAGGTAGGCTTGGTCTTTTAGTTTTTAATTTGTATTTTTTCTTGTTAAATTAAATTTTTCATTGAGTTGTATTGTTTATTTCAGGCAGATTCTCAGCTTGCCAGAACCGGGCGAATTGGTTGGCTACGCGCCCACTTCGCGAACCACGTAGCCGTGCAAATTTGAGTGCTTCTTGCCGCCAGAGCGCCTCATCGTGCAAAATTGCCGTTAGCTCAGGCGTGTCTCCTTGCAGTTTGGCAATTTGGTTGCGTGCAATATCGAGATATTGTTCTTGGCTAAAAGGGTGGAAGGCAAGCCATAGCCCAAAGCGTTCGGAGAGTGAGACTTTTTCGTCAATCGCATCGCCTTCATGTAGCTCGTTATCGACCACGGCCGCGTTAAGGTTGTCTTGCATTGTTTCGGGTAGCAAATGGCGCCGGTTGGAGCTGGCATACACCAATATATTGGGCGGGGGTGCCATCAGCGATCCATCCAGCAGCGCTTTGAGGCCTTTGTAGCTGGGGTCGTTGGCTTCAAAAGATAAGTCATCTAAAAAGAGGATGTAGTGACGGGGTTGTGTGCTTAATATTTGAATTAAATCGGCAAGTCCGATTAATCCCGCGCGATCAAGCTCGATCATACTTAAATTTTTGCCCCCATGCCGGGCGAGTAGGGCGCGGATGAGCGAGCTTTTTCCCGTGCCGCGCGCACCCCAAAGTAGAATATGGTTAGCGGGTTTTCCTTCGAGAAATAGGCGCGTATTGCGTTCAATTTGCGCCCATTGCCGTTCACGGTGTAAGAGTTCTTCGGGCTCGATGAGTGCGGGCTCCCGAATAACCGTAAAGCCTTGTGCGGGCTGCCAGCGTTGGGCTATTGCACGGGGATCGGGTGTTAATCGCTGTCTTGGGCTGCGATTGTGATTAAGCTGCTCGATGATGGTGGGCCAATCGAGATTATTGTGTGTGAATCGTGCGTTAAAGCGCATATCGCCCTCTTGCTGCGTTTGAATGGATGTTCGGTTTGATCGGTTGCTCGTCTATTTTGTTCAATGATCTTTTGAGCCATTGTTACATCAAGTTTATTGTGGGGGTTGCAGCTTATGCCTGATTTAATCGTACCTGCCGTGTTGGCGGGTTTGGTTTTGCTTATTTTGTTGGGGCAGTGGGTGGTGCAGCGCCGGGCGCAATCAATGCGTGGGCAAGAAGTACCGCCTGCGCTTTGGGCGGCTTTTGTCGGCGAGAGCCCCGCGATGGCTCGGGATGCAGAACCGCCCAACTTTGCCTCTATGAATGCCTTAATTGAATTTGGTTCACCTAATTGCAGCGCTTGCCGTCGCATGGCGCCTGTGCTGGATCAGCTCAGCGCGCAATATCCGGGGCGCGTGGTGCATTTGTCGGTGCTTCATCACCGCGCGTTGGCACAAGCACTCCGCATTATGGGTACGCCGACCTTGGTTCTGATTAAAAATGGGCAAATTGCTGAGGTGTTTGTCGGCATTACGCCCGTGTCGCGTTTAACAGAGCAATTGAGGCGTCATTGGCCCGCGATTGAGCCAATCAATAAGCCCCCTGTCGGGGCGAATGCTTAAGCATAGGTTCAAGCCCTGCCGGTTGCCTTCTTAGTTTCAGTTGATTAATTAATGTAAGCAGAATGGAATCTTGTGTGCTCATTGGCTGATCCCCGTGCGCTTGCCCCGCCTGGGTTTAGTGCGGGTGGCTTGCCTTTTGCGCAAGGCAAGGGCTTTTGCTTTGAATTTGGCATAAAATCCTTTTTTTTTGCACCCAACGCCATCGTTAGCCTGAATGAGGCGCCTCAAACATTTTCGATGCATAGGAGCCTGTATGCCCCCTTATCGCGCGGCGAGTTTGTCGCTGGTTATCCCTGTATTTAATGAGCAAGACAACATCGCTCCGTTATTACACCGTGTGCATGAGGCGCTGGCCGCGTACCCCGAGCCGTGGGAAGTTTTATTGGTTGACGATGGTTCATCGGATCGAACGGTTGCTGAAGCGGCGCAGGGGCGAATTATTTATGGTGGGCATGTTAGGTGCGTGCCGTTAGCGCGCAATTTTGGCCAAACGGCGGCGATGCAAGCGGGGATTGATCTGGCGCGCGGCGCGGTTATTGCCACCTTAGATGGTGATTTGCAAAATGATCCAATCGATATTCCGCGCATGGTGCATCGCTTGCTGGCCGAAGATCTCGATTTGGTTTCTGGCTGGCGTAAAAACCGTAAAGATAATTTGTGGCTGCGAAAAGTGCCTTCTGCCATTGCCAATCGGCTCATTCGTAAAATTACGGGTGTGACGCTGCATGATTACGGATGCAGCCTGAAAGTGTTTCGCGCCTCGGTTATTAAAGGCGTGCGTTTGTACGGTGAAATGCACCGATTTATCCCGGCTTGGTTGGCGACCCAAACTTCGCCGAGCCGCATTCAAGAAGAGGTGGTGGCGCACCATCCCCGCACGGCGGGCGTATCCAAATATGGTTTATCGCGCACGTTTCGGGTCATTATTGATTTGCTTTCGGTTTATTTTTTTATGCGATTTGCCGCGCGGCCGGCGCATTTTTTTGGCATGTTGGGGTTAGGGTTCGGTGCGATAGGCGGCGTAATTTTAACGTATTTACTGGCGCTGAAAGTCTTGGGTGAGCGCATCGGTGACCGACCCTTGTTTATGGTGGGCATTATGTTTGTGCTGATTGCTGTGCAAATTTTAACCACCGGCGTGCTCTCTGAAATGCTTTCGCGCACTTATTACGAATCCAAAGAGGTGAAGTCGTACCATATTCGGCCCGCCGCTTTGGCTGAACTTGAGTTAGCCGATTGGTGTCAACCTACCTCAACTTTATCCACCACACCGGCAGCCTTATGAACCATTCCGTCGATTTAACGCGCGCCGATAACAACCTTTTGGCTTTGCCGGGTATGCGCTTAGCCTGTGGCTTTGCGATAACGGCATCAATTGCATTGATTTTGATCAGTATTTTTCCAGATTATCGCCTGGCGATATTTCATGCGTTTAATAACTTGGGGCCTTTGGCGCCGCATTTTTGGTCGGGTATGACCTCGCTTGCCGATACCTATTTGGCGTTGGGTTTGTTTTTGCCCGTTTTGCTGCTGCGCCCGCGCGTCGCGGCTTTACTGCTCGTGTCGGCCTTAATTGCCACCGTCATTACACACACGATAAAGCCGATTTTAGACGTGCCGCGCCCGCCTGCCGTGCTGGCTGCCGATATGATGCATTTAATTGGCCACAGGCTCGATCACGGCAGTTTCCCCTCGGGTCATGCGGTAACGGCGTTTACGCTGGCCGGCTTGATGATCGTGGGCTTGCGGTTGTCGGTTGGGTGGTCGGCTTTGGTGCTCTTGGCCGCCTCTGTTTTAGCCGTTTCTCGGATGGCGGTGGGTGTGCATTGGCCCACCGATGTCTTGGCGGGCAGCCTTATTGGCTTAATGTCGGTCGTTTTAGGGCAAAAATTATTAGCAAAATGGCCGAAATTAGCTCATGCCCGCTGGCCGATGCCCACGGGGATTGTGGTCACCGCGATTTGTGCTTTATCCGCGCCTTGGTTTGATGCCGGCTATCCATTAGGAGCGTGGGCCAATTGGTCGCTCGCCGTGTTGGGGTTGGCCTCGCTCGCGCTGGCATCTGGGCGATATTGGCCGTTGTTTCGCAATCGCCAGCGCTTACCCTTGCGTGATTTGGGGCGCAACTCGGGGCGCGATGAGTGAGGCGAATTTGCCTGCCGCTCAAGATGACTCAAGCGTATTTGTGGCTTTGCTTATATAATCGCTGCCCTCAATCTAAAACGCAGGATGCGGCTATCCTCACTGAAAGGCTATAATCTCCCGATATGTCACTCATTGCGTTCGGATTAAATCATAAAACAGCCCCCGTGGATGTGCGCGAGCGCGTGGCGTTTGGTCCTGACTGCTTGGTTTCTGCGCTCAATGGTTTAATCCACAATTGCGGCGCCAAAGAAGTGGCGATTGTCTCTACCTGTAATCGCACCGAAATTTATGCCCATTCCAACTGCGTGCGTGAAAATCTGGTGGAGTGGCTGGCCGCCTTCCATCAACTGCCGGTTGAATCGATAGCCCCTTATGTGTACGCACACACCGATGAATTGGCGATTCGGCATCTTATGCGGGTGGCTTGCGGGTTGGACTCCCTGGTGCTGGGCGAGCCGCAAATTCTGGGGCAAATTAAAGATGCGTTCACCGTCGCTCAAGATGC
>NCFS01000099.1:1460-8635 GCA_002281295.1 Halothiobacillus sp. 35-54-62 | reverse complement strand
GCACGCGGGCATCGGCGGCAAGGTTATCGCTGCCGGGCTGGCCGCCGGGTAGCACAATTAAATCGAATGGGGTTTGTTTATCCAGCAAGGCTAGGTTGCCTTCGGTGTGGATGCGGGTGCCCCGTGAACCGGTGGCTTCATCGTCGCGCAGGCTGAATACCGATACTTGGAATTTAGCGCGGCGTAATAAATCGATGAGGGTAACGGCTTCGAGATCTTCAAAACCGGGGGCTAATAAAATGAGGGCTTTGGGTGACATGGTGGGGTTTCCTTGCAAAAATGCGCGGCAAAAAAAGACCCGCTCAAGGTAACTTGTAGCGGGCTTAAAATAAATAGCCAAATTAACTATGAAGTGAGGGGGTTTTTCCCCTCGCGTTGGGCGGTTATTTCTTTTTCTCTAGCCGCTGGGCAACAATCGACATGCCTTTCAACAGATTTAAGCCTTCATAGAGCTGGTAATCGGTTTCAACCAAAGGTTTGCCGTCGGTATCAATCATTTGTTTGATGGGCGGTTCTTTGGCGGCGGCATCTGGTTTTTTATCATCGCTCGGTTTGATGGTCGGATTGCTGATGTGGCCAGCTAAATCGGCCTCTTTAATTGAAAATACTTTATCAATATCGCTCACTTTTAATTGATGCACTTCAACATCGGGTTTAATGCCTTCGCCTTGGATCGAGCGCCCCGCCGGGGTGAAATAGCGCGCGGTGGTTAAGCGCAAAGCGCCGCCATTGGTGAGCGGCATGATGGATTGAACCGAGCCTTTACCGAAGGTGCGCTCGCCTGCGATGAGCGCGCGGCCATCATCTTGCAGGGCGCCGGCGACAATCTCTGAGGCAGAAGCCGAGCCGCCGTTCACCAGCACGACAATGGGCGCGCCGTTGAGCATGTCGCCTTCATGCGCTTTGAAGCTCATTTTAGAATCCGCATCACGGCCATCGGTGTACACAATTAAGCCTTTGTTGACGAACGTATCCACCACGCCGACGGCGGCTTGCAGTACGCCGCCGGGGTTGTTACGCAAATCCAGCACTAAGCCTTTAAGCGGCTTGTTGTCGTTATCTTTAACGAGCTGATTGAGTGCATCGTGTAGCTGCTCTGTGGTATCCGATTGGAATTGCGCAATGCGCACATAGCCGAAATTGGGATCCAGCATGCGGGCTTTCACGGATTTGACATTGATAATCGCGCGCTCAAGGGTGACATCAAAGGGTTTATCCACGCCATCACGCACAAGCGTTAGGGTGATTTTTGAGCCGGGCTCGCCGCGCATTAATTTAACGGATTTTTCTAAATCCAGCCCTTGGGTAAATTCACCATTAATTTTAACGATTTTATCGCCGGCTTTAATGCCCGCTTTTTGGGCGGGGGTATCGTCGATCGGCGAAATGACGGTAATAACTTTATCTTTCATTCCCACTTGCAAGCCCAAGCCGCCGAATTTACCGGTGGTGGTTTCTTGCAGATCTTTAAATTCTGCTTTATCAAGGTAGTTAGAATGCGGATCGAGCCGATCAATCATGCCGCGAATCGCGTTATCCATCAGGGTTTTATCGGTGACAGGGTCCACATAATCGGCCTTCACGCGGGTCAGCACATCGGTGAAGGTGCGCAATTCACTTAACGGAATTGAGGTTTGATCGGCGGCATCTTTGGCCTGATCTTTATCTGCCAAGGCGTTAACCGCGACCGCGACCGAAAAGCCAAACACGGCAGCCACACCAAGAGCCGATGTTTTTCGCAACCATTGAGCCATGAGAATATTTACTCCAAAAACAGATAACTAAAAATAGATGATAGGTTCAGTGCAAGCAATGAGCCAAGGACCTGAAAACACACGATTCGCGCACAAACTACAAACAGGGCTTATCAGACCCAATAAATACGCAGATGTTCTGTAGGGCACCTCGAAAAACCTACTGCGCCATCCGATTGCGGCGTCGCGTTCTACTTGATATGTCTCGTTGCTCACTGAACGCGAAGCTGGCGCAAGCCCGCGGCTCCTTGCACTCGAACGTGCTCGTGACGGTTTTTCGAGGTGCCCTGTAGAGAATAGCAAGGATTTAAGGCCGGATGAATTTAAGCGGCTTTTATTGCATAAATTCAGCGTGAAACCGCGCGATAAGCCGCCCAGCGCGCAGGATTAACCGTATCGTTGCCGTGGCGAACCTCAAAATACAGCCCAGCCGCATGGCCATCAATCTGGCCGCTGAGTGCTAATTCAGTGCCTTGATTAACGCGCGCGCCGGTTTGCACCAGCAGGCGGCTATTGTGCGCATAGAGCGACATATACCCGCCTGCATGCCGCACGATAATTAAATTACCCCAGCCTTTCATGGCATCGGCAAATACCACTTTGCCCGCCGCCACCGCCCGCACGGGGCTATTGATGGGCGCGGCAAATAATATGCCTTGCGATTGCATATCGCCCCCCGCAATGGGCGCGCCATAACTGCGAATAATTTTACCCAAAACAGGAATCGCGCCCGAGCGCGAGGCGGTGGTGGGCGAAGGCGCAGGCGATTCTTCATCGGGCGGCGATGGCGCGCGGGCGGGCTCAGGCGCGGGTGGTTGGTTGGCCCGCGTTTGCTGTGCTTGCTCACTGCGCGCGCGTGCTGCATCGGCTTTGGCCTGCATCGTACGTTCAGCACGTTCACGGGCGGCTTGGGCGTTTAGGCTGGCAATTTGAGCATCCAGCGTTTTTTTCTGTTCAAGTAGGGTGGCCAGCTGCTGGGATTGGGCATCTGCTCGGCTGCTGAGCGTTGCCAGTAATTGATTTTGCTCGGCTTGCTGGGCGCGGCGTTGCGCGGTATTTTTTTCAAGCTCGATTTGCGCCTTGCTTAGCTTGGCTTGTGCCTCAAGCAAGCGTTGCTGATTGCTGGCTTGCTCGCGTTCGGCTTGCTGAAGTTGCGCCATTTTATCCATAGATTGGGCAAGCAATATTTTAATGTAACGCAAATTTCGCTCGGTGCTGAGCGCATCGCCATAGGCGAACAAAGAGCTCAAACTGGCCTGATCGCCCAAGGTGTAGGCCAGTTTCAAGCTATCTGAAATTTGGGGTTTAAGCTCTGATATCGCTTGCTCAAGTTGGCCTGCATCGGCTTTTAGCTGGGTTTGATCCGCTTCAAGGGCGGCCACTTGGTCTTCAAGCGCCTCTTGCGCCCGCGCGGATTCGGCCAGCTGTTGCTGTGTTTTTTTTAGCGATGTACGAATTTGTTCTTGGGCGATGCGGGTTTTGTCGAGCTCGGTTTTTTGCTGTTCAATCGCGCTTTTGAGTTGTTGCGGGTTATCTGCCGCGTGCGCGCTGCTCATCCCTGCCGACCAAAAGAGCAGGCACACCCAGCTTAAGTGACGCATCGCGCGGATGAACGGGGCGGGATAAAAACCCCAAAATCGAAAAAAAGCAGTCATTACCGGTGGTTCGCGCTCAAGTTAAGCTGAAAATTCAATTTTTGACGACACGAACTTTAAGTGTCGCTAATATAGATGCCCGTTGCCAATGGCGACCGAGTGGATGCGAATGTATCATCAGGGCGAATATTCTGGCGATATTTTGGCGCGGTGATTCTAACCTTCAAACAGGGTTGGTCTGGTAGCATAGCGAAATTGGCTTATTTTTTGACTGGGAACATCGCATGATTCTTGAAATGACAGACTGCGGCACCGAACGGCTCATGGCGCGAACGGAAGATATTGATCGTGCCTCGCGCTCGCTTAAAGCGATGTCGCATCCGTTGCGGCTTAAAATTTTATGTGTTTTGGGTGATCGCGAACTGCATGTGCAGGAAATTGTTGATTCGGTCGGCACCACCCAAAGCAACATCTCGCAACACTTGGCGATTTTGCGAGACAAAGGTATTTTGGCGTCGCGCAAAGAGGCCAATCGGGTGTTTTATCGGGTGTCGGATGCCCGCACGTTGCGTTTAATCAGCATGATGCAAGAAGTATTTTGCCCGTTTAACTAAGGGCTGTTTTTGCGCGGGTGATTTGCGCCCCTAATTTTTTAGATTATCTGAGGTGAGAAAATGACGACTGATCGGATTGTTCGCATTATGGCGGGCTTAATGGTGTTAATTTCCTTAGCACTGGCGCATTTAACAGGCACCGTGGATTTGGCCAAGCCAAGCTGGCTGTGGTTAACCGCGTTTGTGGGCTTAAATTTATTCCAAAGTGGCATTACCCGTTTTTGCCCTATGGATTCGATATTGGTGAAATTGGGCGTGCGCCGCGCTCAATAATTTGCCGGCGTTCTCTCATTTAAGATAGGGTTTTTCATGCAGGAATTTATCAATTTTCTTATGGCGCACTGGATGCTATCGCTTGCCGCGATTGTGTTGTCCGTTATGTTGCTTGCCAATGAGATGACGCGCGGTTTGCAAAAATTTCGGGATGTGTCGGCCGCCGAGTTCGCCCGATTGATCGGCCGTGACAACGTGGTGCTGCTGGATGTGCGCGAAACAGATGAGTTTCGCGGTGAGCATATCAAAGGCGCAAAGCACATGGCCTTAGGCACGCTGGCAACCAAGCTTGGTGAGCTTGAATCGCATAAAGCGGATCAGGTTTTGCTGTATTGCCGCTCGGGCAATCGCTCATCCACCGCCGCTAACATGCTGGTTAAAGCAGGCTTCTCGAATGTGGGTCACCTGGCGGGGGGCATTATGGCTTGGAAAGCGGAAAGCTATCCGGTTGTTCGTAAGTAAGGCAAATTGAAGTTGCCGCCTTCATTGGGTGAACCCCCCGCGCCCCTGCATGCCGTGGTGTACTTAAGCGCTTTTTGCCCGTATTGCCATTTTGCAAAGCGGCTGCTTAAGCAGCAAGGTGTTCAGTTTATTGAACTATCGGTCGATTTTAATGCGGCGGCGCGCGATGAAATGGAATTAAGATCAGGGCGGGAAACCGTGCCGCAAATCTTTATTGGTCAAACCCATGTCGGCGGGTACGACGATCTTTCTGCGCTCGTCGGTGCCGGTGGCCTACCCGGCTTGCTGGAAAAAGAACGGCAAAATGCAGAAATGCCTACCCAAACTTCGCTGGAAAATGATTAATGTGCCCCCATACGCTTAAAATCATGCCCACTGAATTTAGGAGTTACCCATGAGCGAAGCCCCGTCAATCCATGTTGTTTGCCCGCAATGCAGCGCCGTGAATCGTATTCCGAGTGCGCGTGCGGGATCAGGCCAATGCGGCAAATGTGGCGCCGCGCTTTTTTCTGGCCACCCGATTGTGCTTAATGATGCCAATTTCTCGCGTCAAGTGGCGCGTAATGATTTGCCGGTGCTCGTTGATTTTTGGGCGACCTGGTGCGGCCCTTGCCAGATGATGGCGCCAGTATTTGAGCAATTGGCCGAGCGAAAAAAATCGACCCTGCGCGTTGGCAAGCTGGAAACAGACCAAGCACCCGAAACCGCCGCCCAATTTTCTATCCGCAGCATCCCGACGTTAATTTTGTTTAAAGCCGGGCGCGAAGTGGCGCGAACCTCGGGCGCCATGCAGCTCTCGGCGCTTGAAAGCTGGTTAAGCCAGCACGGCCTGCGTTAAATAAGTTGGGCGCCGCCTTATGTTTGTCATTGATCCAGCATGCGGCCTTGCTATAACGTTTTTTTGTTTTTATTCATTCATACAATGGAGTGGTTTTCATGACCGATCAACCCAACAATGGCGCAACCCTGCCCACTGAAAACACAACGGAACAGCAGTTCGTGATTCAGAAAATTTATTTAAAAGATGTTTCTTTTGAATCGCCCCAAGCGCCCGATATTTTCGTGGCCACCGAATGGTCGCCCGAAGTGAATGTGCAGGTTGCCAATAATGCCCGCAAACTGGGCGAGGGCGTGTTTGAAACGGCGCTGACGATTACCGCCACCGCGACGCACAACGCGGAAACAATCTACCTTGCCGAAGTGCAATATGCCGGTATTTTCACGATTGCAGGGTTTGATGATGCCAGCGCGCAGCAAATTTTAGGTGCCTATTGCCCGAATCTGCTTCAGCCGTATATTCGTGAAACCGTGAGCGATTTGGTGATGAAAGGCGGCTTTCCGCAGTTAATTCTTCAACCGATTAATTTTGATCACTTATATGCGCAGCATGTCGCAGAGCAATTAGAGCAAACCCACGGCCGCCCGCAATAATATGCCGCCCGCTTGCCTGCCTTGTGGCTTGCTTCAGCCCGATGTGAAAAGACAGCATCGATGACCCAGCCTGCATCAATCACGGTGATCGGCGCAGGCTCTTGGGGCACGGCGCTTGCCATCGTACTCGCGAAAAATGGTCATGCCGTGCACTTGTGGGCGCGCGATTCAGGCTTGGCTGAACGCAGCGAGCACGATCGCATCAACGCCCGCTATTTGGCCGATTGCCCATTCCCCGATGGCTTATCGGTTACCAGCGACTTAACCGCCGCTTTGCAGCATGCAGCGCAAATTTGGCTCGTTTTGCCGACCAAAGCCTTGGCCGAGTTTCTAACGGCGCATGCGGCCGATTTTCCGACTGGTGCTGTGATTGTGAATGCGGCCAAAGGCTTTGAGCACGGCACGGGGCGGAAAATTAGTGAATTAGCCGCGAGTTGCCTTGAAGCGCACCCGTTTGTGGTGGTGTCAGGCCCCACGTTCGCGCATGAAGTCGCCACGGGAAAACCCTCGGCTATCACCGTGGCCTGCACAGATTTATCAGTCGCCGAAGGCATTGCCGCCACGTTGCGCAACCCCACGCTGCGCACTTATCCCACCGATGATGTGACCGGGGTGGAAATTGCCGGTGGCCTTAAAAATGTGCTGGCAATTGCCGCTGGGGTGGCCGATGGCTTTGGTTTTGGTGCCAATGCACGCGCCGCACTCATTACACGCGGCTTAGCCGAACTGATGCGCCTAGGCGCGGCCATGGGCGCTCGGCCTGAAACCTTTATGGGCTTGGCGGGCGTGGGCGATTTGGTATTGACCTGCACCGATGACCAATCGCGCAATCGCCGCTTTGGCTTAAAGCTTGCTCAAGGGTACCGCATGCAAGAGGCCGTGGCGGCCATAGGCCAAGCGGTTGAGGGCATTGGCGCGGCGACAGAAGGCCAGCGCTTGGCAGAGCGCTACGCGGTGGATATGCCGATTGTGCATGCCGTTTGCCAAGTGCTGTGTGGGGGCGTTGCCGCGCGCGATGCCGTGGCTCAGCTTTTGGCGCGTGAGCC
>NCFS01000099.1:0-1444 GCA_002281295.1 Halothiobacillus sp. 35-54-62 | reverse complement strand
TGATTCTGTGCGCGATGTACGCTTTGATTATCGCGCTCAGTTTGGTGCTGACGTTCAGTGCCGGCTCAGATGCGAAAGGACGATTTGTATTTTTACAGTTACCGCTCGCCCTGCAAATGGCCGGGTTGCTTGAGTTAGGCGGCAGTTCATGGATGAGGGGCTTGAGCAGTTGGTGGGCGGCTTATTTTTGGCTTGGTGTGCCTACGTTTATCGCCCTGTATGGTTTGGGCTGGGGGCTTGATTGGGTTGGGCGTTGGGTGATAACGCGTCTAACCTCATCACGATGATGACGCCCTCTTGCACCTTAAACCGAACATTCCAGCCAAATAGCGGGCAGTGATACACCCGCTCAGGATCATCATGAAACGCCGGTCGTGGGTCAAGTGCGAGCGTTTGCTCAATCACGATTTTTTCGATGGCGCTGATGCTTTCGCGCTCAGCCGGTGGCACCTGTGTCCAGTCCACGGGTAGGCGTATCGGCTCTTCGCGCGCCATGCCACTATCCGAGTTTTTTGGGCAATCGGTAAAGGCAATGTGCGGTTTAATGTCGAGAATGGGCGTGCCATCGAGCAAATCCAGCCCGCTGACATGGATGAGCACATGGCCGTTGCGTGACTCCACCCGCTGCAATTTAACGAGCGATAAGCCGATCGGATTGGGGCGAGCCGGTGAGCGCGTCGCAAACACCCCCAGTTTGACATTGCCGCCCAAGCGCGGCGGGCGCACACTAGAGGCGGGTTGATGCGGGTTGTCATGCACCTGCCAAATCAGCCATAAATGCGAGTATTGCTCAATCCCCACCCAAGCCTCTTGGCGATGCCACGGTTTGATGGGTTGAATAACGCCCAAGGCATCAGCCACCAAGCCCGATTGTCGTGGTGTGCCAAACCGGCTTTTAAAGGGGCTGCGGGCAATGGCAATGGCCTGAACTTGGAGCGCGGCGTTGGAAGGCTGATTCATTTCGAGGGCAAATCCCGCCCGCTGGCACCGATAAAATTCAATTGCCGCCAAGCCTCATACACCGCAATCGCGACCGTGTTCGATAAATTTAAGCTGCGAGAGTCCGCCCGCATCGGGAGCCGCAAGCGGGTATCGGCTGAAAACTCATCTAAAACCTCAGCCGGCAGGCCACGGGTTTCAGGGCCAAACATCAGCACATCATCGGGCGCAAACCGCGCCTCGTGAAACGGCGCGCTGCCTTTGGTGGTCATCGCAAACACGCGTCTGCCCGCCAATGCCGCTTTGGCCGCAGGCCAGTTCGGATGCATTTTAATGTCGGCAAACTCGTGATAATCCAGCCCGGCCCGCCTGAGCGCCTTCTCATCCATTGAAAAACCCAAGGGTTCAATTAAATGCAACCGCGCGCCGGTGTTGGCACACAGGCGAATAATATTGCCGGTATTGGGGGGGATTTCGGGTTCAAACAGCACAATGTCAATCATGA
>NCFS01000098.1 GCA_002281295.1 Halothiobacillus sp. 35-54-62 | reverse complement strand
ACCCCAATGTATTTTCCATCGTGGCCTTCGCCGGCCGCGATTTACTCGCCGACACCGCGCGCCCCAATGCGGGCGTGGCTTTTATCCGCCTGAATCCTTGGGATGAGCGCCCCTTGCCGAGCCAAAGCGTGCAAGCGGTTGCCAATAAAATTACCGGCGAGGCGAGGCACATTCCGCAAGGACAAGTATTCTCGTTTGTGCCCCCGCCCATTCGCGGCATTTCAACCACCGGTGGCTTTGAGTTGTATCTACAAAATCGCGGCAACGGCGGATTGGATGCCCTTAACACGGCCACCCAAAATTTAATTGCCGCCGCCAACAAACGCCCCGAATTGGCTGGGGTGCGCACCACGTTTGAATTCAATATCCCCCAATACCGAGCGGTGGTTAATCGCGATAAAGCCTATGCCTTAGGTGTGTCGGTTAAAGACATTTTCACCGCCATGCAATCCACCTTCGGCACGGGGTATGTGAATGATTTCACTTTGTTCGGCCGCAATTTCCAAGTCAATCAGGCGGCAGATACGCCGTATCGGGTCGATCCCCAAGATTTAAGCCAAGTTTATGTTCGCAGCAGCAAAGAGCGCATGATCCCATTAAGCTCGCTCGTGCGCCTAACTCGGGTAAGTGGTCCTGATGTGGTCACCCGATTTAATATTTTTCCCGCCGCGAAAATTTTAGGCAACCCCGCACCGGGCTATTCCTCTGGCCAAGCGCTTAAAGCCATGCAAGAAGTGGCTGCCAGCACCCTATCCAACAACTTTCAGCTCGGCTGGATTGGCGCTGCCTACCAAGAGCTCTCTGCCGGAAAATCGGGCGCCATCGCCTTTGGCCTCGGCATCATCATGGTGTTTTTAATTTTAGCCGCCTTGTATGAACGCTGGGCGCTACCGCTCGCCGTCATCACAGCCGTGCCCTTTGCCGTGTTGGGCGCCCTCCTCGCCAACTGGATGCGCGGCTTAGATATTGATGTCTACTTTCAAGTGGGGCTGTTAGTGCTTATCGCTATGTCTGCGAAAAATGCCATCTTAATTGTCGAATTCGCCGCCAAAATGCATGCCGAAGGCAAAAGCATTCCCGATGCCGCAAGAGAAGCCGCCCGCATTCGCTTTCGCCCCGTTATTATGACCTCCATGGCCTTTATTCTGGGCGTGCTGCCTTTAGCGCTGGCCACCGGTGCCGGTGAAGGCGCGCGTCATGCGCTCGGTACCGGCATTGTGGGCGGCATGATTTTGGCCACCTATGTCGCCATTATCTTTGTGCCGATGTTTTTTGAACTCGCGCAAACGCTGAGCGACAAATTCAGCCGACGCAAGCCGCAGGCAAAATAAAACCCACATCAGAGGTTCCTTATGGATCAATTAAATTTTTCATAGACTAAACCCCGAATAAAAATGAACCCGAACGACGCATAATCATCTAAAATTCGGAATCCTCGTCTGGATATAGGCGTTGATTTCTTGCAATAAAACAAATCAGGGGCATTCATGAAAAAACTTATTCTGTTGACAGCCGTAGCAGGACTTATGACGGGCGCTGTTCAAGCGGCCGATGTCGCTAAGCCCGAAGTCATCATTAATCCAAACATTCGATTCTTAGGGCACACCGTCCCGATGAACGGATCAGATATTTTCGGCACCATCACCATCACCCCCGTATCGGCAGATAAAACCAAACTCTCTGCCGAGTTCAAGGGTAAAAATGTTGCAGGTCCTATGACCTTCGTCCTGAATCATGGGCGCTGCGACGATGCCGCCGCTAAAGTGAAATTCCCCTTGACCAACGTTGTGCATGGCAAATCTGAAACAGTCATCAACTCGGCCACCCCCCTGCTGTTTGAAGGCGATGTTTTATCCTACAACCTAAGCGAAGGCGGCAAAGTCGTTTCTTGCGGCGAAGTGCAGTAATTCCGACCGGAGTTAACGCATAAAAAACCCCGCCTTGGTGGCAAACCAAGGCGGGGTTTTTGTTTAATCAAACCAACGATTATTGCGTAGCTTGGCTCGCTGTTGCCAAATAGCGCTGATGCAAATCCAGCACCCGCGTCACGTACTGCTGAGTTTCGTTATAAGGCGGAATTCCGGCATATTTTTGCACCGCACCTTCGCCGGCATTATAAGCGGCTACGGCCAACTGCTGATTGCCCTTAAATAAATCCAGCAAAAAAGCCAAATAAGCGACCCCACCCGCAATATTTTCCGATGGGTTAAAGCGATCAACCACACCAAACCGCGCCGCCGTTTGCGGCATAAGCTGCATTAGCCCACCGGCACCGGCAGACGACACCGCATTCGGGTTAAACGCGCTTTCCGCATGCATCACCGCCCGCACCAACGTGGGATCAACCCCAAATTGACGCGCATAGTGATCAATTTGCGTATCAAACGTGTGTACATCTAAGCGGGGCACTAAACTAAAGCCATCGCGCCACGCTTTGGGCGCCGTTAACGCACTTTTTTGAAAAAGTTTGTAGCCCGAATCCTTTTTGGGCGGCACATTGGTTAAATGCGCCACCCCATTGGCATCGCGCAATACATACACATCCGCCAAAGCCGCAGGGCTTACCCCCACCAGCAGCAGCAAATAAAGCCCAAATGGCGAATAAAACGCGTTTAAAACGCGTTTAAAATGAACTCGGCGATCCTTCATGCCCTATAACCTCCTGAATTATTGCGCCACAATAGCACCGGTTCGATTCACCCATCCATCGAAATTTTACGGCATAGCACGACATTTATGAATACAGACGATACCCCCGCCCTTTCTATCCGCGTGGCCGCATTTAGCCACCTGATGGACGCGTATGAACAAAACTATATTTTATTGCGTCAACTTTTCGGTGATTTGCGGCGACTCCAAACCGGAGATGAATGCCCTTGGAATGCCGCAGTGCAACCGGTCGTCACCAACAGCAGTCGATATACATTAGATATTCAATTTACCGACCACAGCATCCTAAGCAAAAAGCAACGCCCACTGCGGCTTAAAGTCCGCATTTATCACGATGCCCGCACCGCAGAACTACTGGAATCTACTCAGCGCAACAAATGCCTGCAAGCCGCAGTAAGCCTATGCACTGAAAAACAATTCCAACGAAATACCCTGCTAAAAAAATGGCTTTCACAGCAAATTAACACCTTCATGACAGAGTAAAATTAATACTATACCCAAGTGATTTACTGGATTATGCTCAACAGGTGAAAAATGAAAAACAGATATACATAGCAGTTCCTCAAAAAGAGCGAGGAACCCAAGAGGGGAATCATGCGACTCACAACCAAATGCCGGCACGCCGTTACCGCACTCATCTATCTTGCAGATCGCAGCAATGATCAAACCACCGTTTCCTTGGCTGAAATATCAGCCATACAAGGTGTTTCTTTGTCTTACCTTGAGCAACTATTCTCAAAAATGCGCCAAGCCAATTTAGTGGTTGGCACGCGTGGGCCCGGTGGCGGTTATCGGTTAAATCAACCCGCGAGCCAAATTAGCATCGCCGACATCATGGACGCCCTAGACGACTATTGCCGCGAAGACCGCCTAAAATCATTAGACAAACCCTGCCAAGACAAGCGCAATGGGGCACAAAATAAATGGAATGAATTTTCCCGTGATCTATACCTTCACCTAAGTGACATCCCCCTGGCACGGTTTTTAACCAACAAAAATGAGCCGCAAGACCCCGCCTTAAGCCAAGCTGGCGCTTGGTAAACCGAAACCATCGACATTCGGATATTGACAAAAACGACCGCGCCGTAAATAATGCCGCCCCACTGCGGGAATAGCTCAGCTGGTAGAGCGCAACCTTGCCAAGGTTGAGGTCGCGAGTTCGAATCTCGTTTCCCGCTCCAAATTTGGCTGGATGTCAGAGTGGTTATGTCGCGGATTGCAAATCCGCTTACCTCGGTTCGATTCCGGGTCCAGCCTCCAATTAAAATCAAACACTTAACCCGCCAAGCGCGGGTTTTTTGTTGTCCAAAATAAGGCCGTGGGGCACTGGTGGGGCACTACGCCGCATGAAACCACCACACAAAGCCAAACAAAAGCCCTAACAAAAAGCCGAGAATTGCCCCACATGGGGCAGTCACTTACCCTCATTGAAAAGGCCAATTTTTGGCCGCGATGCCCCATAAGTGCCCCAAATACGGGAAACACCAATATTTAATTTTTTACTTTCAACATGTTGCGATTGTTTATAAACGGATTATCTATCCGTTTTTGCGTTATTTCGTGTTATGGCTTATAGTTTCTGGGCATAAAAAAGGCCGGAAGGTGTACCACCACCAACCGACCGAATCACCCCGCAACCTGAAACAGAGGCCGCGACATGACAAGGGCAATTCTAGCACGCGCCGCCAGCCTCAAAACGAGGGCACAACATGGCGAACATTGAAAAGCGCGCAACCCCAGAAGGCGCGACCAGCTACCGGGTAAAGATCAGGCTAAAAGGCCACCCGACAGAATCGGCCACCTTTGAACGCCTTACCGATGCCAAACGATGGGCAACCCAGACAGAGGCCGCAATCAGGGAAGGCCGCTATTTCAAAACCCCAGAAGGCAAACGCCGCACCCT
Organism: Halothiobacillus sp. 35-54-62; assembly: GCA_002281295.1. Taxonomy (GTDB): domain Bacteria; phylum Pseudomonadota; class Gammaproteobacteria; order Halothiobacillales; family Halothiobacillaceae; genus Halothiobacillus. Next base: position 3,044 of record NCFS01000098.1, on the reverse strand, counting down.
AAACGATGCAATCGCACGCTATCGCCGGGAATTACTGCCCAATCTCAAAGATTCAAAAAATCGAGGCCGATTGCTGGCGTGGTGGGAAGAAAACGCCGGTTTTCTCATGCTGGCGGATTTAACCCCGGCCAAGATCACCGAATATCTCGATCAGATCAAATCTGAACCGATACCGAGCCGGGCAAAAAAGACCAACCCCGAACCACGCTACCGCAGCCCCGCGACCGTGAACCGCTACAAAACAGCACTAAGCCCGGTTCTCACTGCCTGCACGATGGGCTGGGGCTGGCTGGAATCGAACCCAGCCGAGCGCGTGCAATCAGGACAAGAAAGCCGGGGGCGTGTTCGTTTCCTTTCCAATGATGAACGAGCCGCCCTACTCCATGCTTGCGATGATGCCACCGACACACCAGAGCTAAAAGTTATCGTATTGCTTGCGATCACCACCGGGGCACGCCGGGGCGAGATTATCGGCTTGCGCTGGCGTGACGTAGACATGGCGAGGAAATCAATCACCCTGCACGACACCAAGAACGGGGTTCGACCGCTGGCCGCTGATGCCTTGGTATTTCCCGGCAGATCAGCCAAAACCAAAAACAAGCCGCTGATATTTGAAACCCAATGGCAAACCGCCTTAAAACGCGCTGGAATTGAGGGGTTCAGGTTCCACGACTTGCGCCACACCGCCGCCAGCTATCTAGCCATGAATGGGGCAGGCTTGCGCGAGATTGCCGACATACTCGGGCACAAAACCCTTGCGATGGTGCAACGATATAGCCACCTCACCCAAGATCACAAAATCGCCACAGTTGAGCGCATGGCCGCCGCCATGTTTGGAACCAATCAATGAAACAAAACCCGGCAAGCGCACCACCGCCAGCCGGGTTTTTAACCTATCGCAAAGGGAGGCTTTGCAATGGCTGAAACGAAGAATAAAATATCTGAAAGAGAATGGAAGCTAATCCAGCGAATGATAAGGAAGGATTCTGACTTACAAGTAAAAGTCGGAAAGTTCATAACTGAAAGGCTAAGAATAAAACATGAATCAGAAAAGATTTTAGCCATGCTCCGAGACGATGAGTGTAGTTATAACGATTTCGCAGCCCTGCCTCCGGTAGATGGGAAGATTTTGCTTTCCTTGCTGGTGCAGGTTGACATTACGGCACTAGACAAAGCCAAACAAATTCAGTCAGAGTGGGGCACACAAGGGTCAAACAAGCGACATGCCCCAAGTCGTGCCACAAAGGCAGAGTTCATTGATTTTTGGCGCAAAAACCAGCCCATGAGCAGAAACAGAGCTGCCAAATATTATGCAGAACACCACCCAGATGGCACAGAAAGAAAACCCAAGCTAATCCAAGAAACAGTTAGGCGATGGCTCCAAGGGGTGGATATAGCCCCATAGCCATGGGAAATACCCCTATGTCCATTATGTAGCTTGCTACGCGCCCTTAAGGTTCGATTGTCGCGGCAATTCGCGGCTAATCATAAAACCTAGAGGGCTTTTTAATGACTCGACCAAACCACCGAAACCACGACCTACACCCCAGCCGCGCAACCAGTAGCCGCACCACAGCCACGCAACCAGTAGCCGCACCACAGCCGACACTTTCCACACTGGAACAGTTAATCAAACAGGAACCAGCTTTAACTGCTGGCGGCGTGAGGCATTTACTCTTTACGAAAGGCCACGACCTACCGGGCGTTTATCGCTTCGGGCGAAAACTGCTATTCAACCGCACCGAGTTTATCGCGGGGATCATGGCAGGCCATGCCGCGAAGATTGCAGGGGTGCAAAAATGATTAAACCCCGCAGCAACTACGGGGCTAATCGGGCGAACAATCGAAAACAGCAAAGCGATTATAAGCCGAACCACACCCCGAACAAGCCCAGCCTCAACCTATACGCCACCAGCAAGCGACAAGGGGGCGGCAATGACTGATTACGACTATGTGAGCATTGATGACCTCTTGAGTCGATTAGCTGGCGTTAAACGAACCGCGCCCGGCAAGTGGATTGCCAAAAGCCCAACCCGCAACGAGCGAACCGCCAGCCTTTCTATTCGCCTAACCGATGACGGGCGCGTGCTATTGCATGACTTTGGAGGCGATGAGGCCGCCGATATTCTGGCCGCACTCGGGCTTAATTGGGTTCAGCTCATCCCGCCGCACTTGCGCCGCAAGGATGCCCACGCCAAACCAGAACGGCAGGGGTTCCCGTGCTTTGATGCCCTTCGCGCCTTGTCGCTGGATTGTATCGTGGTGCAAATAGCAGCCAACCGCATTTTGGACGGTTTGCCACTGATGGACACGGACATAGCGCACTTACAGGCCGCCAGTCGCCGCATTGAGGCCGCATTGCTGGCCGTGGGAGTGCGCCCATGAGATCAGCCATAGATGAAGCCACAAGCCGCCTTGATGCGTTTATTAATGCCGCCAGCGAACCGACAGACTGGCCTGAGCTAATCCCGTTTAGCAGCACGGCCAGAACTGGCAACCGAAACCGAAACGCCGCCGGATTTGGCCGTGGGTTTGACGCTGGCCGCTTGTGCCATTCCCGCCGCCCGAAGGTTTCGCGTGATGGTGAAACCGAACTACTTTGAGCCGCTGAATTTATGGGCATTGGTGGCACTCACCCCCGGCAACCGTAAAAGCGCCGTGCAATCGGCCACCACCAAGCCCCTGATGGAATGGCAACGTGAACAAGCCGAGATCATGCGCGATGAGATCAGGCGCATCGAATCAGAAGCCCAGACTATGCAAGCCCGCGCCGATAACATGCGCAAGGATGCCGCGAAGGAAAAGGACACCTTGAAACGCATGGATTTAACCGACCAGGTGGCAGCACTTGAGGCCAGCATTCCCTCCATTCCCACCCTGCCCCTGCTATGGACAAGTGACGCAACGCCGGAGCGATTGGGCACGCTGTTAGGTGACAACGCCGAGCGCATGGCGTGGCTATCCTCTGAGGGCGGTTTATTCGACATGCTGGCGGGGCGTTACTCGGGCGGCATACCTAACCTTGATTTGATGCTTAAAGCCCA
>NCFS01000097.1 GCA_002281295.1 Halothiobacillus sp. 35-54-62 | reverse complement strand
GCATGGGTATTAAGCCTTAGCGTGGTGCGACCAAAGAGGTATTCTGCCTGCCCCCAATGAATCGCAAAGCCTGCGGTATCAATCGCGCCGCGCCATGAATGGCGCGCAGCATCAAAGCACAGCTCGCCGGCATGGGGTGTGTCGGCCAATGAAAAAAGCAGTTGCCCATGCCAGTTAACCCAGCCTGCAACGCGCATAGTTAGGGCATTGGGTCCGCGCGGTAGGGGATAAATTTGCACGGGGCTCTCGGGCGCGAGCTTAAGCTTAAAGTGAGCCCAGCCCCATTGATTGCCGTTGGCGGTGGGCCAGCCGGGCGGCAAGGTGTGCAGGGTGAGTGAAAACTCAAGAGAAGGCGCGCCCGCTGGGCTGTGGCGCAGCAGTGTAAAGTCGCGCTGATACGGGCTTTGCGTTAGCCGAATCAATTGCCAGTCGGGGTGGGTTGCAACCCAAGCGGCGAGGGCTTTATCGAGCCGCACACCCGCCTGATAGGGTATGACATAGCCCCACAGCGCGCCCAATAGCAGCAAGAATAGGGCGCTGCGAACCGGCCATCGGTGTGGGCGAATAAATGTGCGGTGCTGTTTCATAACCCCAGCGGTCGTTTTGCTCATAAAAAAGGATCGCGCGCGCGATCCTGCCTCACCAAGCTGCGCCAACCGGCGGTATAACCGGTTGACCAAGGGGGTTAAGGCAACTGGAACACCACCAAATCGCCGCCGCGTGTGACGGCCGCCACGGTATCTGCCTCAGATCGCATGGGGTCAATAAGACCGCCGTTTAAGCGGGTACGGCCGACAATGGCGCCCGTTTCGGTATTGAGTACATGCAGATAGCCTTCTTTGTCGCCCACCACGAGTTTGTTGTTTTCAATGGCAGGCCCGGTAACGCCCCGGTAGGCCAAGGCGGCTTGCCGCCAGAGCGGCTCACCCGTGCGCCGATCCAGCGCCCAAACGATGCCATTGGCATCGGTCGCATACAGGGCATGGGCATCAAGGCTCATATCGGTGTATCCCGAAAATTTTCGGCTCCACAGTGTTTGGCCGCCTTTGGCGTTAATGGCGGCTAAACGGCCTTGGTAGGTCACCACATAAAAGGTGGCATCGGCGAACAAGGGGGTGGCATCAATATCGACCATGCGATCAATATCGGTGCGTCCCATGGGTAGCGCGATTTGGTTTTTCCACAGGGGGCGGCCATCGGCGCGGGAGAGCACGGCGAACTCGCCATCGTCATACCCCACGGCGACGGCATCGGGGAAGAGCAACGCGCGGCTTTGGCCTTGCAGCGTCATGGCTGGCTCGTTGTGATTGACCGACCAAGCAATACGGCCATCATTGGCTTTAAGCAGGCTAACCGAGCCATCTTTGGCGCGGACCACCACATCGGTATCGCCGACCGAAGGCGCCGCTTCGATGGCGGTTGACACTTGCGCTTGCCATAAGGGCTTGCCGGTATCGATGGCCAGCGCAAACACTTTGCCGGTATCTGAGCCGAACACCACTAGGGCATCACTGGCCCCACCACCCACGCTCAAATGGGCCTTTAAGTTGGTTTCCCAGAGCCGTTTGCCGGATTTGATGTCATAGGCAAATACTTGGCCGCGTGCATCGGCCACCACAACGCGCCCGCCCGACTCGACCGGCGCAATGCGCAGTAAGTCACTTTTTTGCCCTGCACCCGCCGAGGCCTGCCATAAAATTTTAGGCGCAAATTTATTATCAATTTGGGTTAAGGGGGTGGGTTTTAAAAGCTCGCGGGTTTCAGAGCAGCCAGCTAAAAGTGCCAAGGCAAGGGGCAGCACCACTACGAGGGCGGTGCGTCGCCACGCGAGCGGCAGGCTAGGGCGAGTGGGTTCGGATGGCAGGTGCGGGTGGTTCATGATTGGGGTGTTCCTGATGCGGGCGCTTGTTCGGTGGCACTGGGCGCCGATGGGGTATTGGTTGCGGGTAAGTTATTGAGTTTAATTTGCACCAATCCGCCCGCTGAGGCCGGGTCGCGCAGGGCTTGCTCGTAGCTTAGCCGGGCTGCGGGCCAGTTTTTTTGGCTGGCTTGAATATCGCCGGCAAGATCTGCATAGAGCGATACAAAAGGCGGGGGTGGGGTGGTTTCTTTTAAGGTGGCTAACGCCGCATCCGGCTCATTTTGCGCCCATTGCACGCGCGCCAAGCGCAATCGCGCTAAGGCGGCAAGACCCGGTTGGGGGGTGCTTTTTATGGCATCTTGCAAATAAATGCCAGCCTTAGCCGTATCGTTTTGGCTCATGGCCTCGTGCGCGCCGATCATGAGTGCCAAGGTGGCATAAACCGAGCCTTGCTCGCTGCTGGCAAGTTTGCGTGCGGCTTGCATGGCTTCTTGGGGTTGGTTTGCCTGGCTGAGCAGTTCGATTTGGTGAAAGGCCAGCGCTGCTTGGGTTTGGCGCTGGCCTTGCCAGTTTTGCCAGCCCAGCCAGCCTGCGACCACCACCAGCCCTAAGGTAATGCCCAATATCAGCGTTTTGCCGTATTGCGCCCAAAAATCCTTGATTTTATCGAGTTCTTCATCGTCCGTTGTTGTCACAGGGCACCTATGGGGTTAAGGGTAAAATTAAAATAAGGTTAGCACGCCGGGGGCTGCGCGCCGATGGTTTGAAGGAGCCAAGCAGCGCCTTCGGCTGGGCTCATGCTCGTGTTGTTGATGAGTGCTTCGGCAGGCGCATTGCGCAAGGCTTTAATGGTCCAGCGGGGCGGGGTTTCTGGTGTTGCGTCAACGTGGACGGTAAATGCGGCGCCACTGCGATCGGCGCGGCGTAACTGATTTTTGAGGCCACCACCATCCAGTGCGCATTGCACGCGTTGCGATGGCAGGGCTTCTCGCAGGGCATCGGCGGCGTTAAGGGCGGCCGCTTTGCTGGCAGGCTCGGTCCAGAGCACGTAAATATCGGCGGTGGTGTCGTTTTCTGGTTTATTGCTAAGCTCAATAAGGCGCTCAAGCCCCAGCGCAAACCCAGCGGCGGGGGTGGCTTTGCCGCCTAATTGTGCCACCAGCCCATCATAGCGGCCGCCCGCACACAGGGTGCCTTGGGCGCCCAGCGAGTGGGTCACCCACTCAAATACCGTGCGGTTGTAATAATCCAAACCCCGCACCAAACGGGGGTTCACCACAAAGGGGATGCCGGCGGCAGTGAGCAGGGTTTGAACTTCAGCAAAGTTGTCTTGATCGGCCTCATCCAGATAATCGGCCAATGCGGGCGCGTGGGCGACAATGGTTTGCACGGCGGGGTTTTTGCTATCTAAAATGCGCAGCGGGTTGGTTTCAAGCCGGGCGCGGGCTTCATCATCGAGCTGCTCGCGGTGATCTTGCAGATAGGCAATGAGCACGGACCGATGCGCTGCCCTTGCGTCTGCGTTGCCTAAGGTATTGATTTGTAATTCCACTTCGGTGATGCCGAGCTGCTGCCAAATGCGCGCAGCCATGAGCATAAGCTCGACATCCAGCTCAGCCCCATTCACCCCAAAGGCTTCAACACCAAATTGATGAAACTGACGATAACGGCCTTTTTGTGGCCGCTCGTGGCGAAACATGGGGCCGATATACCAGAGTTTGCGTTGTTGATTATGAATGAGGCCGTGCTCTAGGCAGGCGCGCACGCAGCTGGCGGTGCCTTCGGGGCGCAGGGTTAGGGCATCGCCGTTGCGGTCGATGAAGCTGTACATTTCTTTTTCGACAATGTCGGTGACTTCACCAATGCCGCGCGTGAATAGGGCGGTGTGCTCTACGATCGGCATGCGGATTTCTTGATAACCATACCGGCGCGCGGTGTTGGCCAATACGGATTCTAAGTGGGACCAGCCCAGCGTTTGGGCGGGCAGCACATCGTGCATGCCACGCAGGGTTTGCAAGGTTTTGCTCATTTATTCTTTATTAATTAAGGGTTCAGCCGCTTTTGCCTGCGCGGCTATGTGGGCTCGAATAGCGCGCTCGACGCCATCGACTAATTCGGCTTCGGATAGTTTACCCACCGGTTTGCCGTCAATATACAGCAAATTGGGCTGGCCGCCGGTCAGGCCAATCGCCGCTTCGCGCGCCTCCCCAGGCCCGTTGACAACGCAGCCGATCACGGCCACATCCATGGCGGTATCAATGTCTTCAATGCGGCTTTCAAGCGCGTTGACGGCTTTAATCACATCAAACTCTTGGCGCGAACAAGACGGGCAGGCAATGAGGTTGATGCCCCGATTGCGCAGGCGCAGGGATTTTAAAATATCCCAGCCCACTTTGATTTCTTCCACCGGATCGGCGGCCAATGAGATGCGGATGGTATCGCCAATGCCTTCGGCCAGCAGCAGCCCCAAGCCTACGGCAGATTTAACCGAGCCTGAGCGCAACCCGCCGGCTTCGGTGATGCCTAAGTGCAAGGGTTGCTCGATTTGGCTGGCCAGCGCGCGATAGGCCAAAACCGTCATCCACACATCAGAGGCCTTGAGCGACACTTTGAATTCGGGGTAATTGAGTTTGTCCAGAATATCGATATGCCGCATCGCCGATTCCACCATGGCGGCAGGCGTGGGTTCGCCATATTTTTGTTGCAGGTCTTTTTCGAGCGAGCCTGCATTGACCCCAATGCGCAGCGGTATACCTTTGTCGCGCGCGCAATCAATCACCGCACGCACCCGATCGGCGCGACCAATATTGCCGGGGTTAATCCGCAAGCAATCGGCACCCAGCTCGGCGACCCGCAAGGCGATGCGGTAATCAAAATGAATATCAGTGATTAGCGGTATATCCACCGCGCGCCGAATTTGGCCGAATGCCTCGGCCGCCTCCATGCTGGGCACCGAGACCCGCACCAAATCGGCACCGGCTTTTTGGATGGCTTGTATTTGGGCAATGGTTGCTGCCACATCACAGGTATCGGTGTTGGTCATGCTTTGCACCGAAATGGGCGCATCGCCGCCAATGGCCACCCGGCCAACCTGAATTTTACGCGACAAGCGGCGAATGGTGGGCGAGGCAATGTGGCTCATTAGCCACCCACCTGGGTGCGCACCACGCCGGTGGTGGTGTTGGGTGCGCCGAGTTTAACGGGTTCACCTTTCCATAAAACCGTAACAGCCGATGGGTTGCCGAGGATGACGGTAAAGGGCCCTGCGCCAGACAGGCTGCGTTCGCTGCCTTTTTTTAAGACGTCGTACACAAGCCGCTTGCCTTTAGCATCTTGCACTTCGACCCAGCAATCGGCGCTGTTCGCGGTGATCACCAAATGGTTATCGACAGGAACGGCAGGCGGGGCGGTTTGGGG
>NCFS01000096.1 GCA_002281295.1 Halothiobacillus sp. 35-54-62 | reverse complement strand
ACCCTTCTGATTCATTCGATACCACCTCACGCAATAATGTGGGTGACATCCTCAAGATTAATCAGATCAGGGGCAAGGTGGTGGGGCTGGATGCTTACACTGATCCCCAGCAGAGCTTGGATAGTCATTACCTGTTTCTTATGTAAGTACTGTGTCTATGACAATCATCCGAACGATCGAGCATCGGTCTGGATGTTCAGAATTTTCCCCGATGAAATATAGGTTAACCCACCAAGGGGCTAACTCTGATAAGTGTTGTTTTGTCGTCGAAGAAAATTAGAAGAATCCAGGTGGTCATGTAACCGCACTTTCCTACCAAACATCAAAGTGTGGGCATGAGTGTGGGCATGATCGTCTGGTTTGTTTGCAATTCGCTTTAGAATCAAGCGAATATACATGAAAAATGGCGGAGCGAGAGGCCGCCAACGGCACGCATAACATGCTGTTATTAATTGGATATTTTTACGTAGACCCGCATTGGCACTAAATACCCATCTAAATACTTGTAACACTCTGGCGCGTGGTGTATCTTCCCTTAATATATCCTATGATGGGTACAAAAGAGGGTTGCACCATGCCGAGAAAAGCCAAGGAATTGAGCGCCGTTGAGGTCAAGCGCCTTACCCATGCAATCAGCAAGGACGGCAACCACTACAACGCCATGCACGCAGTTGGGGGCGTATCGGGGCTTTTATTGCAGGTCACGCCCACCGGCGCGAAATCGTGGGTTCTAAGAACCTTCGTGGGCGAGAAGCGCCGAGATATTGGCTTAGGTGGCTTCCCTGATGTGTCTTTGAGTGATGCGCGTATCAAGGCGCAGGCCACGAAGGAACAGATCGAGCTTGGGCTAGACCCTATCGAAACCAAACGCGCCGCAAAACGTGCCTTGATTGATGCCCAACGGCAAACCATCACCTTTGAAGATGCCGCCCGCCGTTATATCGAGATGAAGGCCAAAGAGTTCAAGAACCCGCGCCAGTCCGAGCAATGGACAAGCAGCCTGACCGCCTACGCATTCCCGATCATCGGGGGCGTGCCCGTGCGAGATATTGAGTTAACCCATATCAAAGCCGTGTTAGACCCAATTTGGGAGCGCATCAACGAAACGGCAAACCGAGTGCGTGGGCGCATTGAGAACATATTAGGCTGGGCAACCATTCACCAATACCGCAGTGGGGAAAACCCCGCCCGCTGGAGCAATTACCTAGATCAGATTTATGCCGCCCCAAGCAAAATTCAAAAAGTGAAGCACCACGAGGCCATGCCGTTTAAGGACGTGCCCGCATTCATGGCAGAACTTCGCCAGCGTGACGGATTAGCCGCCCGTGCCCTTGAGTTTACGATTCTCACCGCCAGCCGCACCAATGAAACCATTGGCGACAAGCGGATTAACAAGCGCGGCATAACATGGGGTGACATTGATTTAGATGGCCGCCTCTGGACGATTCCCGCCGAACTAATGAAAGCCAACCGAATGCACCAAGTGCCCTTGAGTGATGCCGCCATGAAGGTTTTAACCGGGCTGGATCGTGGAGCCGATGACGCGCCGATATTTCCCGGCGCTGGCGGCGCGATTGCATCGAATAACTTTTTATCGAGCGTACTTAAACGCATGGGGCAGGAATGCACCGCGCACGGCTTTAGATCATCATTCAAGGATTGGGCACGCAACCTGACCGCCTATGATGATGAGGTTTCAGAGTTGGCGCTGGCGCATATCAGCAACGACCAGACCCGCGCCGCCTATGCGCGTGATGGCTTGATTGATAAGCGCCGGTTACTGATGACCGATTGGGCGGAGTATTGCGAACATGGGCAAGCAATCAAAGGCAACATCATCGAGATCGGGCGCAACCGCACCGCATAAAACAAAACCCACAAGCGGGGCAACGCTGGCGGGCTTCTAACCACAACGCAAAGAGGGCTTTGCAATGGCTGATAATGATTTTATCGCAGAAACCGAAGATGACGAGTCGGATTGGTGGAACCCTGACACCTTTTTCTGGGTGCCAGACTCCTTTGTTGAAGATGAATATGAGAGGCTTAAATCTTCCAATTTGTCACGCGATGATCTTATTCAAAATCTTGCTGAAAGTAAGTACAAAAGCCTTAAATTACATGCCTTTGTTGAGCGCAATTCTGAAGTTTTTCGAATAGCCGCAGAGGGGGTAGAAGACCTAATTTTGGCATTTAAAGAACAAGATGAAGACCATCTGAAATTAACGAAAATCCGAGGTGAATATGCTGATACACGCGCCAATATGCTTGCGATATTAGCTGCTTACACAGGAGTTAAAAAATATAAAAAGGAAAAAGCATCAAATGCCGCCAATGCGAGGCACTCCAAACCCGATGGGGCGCGAGCCAAGGCGGAGGCCATTAGGGGTATTTGGGCGAGTGGCAAGTATTCATCACGCGATATATGCGCCGAGCAGGAATGCGCCGCCTTGGGTATGCCATTTTCGACAGCCAGAAAGGCGCTTAGAAATACGCCAGACCCCACCAAGCCGCTGCCAAGCACCGCCTAGCTGCTGCCAAGCATTGCGGATTCCGGCATAAACTAAACCCCGCTTGAATGCACACACTGAAACAACGTGGAGCATTCGAGATCATGAACTATTTCGCAGACAAAAATTTAGCCACCCGTTACCAAGTGACCCGCCAAACTATTTGGCGATGGGTTCGAGAAGGGAACTTACCTGCGCCAATCAGATTAGGAAAGGCCGCCGTTCGCTGGAATGAGGCGGATATTCTGGCTTGGGAACAATCCAAAAAAGTGGGTAATTCAAAATGATTAAACCCCGCAGCAACGGCGGGGCTAATCGGGCGAACAATCGCAAACAGCCAAGCGATTATAAGCCGAAAAACCCCAAGCAAAAACCAACCCGCAAACAGATAGCCGCCAGCCTGAGCCTGTACGCCGCCAGCAAGCGGCAAGGGGGCGGCAATGACTGATTTTTCATACGTCCCGATTGATTCCCTTTTGGCGCGTCTGGATGGCGTAAAGCGCACCGGGCAGGGTAAATGGATTGCCAAAAGCCCCACCCGCAACGAGCGCACCGCCAGCCTGAGCATTCGCCTAACTGATGACGGGCGCGTGTTACTGCATGACTTTGGCGGCGATGAGGCCGCCGATATTCTGGCCGCGCTGGGGCTTAATTGGGTTCAGCTAATCCCGCCTCATTTACGCCGCAAGGATGCCCACGCAAAACCAGACCGGCAGGGGTTCCCGTGCTTTGATGCCCTTCGCGCCTTGTCGCTGGATTGCATTGTGGTACAGATCGCCGCCAATCGCGTTTTGGATGGTTTACCGCTGGCGGACACCGACCTTGCACACTTACACGCCGCCAGCCGCCGCATAGATGCCGCCTTGCTGGCCGTAGGGGTGCGCTCATGAGATCAACCATTGATGAAGCCACCAGCCGCCTTGATGCGTTTATTGATGCCACTACCGAGCCGACAGCATGGCCGGAGCTAATCCCGTTTGGCAGCACCGCAAAACTGCCCAGCATGAACCCGGCAAACTTGCCCACATGGGCGGGGCAATTCGCGGCAGAACTAGCGACCGAAACCGAAACGCCGCCGGATTTGGCCGTGGGTTTGACGCTGGCCGCTTGCGCCATTCCCACCGCCCGAAGGTTTCGCGTGATGGTGAAACCCAACTACTTCGAGCCGCTGAATATATGGGCTTTGGTGGCGCTCACCCCTGGCAACCGTAAAAGCGCCGTGCAATCGGCCACCACTAAGCCCCTGATGGAATGGCAACGTGAACAAGCCGAGATCATGCGTGGGGAGATCAGGCGCACAGAATCAGAAGCCCAGACCATGCAAGCCCACGCTGACGCTTTGCGCAAAGAGGCCGCAAGGGAAAAGGACACATACAAGCAACGGGATTTGTCCGACAAAGTGGCAGCACTTGAGGCCAGCATTCCCGCCGTTCCCACCCTGCCCTTGCTTTGGACAAGTGACGCAACGCCGGAGCGATTGGGCACACTGTTAGGCGATAACGCCGAGCGTATGGCGTGGCTATCCTCTGAGGGCGGTTTATTCGACATGCTGGCGGGGCGTTACTCGGGCGGCATACCCAACCTTGATTTGATGCTCAAAGCCCATAGCGGCGATTCTGAGCGCGTGGAGCGTGGCAGCCGCCCCCCGGTGGATTTACTGCACCCGCTTTTAACGATTGGAATCAGCCCACAGCCGAGCGTTTTAGAGGGACTGGCTACCAAGCCCGGATTTAGGGGGCGGGGATTGCTGGGGCGGTTCTTGTACCTGGTTCCCGAATCGCGTTTAGGGTATCGAACGCTGGACACCCAGCCGATGACGGATGCCACCCGCGCCGCCTATAACCAAGGCATACGCGCCATGCTGGACACGCCGCCAGCCGATGACGACAACCCCAACGCCATGCACTTGCTGAGGCTATCCAGTGAAGCCCGCGCCGAGTGGCAGGACTTCGCGCACCACATTGAACGCCAATTCAGGCCGGGCGCATCCCTGGAGCTTTTAACCGATTGGGGCGGCAAAGCCCCCGGAGCCGCTGCACGGATTGCCGGGGTATTGCATTGCATTGAACATGCCGGGCGAACTGATGCGCTGGAAATCAGCACGGCCACCATGCAACGCGCCTTGGATATCACCGCCGTATTTACTGCCCACAGCATTCACGCCCTCGGGATGATGGGCAATGATGAACTGATAGCCGCCGCCAAAACGATTTGGGAATGGCTACGCCGGGGCGGCCATCGGGAGATCACCCAGCGGGAAATATTTAACGCCTTGCGGGGTAGATTCCCGAAAATGGACAAACTCACCCCCGCGCTGGATATTCTGGCCGAGCGTGGCTATATCCAGATCGAAGAACCTGAGCGAACCGGAGCAGGCCGCCCCCCTTCGCCTAAAGTGATAGTAAGGCCCGACTTGCGGGAGGTGAACCGATGAGCTGGCGAACCATCCTTAACGCGAATTTGGAAACGGAACCCTTAGCGCACAATCCGCACAATACGCAAAACCCCACCCTTGAGGGTAATTGTGCGGATATTGCGGATATTGCGCATAGGGGTACAGATTTAAAAACCGATAAAAGCACCCATGCACTACTGAGTGAAATATTCACCGCTGGCGGTTTGCTGTTACTGGATAACGGACTACCCACAGGCCGCCACATACCGCCGGAACTGTTACCCGCTATGCGCGAACATAAGCCCGTCATTTTGGAATGGCTGCTATCGGTTTATGACCTTGCGCCGGGTATCACGCCTGAATTGGTTCGGTTGATTTGGCTGGATGCATTCAATCCGGCGGTATTGGGTGAC
>NCFS01000016.1 GCA_002281295.1 Halothiobacillus sp. 35-54-62 | reverse complement strand
GTGGTAGTTCCTTATGCTGTTGGGATTGCTAGTTAAACATTATATATCAATTGGTTGGGGCTTAACTTAATGGCATTGGGGTCAGACTCGATTGATTTATAACCATTTGGATGACTGCCTCAATTCTGGTGCTCGAAAGCCGGAGTATACACCGCATCATCGGCTGGTTCGTGGGGATACAAGATCACATAGCCGGAATCCTTGGACGCAATTCTCGGCTCGCGGAAATCAATCAAGTTTGACCCCATTGAGTAGGTGCTTGAGCTCTCAATTTTGGAGTCGGCAAAAGGCTCAACGCGCCGTTTGGGCCACCAAACTCCGGCTCATTTGAAATGTAAAGCCCGCCGCCAGCACAATAAAGCCCGCCGAAATTAGCAAACAGCCTGTCATGCCGATGGTTTGGTAGGCATAGCCTGAAAGCACGGTGCCCAGCAAGCGGCCACCGGCATTGGCGGCATAATAAAACCCCACATTCATCGCGGCTTTATCGAGCGAGGATACGCTCAAAATCAAATACGAATGCACGGCGGAGTTAATCGCGAAAATCGCGCCGAATAACGCCAACCCCAGGGTAATCACCCAACTGGGATCAAGTTTTGCCATCAAGCCCGCCCAAATGAGCAAGGGGGCGGCAATTAAAATTAGGCTCCAAAGCAGGGCCGTGTGCACGCCCACCCCGCGCTTGGCGTTTTTAAGCAAGGCGGGCGCACTGGCTTGCACGATGCCATAACCCACCACCCACAGCGCGAGGTAGGCGCCCACCCATTCAAAATCCCAGCCGATGGCAACCAAATACACCGGCAGGGCCACCACAAACCACACATCGCGCGCGCCAAATAAAAACAAGCGTGCCGCCGCGAGCCAATTAATCGCCGGTTCCTGGGCGAACAGGCCGCTAAATTTGGCTTTTTGTTTCATCGCGCCCAAGCCTTCGGGCAACGCGAGGGTGGCAATAAACCCCAGCACCAGCAGCAAGGCCAAGGCCAAATTCGCGCCCTGAAACCCCAGCCACGATAAGAGCACGGCACCTAGAAAAAACCCAAGGCCCTTCAGGGCATTTTTGGAGCCGGTAATCCAAGCCACCCATTTGAATAGCTGATCATCGGCGGCACCGGCCACCAATTTAACGCCGGCCTTGGCCGACATTTTGTTCAAATCTTTGGCAATGCCGGAGAGGGCTTGCGCCCCCATCACATACACCACGGTCAGCATCGGGTTGGGCACGGTGAGCATGAGTAACGCGATGATTTGCAGGGCCGTGCCCACTTGCATGGTGCGATTCAAGCCGATACGGGCGCCGAGCCAGCCGCCCACAAAGTTGGTGACAATGCCAAACACTTCATAAAACACAAACAGCATGGCAATGGCAAAGGGCGCGTAGCCCATCTGATAAAAATGCAGCACCACCAGCATGCGAATGGCGCCATCGGTGAGGGTAAACGCCCAATAATTACCGGTAATAATCAGGTAATTGCGTAACGCGATGCTCATGCTTGATCGGCCATGCCAACTTTTGAGGCGAGTTCAACTAAGCGATTCGCATAGCCCCATTCGTTGTCGTACCACGCTAGAATTTTCACCATTTCGCCATTAATCACCATGGTGGAGGGCGCATCAATAATGGCGGAGCGGGCATCGTTCACAAAATCAATCGACACCAGCGGGCGGGTTTCAAAGCCTAAAATAGCCGGCATCGCCGCCGAGGCCGCTTGCAGCAGCGCATTCACTTCATCCACCGTGGTAGCGCGTTTGGGGGTAAACACAAAATCGGTAAGCGAGGCATTCAGCAAGGGCACCCGCACCGCTAAGCCATTGAGCAAGCCGTTGAGTTCGGGAAATATCTCGCCTATCGCCTTAGCCGAGCCTGTGGTGGTGGGCGAAAGCGACATACTCGATGCCCGCGCGCGGCGCCAATCTTTATCGCCTTTATCGACCACCACTTGCGTGTTGGTGAGATCGTGCATCGTGGTCATCGTGCCGCGCACAATGCCTAAACTTTCATGCAGAACTTTAATAATGGGCGCTAAGCAGTTGGTTGTGCACGATGCGGCTGTCACAATGCGGTGGCGGCTCGCATCAAAGCGATGATCGTTTACGCCCATCACCACGTTTAAAACCTCAGGGTGCTTGACGGGTGCAGCCACCACCACACGCGGCGCGCCTTGGGTTAAATGCGCACTGATTTGCTCAAAACTGCGCCATTTGCCGGTCGATTCGATCACCACATCCACGCCGATAGCCCGCCAATCGAGCGCATCAATCGTTTTGTGCATCGAAAAGCCGATTTTTTGGCCGTTGATGGTGATGCTGTCTGCATCGGCCAAAATTTGCCGCGACCAACGGCCATGCACCGAATCGAACTCGGTTAAGTGCGCCATGCACGGCGCATCGCCGGCAATTTCGTTGATATGCACCACCTGTAAACCAAGCTCAGGGCGATCAAAAATCGCCCGCAATGCCAAGCGCCCCATTCGGCCATAGCCATTAATCGCCACACGAATTATTTTTTGATTCATCTCAATTATTCCCCTATTAATCCCATGGCATTAATTTCATCGCGGATGCGAATTTTCTCGATGGCATAATCGGGCAACTGGGTAAGCAGCCGCACGCGAGTATCTAAGGTGCGCGCCGCTTCAATAAAAAAATCAACGGGGTCTTGCTCGGGGTGGGCGGCCATTTGCTGTACCGGATCGGCCACCCCCCAATGCGCGGTAATTGGCCGCCCAGGCCAAGCGGGGCACGCCTCGCCCAGCAAGGTATTGCACACGGTTATCACTAAATCCATCTTGGGTGCATCGGGCGCTAAATAAACCGACCAATGCTTGGCATGCGCCTGTTCGGTGGGTAAATCTAAACGCTTTAACGCGCTCAACGTGTGCGGGTGAACCGATTGAGCGGCATTTTGACCGGCAGAAAAGGCTCTAAAGCGCCCCTGCCCCCAGCGCGTTAATAAGGCTTCAGCCAAAATCGAGCGGGCACTATTCGCGACGCATAAAAACAACACGTTAACTATTTGGCTAGGTTCGGCTTGGGGCTCGGTTTGGGGCGCGGCTTCAGTGCCCACAGCGGCGCCATCTGCTAATAAGGCGTGATTGTTTAAATACAGCGCATGGGCTGCTTTTAGCATGAGATAGCCCGGTGGGCTTAAAGACCAATTCATCCGTGCAAGGCGCAAA
The DNA here is from genome assembly GCA_002281295.1 of Halothiobacillus sp. 35-54-62. Taxonomy (GTDB): domain Bacteria; phylum Pseudomonadota; class Gammaproteobacteria; order Halothiobacillales; family Halothiobacillaceae; genus Halothiobacillus. Next base: position 28,107 of record NCFS01000016.1, on the reverse strand, counting down.
ATTTCGCGCACCCATAACGGTAGTGATGAATTTAAGGCATATAAATTGGCGGTACCCTTCTGTGATGCCTGCAACCACTGATCCGCCATCAAAATGCCAATATGGCGGGAAATGGTTGATTGGGGTTTATCAAGCAAGCTTTGCAGATGGCAAACACACAAACGGGGTTCGGATTCCAGCAGCAGCAAAATACGCAGGCGGGTTTCATCCGAAAGTGTGGCAAAAAGCTGTTCGGGCGCTTGGTGTAACGCAGCAAGATTCATGGCCTATTCATCCGTTAAAGCGAATACAAGGCGCACAAAATACGAGAGCCAGATGACAAAATCATGAAATTCAACCGCCGCTTGCCTAGGCAAACTCAGTCAATTGCCGCCTCACAGGCGGTTTGGGCAGGCGGCGTGTTGTTCAATCTGGCTTAAATTGCTCAGAGTCGTTTCGGCTATCGCGGCTAGGGCTTCGCGAGTAAAAAACCCTTGATGCGAGGTAATTAATACATTGGGGAAGGTCAGCAAGCGCTCAAGCGCATCGTCTTGAATGATCTCGTTGGAATGGTCTTCAAAAAAAAGTAGTTCTTCTTGCTCATAAACATCCAAACCCAACGCGCCAATTTGCCCCGTTTTGAGGGCGGCAATCACCGCACTTGTATCAATAAGCGCGCCGCGCCCTGTGTTAATCAGCATAACGCCCGGCTTCATGAGTGCAATGCAGTGCTGATTGATTAAATGCCGCGTTGCGGGCGTCAGCGGGCAATGCAAACTGATGATGTCCGATTGCTGAAATAAGGCCGTTGGCTCAACATAGCGCACACCCAATTGCCGGCATTCGGCATTTTCAACCTGATCGCAAGCGAGAACCGTGCAGCCAAACCCCGTCATAATGCGCGCCAGCACCGTGCCAATTCTACCAGTACCAATAATGCCCATCGTTTTGCCGTAAAGATCAAAACCCAGCAAACCATTTAAGGCAAAATTGCCCTCACGCACGCGGTTGTAGGCACGATGGGTATGGCGATTAAGGGTCAGCATGAGCGCGACCGCGTGTTCTGCCACCGCATACGGCGAATAGGCCGGCACCCGCACCACAACAATGCCCATCGCGTGGGCAGCGGCCAAATCAACCTGGTTAAAACCGGCGCAGCGAAGAGCCACCACCTTAACGCCCCGCCCCGCCAAGCACCGCAGCAAATGTGCATCAATTTGATCATTCACAAACACACAAACCGCGTCAACTTGCTCTGCCAATCCACAGGTTTGCGGGGTGAGTGCCGCCTCGAAAAAAATCAGCTCATGCCTTTGCGGCTTGGCCAATGCCGCATTCGCGTTCATAAAGCTGGTTTTGTCGTACGGCTTGGTGCTAAAAAACCCGATACGCATGGCGATTCTCCAAAAAATAACGGCTCAAAGTTAATCACCGTGGCCTTTAGCATAAACAGATTGCTTGACGGCCATGATGAAAAAATCAACACCCGATAAAATCAAACTAAAACTCAAGCCAAAAGACATAAGACTGAGTTCTCGGTACTATGCCGCAGGTTATTCACCCAGTTTGAGCCCAATTTCATGCCCGACCTTACCTCGCAGGGGCGCCGCCCCCTCACCCGCACAGCCCACTGGCTTTTGGCGCATCCCATTTGGATGTTTATTGTGTTTGCCGTTTGGTTAGGCGCCACCTTAAGTTTGCGCCCGTTGTTTGTGCCCGATGAGGGGCGTTATGTGGGCGTGGCATTAGCCATGCTGCATTCCGGCGATTGGTTAGTGCCGAAACTCGATGGGCTGCCTTTTTTTCATAAACCGCCGCTGTTTTATTGGGTCACAGCCAGTGCGTTAGCCGTGTTTGGCCCGCATGAATGGGCCGCGCGGGCCGCGCCATTTCTGGCCGCTTTAGCCTCGGCTTTCACGTTATTTTGGTTTTTAAACCAGCATGTTAATCGGCGTGCAGCGGGTTTGAGTTTGCTGATCTTGGGCAGCTTCCCGTTATTTTTTGATGCCGCGCAATTTGCCAGTATGGATATGCTGGTGGGCTCGCTCATCGCCATCACAATTTTATTATTAGCGCATGTAAGCCAACAGCTCATGTTGGGCAAAACGGCCTACAAAATTTTGGTTTTAGCCTATGCCACTGCCGGTTTAGGCATGATGACCAAGGGCATGATTGGCTTTGTGCTGCCCGGCATGGTCATTACGTTTTGGCTGTTGTGGAATCGCCGCTTTACCCATCTTTACCGGCTTATCTCCTTGCCTGGCCTTGCGGTATTTTTAGCCATCGTGCTGCCGTGGTTTGTGCTGATGGAGCTTAAATTTCCCGGATTTTTACACTACACCTTTATTTATCAGCAATTTGATCGCTATTTAGATAGCAGTTTTAACAACCCGCAACCCCTTTATTTTTATGTGATGATTTTATTTGGCGGCTTGCTGCCTTGGGCGGTCGGCATGCTGCTTTTAGGGCTGTATCCCAACACCCGAAAGCAACTCCAAATAACCGACAAGAGCCTTAAAAGCTTAGGGCTGATTTGGCTGGCCTCGATTTTAGTGTTTTTCTCGATTCCCACCTCAAAACTGATTGGGTATATTTTGCCCACGGTGCCGGCCATTGCCCTGCTACTGGCGATGCTGCTGGAGCAAGCGCTTCAACGCAGCGCGCATGAGCCCGCCAACGCGCGGCGCTGGCAGTTGCGCATCACGGTCATGGCGATGATTGGCGCGCTCTTGGGATTAAGCTCGGTCTTTATTTTTGCCGCTATTGATAAAAAATCGCACAAAAACATCACGCTAGAAGTAAAACCTTTTATTGCTGCCGATGCGCGGGTGGTGTTTTACAACTATTACTATTTCAGTGTGCCGTTTTATTTGAATCGCCCGCAGCCGGTGCTAGTTACGGGCGCTTGGGATAACCCGAATAATTTCAAATCTGATGGCGCAGGCACCGAGCTTTATACCTCGGGCAAGTTTGATGTGGCGGCGGCAAAAGAAATTTTAATCTCGCCAAGCGCACTCGACACCATGGCAAACGCGGCCAATGCGGGCACCGAACCACCGGTTTGGGTCTTTATTCATCGCGATGAGGCACAAACCCTGCCCCTATTTGCGGGGCAAAAGCCGCGCGCGCAAGATAAGAAAACGGCCATTTATTGCTTTGGCTGCACGCACTAAGCCAAGGCTTGGGCTACAAGCTTGAGCTTTAGGCTTGAGCAAAAGCCCAATGCTTGCTGGAAAGATAGGTTAAAACCGCGACAATGCCGATCACTAAAAACAGCGCGACCGCATAAGGCAACGGGGTCCATGCCAAGAGCGCGGCATACAGCCCCTCATTAACCAAAAAGCCTGCCACGGCCACCAAGGCGAATCGGGGGAGCGTTCGGGCTAAATCATGGGGTTCATCCCGGCGAAAGCTGCCGTGCCGGTGGCCAAAAAAGCTTACCCAAAAGGCAATAAAAAACCCAAACGGGTTGGCGACCAACGGCGACAGCGAGCCAAAATGCACCAAAAGCCAAACAACCGCTAAATGCACCCCCGCCGCCGCCGCACCCACCGCAATAAATATCAACTGCGGTTGCTGCCGAATCATAAGCCCCCATAAACGCTCAATCATGAGGGCTTGGGGGTAGGTCAGCCGGGGCGCTCGGCTTAGGTATGGTCGGCGCATCCGACCAAGGGCTATTATCTATTTTGGTTTCAACCCAATAGCGCGGGCGCTGTTTCACTTCATCGTAAACCCGCCCCAGGTACTCACCCAATATCCCAATTGAAATTAGCTGGATACCACCAAAAAACATCAAGCCCGCCACGATGGTTGTCCAACCGGCAACCGGCCGCTGGTCGATAAAATAAGCCAAGCTTACATACCCGCCATACCCCAACGACAACATTGCCAAAATCAAGCCAAACACACTCCACAAGCGCAGCGGCATATTAGAAAACGCCGTTAAGCCCGTTAACGCCAAATTAATCAGCCGCAGGCCCGAATAATGCGTGGTGCCATGCGCTCGTGCATCGGGCGTATAGGGGAGTGCCTGCGTGCGAAAGCCAACCCAAGCATATAGCCCTTTCATAAAGCGATTGCGCTCGGGCAAGGCACGCAAGGCGGCAACCACCTTGGCATCCAGAAGGCGAAAATCCCCGGCATCTTCAGGCACTTGCACGGCCGAACCAAAGTTGATTAAGCGATATAACAGGTATGAGCCCCAGCGTTTCCAAACGGGTTCATCATTGCGATTTTCCCGCACGAGATACACCATCTGCGCGCCCTCATGCCACGCGTTGAGCATTTTGGGCATCATGGCCACGGGGTGCTGCAAATCGGCATCAAGGATAAAACAGACCTCGCCTTGCGCTTGATCTAAGCCCGCGCTTAACGCCGCCTCTTTGCCAAAATTGCGTGAAAAATGCAGCACAACCAAGCCCGGCATAGCGGCATAGTTGGCCAACACGGCCCGTGTGGCATCGTTGCTGCCATCGTCGATTAAAATAATTTCCCATTGCGGTGATAACGCGTTGAGCTGCTCGCTTAACTGCGCAATTAAATTCGGCAGGTTTTGCGCTTCATTAAACGCGGGTACCACACAAGAAATACGCACAGAAGCGGCGCGAGGATGCTCATTCATGCTATTAGCCATTGCAAAACAAAGTGCAAGAATACACGCAATTCCCATTGAACCGCAGGCGCGAAGCTAAGGAACCTCTGATCAAACCCTTTGTGCTACGCGAAGCTGGCGAAGCCGGCCGAGTTGCCGATCCAAAAGCCGCAAAACGAGGCAGAGGGCGCCGGTCGTAGTTATTCTACGAATCCAAGGCCGATAACGACGTGTTGCGGCCCATGCTGGATAGACACGGGGCGGCAACCCGCATGGGACGGGCTTTTGAGGGCGATCCGCTGTGTTACGTCACTCACGAATGGAATAACCATTCGTTTCGCACCGCGCCTTGCGGCTCATCCCTCAAAAGTCTGTCTCGGCCACAAAGGATTCGATCAGAGGTTCCCTAACCATTTGGTCATGATTGTTTCGATATAAGACACGGTATGATGCGCGCATGAACATACTTATCGTTGAAGACGACACCCGCGCCGCGCATTATCTTAATAAAGGTTTGAGCGAATCAGGCCACCAATGCGATTTAGCGGCCGATGGTGAAACCGGCCTGCATAGGGCCATTACCGGCCAATATGATGTGTTAATTGTCGATCGCATGATGCCAAAGCTCGATGGGCTGGCCTTAATTGCCGCCTTTCGCGCAGCAGGCAAAACCACCCCCGTGATGGTGTTATCGGCCTTGGGCGAGGTGGATGATCGCATTAACGGCCTGCGGGCAGGCGGGGATGATTACTTGGTAAAACCCTATGCCTTTGGCGAGTTACTCGCGCGGCTGAATGCCTTAACCCGGCGCGCCCAGCCTTCGGGCGGCAACCCAGGCAACGACACCTTAACCGTTGCCGATTTAGTGCTTGATCGCAACAAACACCGCGTTACCCGCGCCGAACAGCGCATTTTGCTACAACCGCGTGAGTTTCGGCTTTTAGAATATTTAATGCGCCATGCCGATCAAGTGGTGACGCGCACCATGCTGCTCGAACAAGTGTGGGATTATCATTTTGACCCCCAAACCAATGTGATTGAAGTGCATATTTCTCGTTTGCGCCGCAAAATTGATCGAGACTTTAGCCTGCCCTTGCTCCACACCGTTCGGGGCGCGGGCTACCGCTTAGGCATCGTGCCTGAAGACTAACCCCCCAAATACGAACGCCCCATGCGCTTACCCCGATTATTTCGTACCACCGTGTTTCGCCTATCGCTCATGTATGCGCTGGCGTTCAGCATACTCACGGCGGTTGTTTTGGGCTTTGTGTTTGTATCCACCCAAAACTACCTAACCGATCGCATCACCGAAACCCTGCAAACCGATTTAGCCACCTTGCTTGAACCCGATGCCGACGCAGCAGAAAGCAAGGGGGGCCGAGATACCCACGATTTAATCGACCGCATCAAAGAAATTCAGCATTTTGATCGAACTCGGGGCGGCATTGTCGCGCTATCGGACCCAGCGGGCAAAATTTTGGCGGGCAACCTGCTGCACTGGCCCCAAACCGTAGCGCGCACGGATGGCACGGCGCGTTTTGATATTAATGACTCTGCCATTCCCCCGGCCCTGCGCCAACGCAGCGATGATTTTGATGTGCTGGCATTAGTGCACGCCCTGCCCAATGGCAATTGGCTCTTGGTGGGGCAGCAACTCGCCGATGAAGAAGATTTAAGCGAATACATTGGCAGTTTATTCATACTCGCCCTGTTTTTAATTACCCTCATAGGCTTACTCGGCGGGGTGGTGATGGGGCGGGCCGCGCTCAAACAAATTGATCAAATTCGTAACGCGGCGCAAAAAATTGCCCGAGGCGATTTAACCGAACGCCTACCCGTGCACCCAAAGCGCCGCAATGAATTTGATGAAATCGCCATCGAATTAAACTTAACCTTAGATCGTATCAATGCCCTCATGAAAGGCATGCGCGAGGTCACCGATAACGTGGCCCACGATTTACGCAGCCCACTGAACCGCCTGCGCACCCGCTTAGAGGTGGCCTTGCTCGATCACCGCCAGCTGTTACCCTGCCAAAACATACTCAATGAAAGCGTTGAGGATTTGCAGGGCATTTTATCGACGTTTAATACCCTGCTATCCATTTCACAAGCAGAAGCCGGCATTCAGCGCATCCCGTTTAGCCCACAAGATTTAAGCGCCCTGTGCCGCGACATGGGCGAGCTCTATGAAGCCAGCGCCGAGGAAGAAGGGCTTGGCCTGCTCACCGATTGCCCCACCCCGCTTAGGGTTTTAGGCAATCGGGATTTACTCGCCCAAGCATTAAGCAACCTGCTCGACAATGCCATTAAATACACCCCACGCGGCGGGCGTATCACCCTAAGCACGGTGAAATTAGATGCTTGGGCAGAGCTGCGACTCTGCGACACCGGCATAGGCATTCCACAAGATCAATATACCCATGTATTTCAACGATTTGTCCGCTTAGATACCGCGCGAAATTTACCCGGCAATGGCCTCGGGTTGGCTCAAGTGCTGGCCACCATCACAGCGCACCGGGGTGAAATCCATCTATCGGATCATCACCCCGGCTTGTGCGTGCAAATTTTGCTTCCGCTCATACCCACTGAGCAATAATCCCATCACGACCCAGCCAGAACATAGCCTTAACCCCGTGCAAACCTGCCGCGCTTAAAACGGCTCACGATGGGGGAATTAATCCGCTGTTTTTAAAGCCCGTGCGCGACGCGCCGTTTTGGGATCGGCCTGAAGTGGGCGATAAATTTCAATGCGATCGCGGGGTTGAAGCGGTTGCGTTAAAGGCACCAAGCGCGAAAAAATTCCGATTTTTTGCCTTGTTAAATCAATATCCGCAAACTGTTCCAACACCCCACTGGCTTTAATGGCCATGTCAGCGGTGGCATCTATCGCCACCAACACCGGCAAAATCACCTGCTGATCAGGCAAGGCATACGCCACTTCAACCCGCATTAAACTCGGCTTGGCATCCGCTGCAAGGTTAATTTCCATGCGTTAAAGCCTGACCATAAATTGCAGTTGCCCGCTGCTGAAAAGCCCCGACTAAATTACGCACAATTTCCCGAAAAATAGGACCAATCGCCAGATCAATGAGTTTATTGGCAAATTCAAAGGTCATATCCAACCGAATCACCGACCCACCCGGCACCATAGCGCCATCTGCCCCGTCCGTATCCGGCAAATTATAAAATGACCACGAACCATCCAACGATTTAAACGGACCATCGAGCAGGCTCACCACAATTTTCTCGCCGGGGGTATTGAGGTTGCGCGTTGCAAAGGATTTTCGAAAACTGCCCACTTTCATTGCAATGCTCGCATCCATTTGCGCGCCCGCTTCCCGCAACACGCGAGCTGATTCGCACCAAGGCAAAAATTGCGGATAGGCCGCCACATCATTAACCAAAGCAAACATCTGCGCGGCGGTGTAGGGCACGTGAATTTGGCGGGAAATTGTAGTCATAAGGGCAATCAGAATACTCAAGGTTGAATCAATAATCAGCGCGGGCAACCCGCAGCAAACCACCCAATGCGGCCTTTGGCGCGCTAAATCATAGCGTAAAAAAATTAAGGCGGCGGGCAAACCGCCTAAATCGTGCAGCCAAGCTGCAAGTCTGCGAAACTAAGCACCATTCAAGCAATTATAAGATATATGGCCATGGCAAAATCCGGTTCAAAATCCAGCGCAGGGCAATCGAACGCCTCATCCACCATTGCGCTCAACAAAAAAGCAAAATTTGATTACTTTTTAACCGATCGGTTCGAAGCGGGGCTGGTGTTAGAAGGCTGGGAAGTTAAATCCCTGCGCGAGGGCAAAGTGCAACTCACCGATGCGCATATTCTCTTAAAAAACAACGAAGCCTTCATGATTGGCGGCCAAATTAACCCGCTGCTGCAAGCCTCAACCCATGTTCGCCCCGACAACACGCGGATTCGCAAATTACTGCTCAACCGCCGTGAAATTTCAAAACTCATGGGCGCCGTGGCCACACAAGGCTTTACCGTGGTGCCCACCGCCATGTACTGGAAAAATGGCCGCGCCAAGTTAGAAATTGCCCTCGCCCAAGGCAAAAAAGATCACGATAAGCGCGCCACGTTAAAAGACCGCGATTGGGCTCGCGACAAACAACGCATTTTGCGCACCAGTAGTTAAACCTTAAGCCTGATAATACCTCACTTTTTACATAGATTTATCTTGTAATAATTTTGCAACCAAATCATTTCCCGCTGCGTATGTTATTTGCGTTACCCGACGCAAATAAAAAAACAGAGGAAAAATCATGGGAAATCTGCAAAATTTTGGGGCAACCCCCAAGGATAATCGTGCAAAAAATCGCCTTGCACTCGCTATAACAGCTGCTTTGCTGGCCACAACCGGCCTAGCGCATGCCGATAGCCTGCTCGGCAATGGCCGTTTTATTGCCACGGGCGGCATTCAATCGCTGGATGGCGCGGCCGGTGGCGGCATTAACCCTTGGGCAATTATTGCCGGTTATGGCACCAACGATCAAATCGACCCTACCGCCTCCTTTACCAATGTCACCCTGCCTGATTTCAGCGTGAATCAGCTGGGGGTATCCATCGGGATATTTAATCGCCTCGAATTATCGTATGCCTACCAAACGGGCACCTTAGGCAGCAACGTATTTGGCGCCGATGGTAAAGTCGCTCTGCCGCTGGATGGCGTTAAAATTGGCCAAAGCGTTTTTGGCGCCAAAGTTCGTTTATATGGCGACGCGGTTTACAACGCCGATAATTTTATTCCACAAGTATCCCTAGGCGTGGAATACAAAAAGGCTGACACCTCAAGCAATGCCTTGGTACCCGCTTTAAACTCATTAGGCGCGGGCGTTAAAGACCACGGTACCGATGTGTATTTATCGGCGACCAAAGTATTTATTGGTGGTTTTTTTGGCTATAACTGGCTGATTAATGGCAACTTGCGTTATACCAAAGCCAACGAAACCGGCTTACTCGGTTTTGGTGGGGTAAACCACGACAGCTACCATCTTAAACCCGAGTTTTCTACGGCCATATTATTACGCCCCGATGTCGCTATTGGGTACGAGTATAAGGGCATGAGTAATAATTTAAGTGATGCAGGCCTACAGCAATCCAGCTGGAACGATGTTTTTGTTGCCTACTTCCCCAATAAAAATGTATCGATTGCTGCGGCATTCGCCAAATTAGGCAATGTGGGGCCTTATAAAAACCAAAATGGTATTTATCTTAATACCACCGTTAGCTTTTAATTTTAGAGGAATTAACTTATGAATCGATTTTCACTCAAACTATCCGCATTAGCCCTTGGTTTAGGCTTATCTGCGTTAAGCTTTTCGGCTGTTGCATCTCAAGGTTATTATGATGCATTTGGCCAAAAAGCAGGCATTACCAGTATTATCGACGATTTTGTTGGCAACGTAGCCGCTGATAATCGTATTAATGCGTATTTTGCCCATGCTAATATTCCTTTTTTAAAAACATCGCTTGTGAACCAAGTATGTGAGGCATTAGGTGGGCCCTGCAAATATACCGGTCCTGCGATGGGGCCTTTGCACCATTCAATGGGGGTTACGCAAGCGGCTTTTAATGCGCTAACCGAAGATTTGCAATTATCTATGACCAAATACAATGTACCGATTCCGGCGCAGAATCATTTAATTGGTATTCTTGCGCCGATGTCTAAAGACATTATTACCAAATAATTTTCGCCCTTGTTTTTGAGCATAAAACCCGCCGATGCGGGTTTTTTATTGCCCCAAATTTAGGGCACAGCGGCAATGCGAATATCACGGGCATCGGCACGGCCGTGATCATCAACAGCGCGCAGCACATACGATCCCGGCTGATCGGGCGACCAAAACAGCGGATGCCCCGGTTTTGATTGCCCCAAATAGCTGCGATCGGCGAACCAATACAAAGCGCCCACATCGGCATCGGTATCGGCCATCAGGGCAATTTGGCTCGCAGCTTTTTGGCCTAATTGGAGGGTGTACACACTCCCGAGCAAGGGAGATGTAATTTTCGGTGCGCTGCCTTGAGGCGCTTGATCCCAATAGGGGCAGTGCGCACTGGCCGGCGGATTCACCCGGGCTAACCCCGCTTGGCTAAACACTTGTTGCAACTCACTGGGCCAAAACTCATACACTTTTTGCTCATCCACGGCAGGGTTATACGGCGGGCAAACGGCTTTTAGGCTGGTTTTATTGACCCAAACGGGGCGATATACCGTATCCACATCAATCGGCGATACGCCGGGGATAAACCAGCTGTCGCCCTGCCGTGGGCACCAAATTGTGGGTAGCGCCCCGCTCGATAAACACACCTCGACCCGCCGCAAACGGGCGGGCACGGGCACTGGCGGCGGCGGCGCTAATCGATTGGCCGCCTTTAAGGCCTCTGTAATGTTAAATAACAAAGGGCCGGCCGCCGCCCCACCGATAAACGCAGGGTTTGGGCTGCCATCAAAATTACCCACCCACACCACCAAGACATAAGGACCGAATACGCCCACACTCCACGCATCCCTAAAACTAGATGAGGTGCCGGTTTTCCAAGCCACGGGCCAGCGGCTGGGCTGGCCTGTGGGGGCTAATAAGGGCGGCGGGTTTTGTTTGAGAATATCTAAAACCATATAGCTTGCCGCATCACTTAAGAGCGGTGTGCCCGTGGGCTGTCGCGCAGCGCTTGGGCTTGCTTGCAAAAACTGCAAGGGTTTGAGCACCCCGTGATTGGCCAATAGCGCATAAAGTTTAGCCAGCTCTTGCATGGTGACCTCACCACCACCCAGCACTAAGGCTAGGCCGTAATGATCTTCTGGCGCCATATTGGCAATGCCCGCCGAGCGCAAAAAATGATAAAAACTGGGGTGGTTGAGTTGGGCTGCCACATCCACTGCCGGAATATTTCGGCTGCGAATTAAGGCTTGGGTTACGGTAATGGGACCTTCGAATCGGCCATCAAAATTTTCAGGGGCGTAAGAGCCAAAGGCCGTGGGCACATCCCGCAGCACCGTGGCGGGAATCACCACGCCTTGATCGAACCCCAAGCCATAAATAAACGGTTTAAGCGCTGAACCCGGCGAACGCTTGGCATTGGTGCCATTCACTTGGCCATCAATACGCGCGTTAAAGTAATCGGCTGAGCCAACGAGGGCTTTAACCCCCATATCGCGGGTATCAACTAATAAGGCGGCGGCATTATGTATGCCTTGAATTTTTCGTTGTTGAACAAAATTGACCACTTGCTTTTGCACAATGCGTTGCAGCGATAAATCAAGCGAGGTATGTAGCCAGTGATCGTCAAGCGTACCCCCTTGTATCGATTGAGTTACGGTGTGCTGCGCCAAAAGCTGATCGACAAACCACGGGGCATGAAATGGAAGCTGCTGCACGCGGCGCATCGTGAGGGGCAATTCAAACAGGGCGGCGGCTTTGGCATCAGCGGGGTTTTTTATTAACCAATGGCGATACAAGCGATTGCGCGCAGCGATAAGACGAGGGTTTGCCGCATCTTCTGTAATTTTTCCGCGCCGACTCGGGTTTTGGGGCAGCACGGCCAAGGCGAGTGCTTCGGGCAGGGTTAATTGCGCCGGCGTGTGATTAAAATAAATCAAACTTGCCGCCCCTACGCCCTGAATATTGCCGCCAAAGGGGGCGTAATTGAGGTAGGCCGTTAAAATTTCTTGCTTGGAATAGGTCAGCTCCAGCTGGATGGCGCGCCCCACTTGCGCCGCTTTGCCCCACGGCGTTTTGGTATCCATTTGCCACAACAAGCGCGCCAGCTGCATGGTGAGGGTTGATCCCCCTTGCGGGTGGCGGCGCAGCACATAGGTTTTAAAAGCGCCGCGCACAAGGCTAATCGGATTAAACCCGGGCGCCCAGTAAAAATACCGATCTTCATGCAGCAAGATGGCTTGGATAAATTGGGGCGACATATCTTTTTGTTCGGTCCACAACCGAAATTGCCCATCGCGCGCTAACGTGAGGCGCAAGAGCCGCCCTTTATCATCGAGCGCGGCAGTCGATGAAGGCAGCCACTGGCTTAATGGTAAATGCGGCTGATTTAACAACCAAAACCGCAAGCCCAAAAGGCCGAACAGGGGCAAGCCCAACACCAGTAACGCGGTCACAAACCAGCGCCTTTTGGCCTGATGAGTGAAAGCGCGCACGGGCTTCAAGGCTGCGATTTAACCTCGGCGGCGGGATTTTCTTCGGGCGCTTCGGGCCGTACGGTGATCGCCCCCTGCCCTGGACTATAGGCCGTAAGGCTTCGGTCATACATAGAGGCCGCATAGGCCGGTGCCATCACAAAGCGGCCGGTATTGGTGGCGCGGATGCGATAAATATACTGCTGCACTTCGCGATTAGCTTCGGCATAAATGAGCACCCGATCTTCTCGCGGCTCGACATAATTAACGCGCATCGTGCTTCCCGGTTGCGCTAAGGGGTCTGTTGACTGGGGAGCTGTCGCATCGATGACGACATCGTTGGGCGCGGCATCTGAGCCCTCCCCCGTCTCGGCATCGGGCGCGCTACCGGCGGCGGTATTCGCTTCGGCAGCCGGTGGCGGATTGGCGACAATCTCAAAACCGCCCGGCAAAATATCCACAATGGCTACATCACCCACGGCACGCGCGCCCAAGGCACGCAGGCTGATATGCACCTCTATGGTTTGGCCGAGCGTAACCTGATCTATCGGCTTGCCTGCGGCATCGGTGTATTCACGCACAATCTCAAGGCCATCTTTAATGGGTTGAGTGGGCTGGTTGCGATCATAGCCCGATTGCGCCAGCGCATACCAAGCATGGGTTTGCGCTGGGTTCTTAGAATCGTTGCCAAACTCAACCGCACGGCTATTTAAGGCAATATCCCCCGATAAAATAGCCCCTTGTGCGTGGCCAAACGCTTGCGCGGGCGCATCGGCCGCCTGTTGTTTTAGGCTTAACCCCTGGCTTAACCCCTGGCTTAACCCCTGGCTTACCTCAAGGGGGCTTACCTGATCGCCACCCAAATTGGCCAAGGCCAACATCGACAGCGCGGCAGACAAGGTGTTGTAGTGCCCTTGCGCGATGCTTTGCGCCAAGCGGGTAAGGGTTTGCGGTGGCAAGTTAGCCGCCTGCTGCGGAAAGTTTTTCTCTATTAAATACAAGCTATTGGCATCAAAAATTAGCGGATCATAATAATCGGCATAACTCCAAGGCAAGTGGGCGGGCCTAGGCTTTGATAGCTCGGCCACGGGGGCTTGAATCAGCCGGTTCGCCTCGGCATCCGCTTTGAGCAAATGGTAGGCGGAAGCTAAATACACCGCCGCCGCATCGGTCGGCCATTGGGCGGGATAGCGTTCTTGCAGGCGCTGCTGCACAGCGGCAATCAGATTGGTGGTGACTTGCCCCGATTCTGTAAGCAAATAGATGGCAAAGGCCCGTGCGCGCAGTTCAGCCAAGCTAGATAAGGCATCATCGGCCGCCAAGCTGCGCAAATAACCCAAACCCGAAACCAACATATCATCCGGTACGGTTAAACCCGCTTGGCGCGCCAGCAGCAAAAACTGCACGGCATACCCCGATACAAAGGGATTGGCCTCGGGGGTGGCCGTCCAAACACCAAAGCCGCCCTCGCTGTTTTGCCGACCGCGCAAGGTGGTAATCGCACGATTCACCACCTCGGGCGCACGCGCGGCGCTGGCGGCATTTAAGGCAAATTCAGGCTGGGCGGTGGCAATTAAAGCCGGCGTGGCGGCTGAAATGGTTTGCTCGGTGCAATAATTTGAATAGTTTTCGAGATAAGCGCTCAAGCCTTGCATCATCACCAAAGGCAGGTATGAGATGGCTGCACGGCTTTCACTGCGCGCGGCAAATAAATCACGCAAGGGCGACACCGTAACCGGATTGCCCGCCATGACTTGCCCCACATGCAAATCGGTTTGAAACGGCGTGGCGGGACGCACCGAAATCTCAACCTGTCTTTGGGCATGGGCTTGCTGTTGCGTTGCGATAAATTGAACCGGCGCTGAGCCTAATTGCGCCAAGGCTTTGAGCTTAAAGTGCGCCACACCCGACCGGCCCGCTGCCAAATTTAAGGTTTGCGTGGCATCGCCCAGCACGGTAAATGCGGCGCCCGAATTAATGGCCAAATGAATTGCAAAGCGGGCATCCGGGTGTGCGGGATCCGCCACGAGGTTATTGACCACATTCACACCGGCATCAAATTCATCCCCCGGTGCTACCGCCACGGGCAAATTGGGAGAGAGTACAAAATCGCCACGCACCGTGGTATCGGCTTGTTGAATGCCGATTTTTTGCGGCGTAACCGCCATCACCATTACTTTAAGCGCGCCATTGAAAGAATCGGGCACGGTGTACTGAAACGTATGACTGCCTTTAATGGCCGTAATGCCCGACCAATAAGCGACGGGTTGCTCGTGCTTGCGGCGGAAGGGATTAAGTTGTTGTTGGCGCAAGCTATCTTCATCCCCCCCGGGGGTAGCGGCTTGGGTTAATTGCGCGAACGAGGGCAAAATCAAATCCAAAATTTGATTTGTGCTGACCTGCAACAGGCGTTTTCGAAAGAAAAACTGCAACGGGTCTTCTAACGTGTAATTGGCCACTTGCAAAATACCCTGATCGACCGCGAACACCACCACATCGGCCGGTTCAGGCGTGGTAACGGTCATATCCAAGGTTTGGCCGGGCTTGATTAAGTGGGGCACGTTCAGCGTAATGGGTTCTTTGTGGGCATTCACATCAACCGAAAACGGCACCACGCCATAACTCAACGGGCTCATATAAATTGCGCTTGAATCTGGGTTACGCACAAACTGCACATTAATATAACCATTGCCTTCAAAGCCTTCTGGAACGGTAATATGCTGCACCGAGCTTGCCGTATCGGCATGAAACCAAGCCCAGGCATACACCTTATCGCGCTCAATGGTAATTAAGCCGCTGCCGGTGTAGGGCGCGCGAATAGCCACATCAATGGTTTCCCCCGGCGCGTAATCTTTTTTATTTAACGCCAGCTGCAACTCGGCATTACGCTCAAGCGAGCGGCTCACATTGGCGGCACCTGCCACCACAAAATCTATTCTATTCAACACCTTGCCGCGCGAATCCTCGATCACCAACGCATAGCTACCCGGTTCTTGGGTGGGCAAGGCAAACGCCGTGCCGCCCGCGCTGAGGGTTAAGGGCTGGGTGCTGATTGGCAACTCTTTAAGCTTGGATTCGTACTTATACACCCCCGAATTTTGCTTGGTTAACACCGAGACATACTGGCGCGATAAAATCACCGCGTTTAAATTGGCCACCGCAATCGCGTGTAATGCGGGGTCTACCGCCACAAGATCGACCTTTTGCGCCGTATCTCGGGGGATAAAATCTAAATTGCCTTCCGTTTTAAGACCAATTAAATAATCCGCATTGGAAACCAAGGTGGTGGCCGAAGCCGCGACATTGCGCCCGCTATCTGGCTCGAACACTTGGGCATAAAACCGCAGGGCATACGTGGCCGGCGCAAAGCTGGATAAATTTAAGGCAAAATCCGCCGCGCCTTTCGCGTTGGTGGTTTGCGTTTGCAAGGTTTCGGTATAGCCCTCTTTGGCGCGCTCGGGGTCATAAAAATGATAATCGGCAAAGGCCGCAAACGCAGGAAAAGCCGGCCGCAGTGTTAGCGTTGCCGCAACGCGACGATTCTCTGCGGGGGTGCCAAATAACGTATCCGCCTGAATGAGCGCGTGCAGTGCATCGGGCTTAACCCAGCCACCGATCGTTGCGGGCTGTAATTGCGCTGTAACGCGGGTTTGATCGGGTTCAAACTCTTTAACTTGCACGGAGGTTGAGCCCAATAACGTCGTCTCATCCTCATTATGGATAAGGTATAAATTAACCGTCCAAGCCCCGGTGGGGGCCGTCTCGCTGGGCGTGTATTGCCATTGCATAAAGCCGCTTTGATCGGGTGAAATGGCTTGTTTAGCCACCGTCATGCCGCGCGGATCAATAAGCTCAATGCTCAAGGGCACACCGGCTATATTTTGCTGCCAGCTGGCCGCGCGTACAATCAGGCCGATATGAAACGTATCCCCCGGCCGATACAAACCACGATCTGAAAACACATACGCGCTCAATTCTCCGTCGGATGCGGCGCTGGGTGCGCCGCCCACATCAAAACGGGCATAATTTAAGGTGGTATCACCGCCGGCAATTGGTAAAAACGAAAAATCCGTTCCCCCAACTGCGGGCGAACCCGCCAAAGCGGTATCGGTGTGATAAACCGAAAACATCACCGGTTTTTGCTCGCGCTTAAACCCTGCAAGGGTGGGGAAATGCGCATGACCCTGCGCATCGGTGGTTTGGGTGAGCAAAGTTTCGCCATTTTCGGCAATCACCTTAACCTGCGCATTAGCCACCGGTTGGCCTGTGCTGATAGATTGCACAAACACATCGCGACTCCCATCGAGCGACTTTTTAGCCAGCAAACCCAAATCTGTCACCACAATTAAACGGGCATCACCGATGGCCGCTTCATCGTGATAATCGTTTGCATCAAAGGGGCTATTTTGATCAGAATCATCGGCGGATTCATCCGGCTGATCGGGGTTCCAAGGCACCACGCGCACCAAGAACACCCCCCGTTTACGCTGCGCGCCTGTGCCCAAATATTGCGATAAATCCACCCCCGAATACACCGCTTTGGTGGGGTCGGTATCGGGCAATACCTGCGTTTGCACAAATCGTTGCACTAAATGATCGGGCGAAATGCGTAACGACGGATGCGCAAAACCGCCCTGATTAAAAGCCACCAAATGCTGCAGTTGCGAAGGCAGCACGCGCGCCACACTCACCCGCATGCCCGGCACATTGCGCGCCACCACCGAAACCCGATGATCCCCATTTAATGAGAGCAGCGACCCCTGCCCCATAAATTTAAGCAGTTCAGGGTAGGCAGGAACCGCCAATACCGCGACCGAATTTTTAGCCAAGGTGTACCCGCCAAACCCATTGAGCCCCCGGCTAACCTGCACATAAATAAACCGACCGGGCGGCGCCGACAGCTTAAACCCATGCACATCGGCAAAATCCCGCTCGGTGGGTTGCACCGCCAAATCCAACAAGCTTGCGCGCTTTAAAACGGCATCACTGATTAAATCGGCCGACCAATGGTAGTTTTTCTCGCCCTTGGGGCCTTCGGCGGGCAGCAACCAAGCGCGCAATTTTGCATTCAGCGCTTTGCCCGTAACCGGGGCAGATGACCCTAAAATAAGGGTTTGCGTCGGCTCAAACTGAGCGTTATCAATCAAGGTTATTTCAGCATTTGAAATCGCCAAGCTATTTAAACCGGGAATGCGCACGGTTTGCATGAGTGCCTCGGGTAGCGCGCCCCCGCCCCGTGAACTTTTTACGCCCTCAGCCAGCATTAACCGCATTTGCTGAGTATCTTGTGGCAAATCCAGCGGGGCAGAATGCACAAATGCATTCAAATAGCGCTGATCGTAGGTCACCGTGAATTTTTGTAGCGGCCCTGCCGTCATTTGATTTTTAACTTTGGTATCGGGCGCCAACATAGCCAGCGCAACCGATGATTCAAAGGTTTTCGGATCGACGGGATAATTAAAATTTACACCGAAAATTGCCGATTTTTTCAAAGGGTCTTGCGGGTCTTGATAAAACTCGCCGCTTTGTATGGAGGCCTCAAAAGGCGCCGTGCTAAAGGTAAACGCGGTGTGTTCCAGCACCACGCCAGCCGTTAACGCCGTGTGAGGATTCAATTTAAGGCTAAACTTTTGCCCCACTGGCCAATCCCCCGCTGGGGTAAATTGCAGGGTTTTATCTGACTGCCAAACCCATTGCCCCGCCATGGCGGGGCTTAATTCAATCCCGGATTGCGCAGGCTTACCCACTAAAGCAATCGGGGCGACCGACGCTGAAAAATCCACCACGAGCGGGCTAATAACAATCGGGGTTTTGGTGTAATCGGTCACCAAAGGCGCTATCACGGCCACCTGTACCCGAGGGGGTTCAATCGGTTTAGGCCGATTTTGATACGCCTGATACCCAACCCAGCCGCCAACGGCAAGCAAAATTAGCCCAAACAATGCGCCCCACGCCTGCTTGGGCTTGCGACAAAAAAACAACACCAGTCCGGCAAGCCAGCTTGGCGCACGCCAAGAAACCACGCCAAACACCCCGGCGAAAAACCGCCAAAAAATCGAGGCAGAGGGCTTGATCTCAGTGCCAGAATTGGCGGGCAGGGCTGAGGGGTTAGCATCGGCGGGGGCTTTGGGCGTATCGGGGTGAGGCATCATCAATATCCTTATTGTGCTCAAACTTTAACGGCAAATAGTACGCTAAAAACACCGCATGCTTATGACACAAACGGCGAAATTATTTAAACGGCCGAGCGATGGCCTGAATATCCTGCGCCATGTGCACATAGGCGATTAAAAACTCAAACAGCATCCGCCAAAACAGTTCCATCAATAGAAAACACACGACGCAGGCCAGTAAAATCCCTACCCGCTGGCTTGGGCTAAGCACTTGACGACTGAGCGCCCCCACCTCCTTTTGCACTTGGCGCAACCAGCCATAACGCAAGCCAAGCCAGCGCCAAAAAAGCCAAGCCGCGACCGGCATAAATAAGGCGCCCAAATAATAAAAACCTATTAACGCATAGGGGCTAATTAAGCACCGAAAAGTCAGAAAATTGACGACATCTGTCATGAAAAAACCTAAATTTTGCAAAAACACACAACTCAAAATAACCTTAAAAAAGCGCTCAATTGCCCGAAAATTAAAACATCATGGGTTGCATCACAAGTTTTAGGATGTTAGGGTAAAAAAACATTCAAACACCAGAAGCCATTGATTTATCAATTAATTCTGCATTTATTATGACTAAGACTGCTTATTGCACCCCCAGCCGCCAGCACGCGGTTGAATTAACGCAACGGGTGCAACAAATCAAAACTCTAGATACCAACTCGGGCTACCTTTACGCCTTAATGTGCACCCATTTTGCCGATTACTGCGCGATTGCGCTGCGAGAAAATACCCTCATCGGCTTTGTCACAGCCTACCCGCTGCCCACACAACCTGCCACGCTTTTTGTCTGGCAAATAGGGGTTTGCCCCAAAGCGCGTGGCAAGGGCATTGCTCGGGGCTTGTTAAACCACATTCAAAACCGCCCCTGGTTTGCCCACATTCGTGAGGTGCAATGCACGATCGATCCCCTAAACCCCGCCTCGCGCGCCCTGTTTAGCCGATGGGCGCAGGATTTATCGGGAACCCTCACCGAGCAACCCTTTTTTACCGCGCTTGAGCTGGGCGCCCATCATCCACCCGAGCCGTTAATTTCCATTGCATTACCCGAACAGCCGCCCACCCAACCCATTGAGGAACACCCCCATGAATAGGGATATGGATATTGATTTATTTGCCCGCTTTGAATCGAACGTACGCGGGTATATTCGCTCTTTCCCCACTATTTTTGATACCGCTGTGAGCGCCACCATCACCGATGTGAACGGTAAAAACTATATCGATTTTTTCGGCGGTGCCGGTTCTGTTAATTATGGACATAACTCGCCCCTTGTTAATGACGCATTAATTCATTATATCCAACGAAACGGTATTGGGAATGCACTCGATAAAGCCACGTCCGCTAAATATGATTTTATCCAGCGTTTTCAAAATATTATTCTTAAACCGCGCCAATTGGATTATAAAATTCAATTTGTAGGCCCCACCGGCACCAATGCCGTTGAAACGGCGCTAAAACTCGCACGCAAAACCAAACAACGCAGCAAAGTAATTGCTTTTACCAATGCGTATCATGGCCACACCTTAGGCGCCCTGGCCGTAACCGGCAACGAGTTTTATCATGATGATTATTATGGTGTGCCGCTCAATGTCGATAAACTCCCCTACGATCATTATTTTGAGCAAAATATCGATAGCGTCGATATGCTGCAACGCTATTTAACCGATGGCAGTTCTGGCTATGATTTACCCGCCGCCATTATTGTTGAAACCATTCAAGGCGAGGGCGGCATTCATGTGGCCAGTATTGAATGGCTACAAAAGCTGGCTAAAATTTGTGACACCTTCGATATTTTATTAATCGTGGATGATATTCAGGTGGGCAATGGCCGTACGGGCTATTTTTTCTCGTTTGAGCGCGCCGGCATCAAACCCGATATTGTCACTTTATCGAAATCCATTGGCACGGGCTTACCGATGGCGCTTGTGCTGATGAAGCCGGAAGTCGATCGCTGGGAACCCGGTGAGCACACAGGTACGTTTCGCGGCAATAGCCACGCCTTTGTCGCCGGTTCTGCTGTGTTAGATTTTTGGAAAGATGACGAATTTTCGCGCCAAATTCGCGCTAAAGGCGAGCGGGTGGAGGCAAAGTTTCGCGCGTTACACAAACGTCATCCCCTGTGGATTCACGATGTGCGCGGGCTCGGCATGATTTGGGGCATGGAATCCCAAGTACCGGGGTTTTGTGAAGCCGTTTCTCATGCCTGCTTTGAGCGGGGTTTGCTGATGGAAACCGCCGGCGCGGCGTCGCAAGTGCTGAAGTTTTTAGCGCCCTTGGTCATCCGTGAAGATGAATTAACCGAGGGATTAAAAATTCTCAGTGATGCGATGGATGCCACCGTTCAAACCTGTTCTGAGCAAACACTTTCTCAAAAAAATGAGGTACCCGCATGATCGTCCGTCGTATTCAAGACATTAAAAATACAAAACAATCTGTTAGCGCACCGGGCGGGCAGTGGGTGAGTAATCGGTTGCTTTTAGCCGGCGATGGCTTGGGGTACTCCCTGCACGAAACCACCATTTTTGCAGGCACCCAAACCTATATTCACTACGCCAATCATGTGGAATCGGTGTATTGCGTGGGCGGGGTGGGCGAAATTGAAGATTTAGAATCCGGCCTGACGCATCCCATCACCAACGGCACGCTTTATGTATTGAACGGCCACGAGCGCCATTGGCTGCGAGCCACCACGGCGGATTTACGGCTCATTTGCGTATTCAACCCGCCCATTGTGGGCACCGAAGTGCATGATGAACACGGGGTTTACCCCCTGCTCAAAGCCGAATTAAACAGCGCTTAGTACCCCAAACGGCGCCGCGCCTCTTGATGCAGCGCAGGGGTAGCCGCCGCGCACACGGTGGTGGTATCCAAGCCGACCGGTTGGTTGTTTAAATCGGTAAATACCCCACCCGCTTCACGCACAATGACCGACAACGCGGCAATATCCAGCACGTTCACATCAGACTCCACAACCAAATCAATCGCGCCGCGTGCCAGCAAGTGGTAATGATAAAAATCGCCATAGCCTCGGGTGCGATTTACCTCACCAACTAGGCTTGCTAAACCCGCCCAGCCTTCAGGGTTGGCGGCCAGGGTTTTTAAATTCCCCACCGACAAGGTGGCCGCCGCCATGCTATCAATGCGGCTGACCTTGGCGGCTTTATCCATCCAAAAAGCCCCGCCGCCTTGCTCGGCATAGGCATACTCGCCAAATACCGGCGCACTGGAAACACCCAAAATGAGTTCATTACCGCGCATTAAGGCAATTTGAGTTGAAAAGAAAGGATATTCCCGCACAAAACTTTTGGTGCCGTCGATTGGATCAACCAGCCAAGTAAATTCCGCATCGAGGCGCGTTTTACCGGTTTCTTCGCCATAAAAACCATGCTCGGGAAACTGCGCGAGAATCACCGCTTTAATCGCCTCTTCGGTTTCCACATCGGCAATGGTGACCGGCGAGGCATCGGCTTTAATCGTGATGTCGATATTTTGCTGCCAGTATTTGCGCACAACCGTTTCAGCGGCACGGGCGGCGGCCAACGCCGTTTGAAGATAAATACTGGACATAACAGCTCCTGGGCGGTTTCGATTTAAAAAGAGGCCGCTAATTTACCTGATTTAACGCCCCTTTTCTTGATCGATGCGTCGCGCTACCGCGTGATGACGTGGGTACTGCTAGAATCGCGCCCTCACACTATGCAAAAGGTAAGCCCCATGTGCGGAATTTGTGGTTGGTTAAGCGCGCCCGGCACGCGCCCGGACTTAAGCGCGGTGCGCCGCATGATGGATCGACTCGATCGGCGCGGCCCCGATCATGAGGGCAGCTTTTCCGATGGGGCGATGGCTTTGGGGCATCGGCGGCTTTCCATCCTCGATTTAAGTTTTCATGGCGCGCAACCCATGATTGACCGCGAGCAGGGCTTAGCGCTGGCCTTCAATGGCACCATTTATAATCACCCTGAATTACGCCAGCAATTGCGCGCCTTAGGCCATCGGTTTGAATCCACCGGCGATACCGAGGTCATCCTCAAAGCCTACGCCCAATGGGGCGCCGATTGCGTTTTGCACTTAACCGGCATGTTTGCCTTTGCCATTTGGAACATGAAAACCGGCAGCCTATTTTTAGCGCGCGATCGCTTGGGCATCAAACCCTTGTATTACACCGAGAACCCGCGCGACCCCCAAGCCCCTTTACGCTTTGCCTCAAGCCTGCCCGCCCTGCTGGCCGGCGGCAAGGTGAATACCGATTTTGACCCCATTGCGCTGCACCATCAGTTTACCCTGCATGGCTCCGTGCCCGCGCCGCACACCGTGTTTCAAGGCGTGCGTAAATTAGCGCCTGGCAGCACCTTAACCGTGGATGCGGGGGGCAAAAAAACGCAGCATCGCTATTGGCAAATTAATGCCACCGAACGCGACGATTGGCAGGAAGCCCAATGGACAGAAGCCATCCACGCGGGCCTACTGAATGCCGTCAAAAAACGCTTGGATATCAGCGATGTGCCCGTGGGCGTTTTGCTCTCAGGCGGGCTGGATTCTTCGCTCATTGTCGCCTTAGCCGCCGAGGCAGGCATCACCCCACAAACCTTTACCATCGGCTTTGAAGATCAGCCCGAGGAAAAAGGCAGCGAATTTGAGTTTTCAGACCCCGTGGCCGCGCGGTATGGCACCCAACATCACCGCTTTCACATCCCCAACAACCAAGTGCTCAGCCGATTACCCGAGGCCGTCGCGCAGATGAGCGAGCCCATGTTCGCGCAAGATGCGGTGGCGTTTTATCTGCTCTCCGAACAGGTAGCCAAAGAGGTGAAAGTGGTGCTAAGCGGCCAAGGCGCGGATGAAGTATTTGGCGGTTATTTTTGGTATCCGCAGATGGCAGCCGCGCAAGGCACCGATATTGCGCGCTTTGCGCCATTTTATTTCGACCGCGACCATGATGAGTTTTTAGACATGGTGACCGCGCCCTTTCGAGGCGATGACCACACCAGCGCCCGGTTAAGCCAAGAATTTTCAAAAATCCAAGGCAGCAACTACATCAACCGCGTGCTGGGGCTAGATACCAGCACCTTGATTGTGGACGACCCGGTTAAACGGGTGGATAACATGACCATGGCCTGGGGGCTTGAAGCACGTGTGCCGTTTTTAGATCACAATCTGGTGGAATTGGCCATGCAAATGCCCGCCCACCTTAAGCTCGATGGCGGCGGCAAAGGGATATTAAAGCGCATCGCGCGCGGGCGGATACCCGATGCGGTGATTGATCGCCCCAAAGGCTATTTCCCCGTGCCGGCGCTTAAATATGTGCGTGGGCCATTTTTTGAATTTATGCGCGATATTTTAAGCACGCCCACCGCACAAGCTCGCGGATTGTTCGAGCCGCGCTATGTGAACCGCTTGCTGGCAGAACCCGATCAGCACTTCACGCGCTTGCAAGGCTCAAAACTCTGGCACTTGGCCGTGTTTGAACTGTGGTTGCAGCAAAACAAGTTATAAATTAAGCCGATACAGCTGACCCAACGGTGCTATCCCCCACCGATAGTGCCAGCGGGGCGATTGCCCCCCTTAAGGCAACCCTTCCCCCCTTAAGGCAACCCCCTTTAAGGCAAATCAATTCGAGCCGGCACACCCGCTATCCAGCCCGCTTCAGGCTTAACTTGCACCACTAATCGATAGCGCACCCCGAGCCCTTGCTCATCGCGGGCGGAATGCCCCGAGGCCGCCTCGGGGCTCACCAGCGCCACCACCCGCCCTTGCACAGTGGTTTGATTCACCACCACGGAAAGACTTTGCCCCAAATGCAGGCCTGCGGCCACATTCGGGCTCACCATAGCCTCTGCGTTCACGGCATCGGCACGAGCAATGCGCAGCAAAACAGGCGCATTTAATTCGCTGGAAACCGATTCACCCACCGCCGTATCAACACTCAAAATGCGGGCCGCAAACGGCGCCACCAATTCAGATCGCGCCAATTCCCACTGGCGCAAATCAACCCGAGCTTTGCTCGCACTCAGCTGAGCTTGAGCTTGTTCTTGCTTAATGAGCGCCTCTTGCCGCTCGGACTGCGAGGCCACGGTGCGGTCATACAATTGCTGGGTACGCTCAGCATCGCGCTTGGCTTCCGCTGCGGCTCGCACAAGCCCCGAACGCTCGGCACTCATAACCGCCAACCGGTCGGCAAAGGGCGCTCGCTCAAGACGAAGAAGCACCGATCCCGGCGCCACCACCTGCCCCGCGTGCACCGCTATGCTGGCCACCACGCCCGATACGGGGGTCGATAAACGCGTTATATCCGCCCAAGCCAGCGTGGCATTCAGGCTATTTTGCTCGGCCTGCGGTGCAGTCGCACTTGTCGCAGCGCCAGGCTTTATGTCACCGGCTAAAGCCAAGGGCAGGCAAAAAGCACCGAGCCCGCCGAGCAAGGCCATCAAAAAAAGCCCACGAATAAAAAGAGGGGCAACAAAAAAACTCATGGTTTGGGCTCCGAAGGTAAAGGCGGGCTGGGGGCTTTAGGGGCAGGCGTTAACAGGCGGTCAATCGGTTCGCCTTGCAGCAGCGCCAATTGGGCCCAATAGGTTGCCAAAGCATAGGTGGCGCGCATGCGCTCTAATTGAGCGGCCGATTCTTCTGCCATCGCATCGCCTAAATCCGTGGCTTTTTCCATTTGATACAAGGTTTGCTTGCGGGTGAAATTTAAATCGGAATAGTGCTCAAGGGCTTTAACCCGACGGGTCGCGGCCGTGCGATACACCTCGATCAGCTCCAGCGTACTTGCCGCCGCTTCGCGCAGAGCCGCCTCCCGCTCAGCAATTTTGGCCGCCAGCCGCATACGGGCCGCTTGCGCTTTTCCAATACTGGCATCGCGCGCACCCCCATCGTACAAAGGAAAATCAATATAAACCCCTGCGCGCAGCGGATCGCGCGAGCCCAATTCCCGCTGGTAATAATCGCCATTTACTTCGGCATAAATGGTTGGGGCATTATGATCCCGCGCCGCTTTAAGCGACTGCTCAGAGGCACGATACCCCGCACGCAAGGCTTGAAGGCCAGGATTATCGGCCAGCAAATTTTTTATAATAGACTCAAACTCAGGCGGTTTTTGAGTGGCAAGCGCAGCCAGTTTAGGCGGAGCCAAAGTGGCGGGAATCTGATCTGGCGTACCCAACAACTCGGCCAGTTGGCGCCGCGTGAGCCGTCGTTCCACATCGGCGCGGGCGCGGGCGAATGAAACCTCCTCATAAGCGCGCTGCAAAACGGCTAAATCATACTCGGAGGCCAAACCCAGCTCTTGGCGATCTTTGGCTTTATCTAAGCGCACAAAATCAACCGCCATCCGCTCGTTTTGCAGGGTGTAGGTTTGGTCAGCCAGCAACACCGCAAAAAAAGCCTTTAAAAGCGCTAAGCGCTGCTGTTGCTCCACGCTAAAAACAGTCAGCTCCGCACCGGTTACGCCGGATTTTGCCGCCTCACTGCGCAAAGATTGCCGCCCAAAATCATAAAGACGCTGGCGGGCACTGATACCCAGCGCATTGTCATAACGGGTGTTCGGATCGGTTGCCGCTTGACTTGGCTCAATGGCGCGCAGATGCCCATGCACCGATACCGTGGGGTCATACCAACTATCCACGAGCGCTTGATTGGCCTTGGCATCGGCCAAATCAGCGGCCGCGCCCATCACACCATACTGCTGAGTCAGGGGTGCCGTTAACACCGACTGTAACGTTAAGGCGCCGCCATTTTGAGCAGCCAAACTTAAATTACTCCCGAGGCCGAACCCTGCCCCCATTAACCCCAGCCAAAAAAATAGCGGCTTTCCGTTCATTTAAATCCCTCAAATAAACCCACATTCAGGCTCTGGTTTTATGCCCGCTTATTTTTCGTGCTGTTGGCGATATTTGAAAAAATTCATCCCAGGTTCCTTATAAGCACCGCTGGTCACAAATTCAGCCAAGCTTAAAAACTCCGCTGGGGAGCGTGTGGGGCCAGTAAATAGGGTGGCCACCTTGCCTTGCGTGTCGATAAACGCCATTACCGGCGTTGCCCGCACCCGAAACTGCTTAAAGGCAAACTCTTTTTGGGTGATTTGTTTGCCTTCAAAATCCGTCATCATCACATCGCCTTCAATATCGATTGAAGCGGTAATAAAATGCTTTTTCATATACTCAATAACCGCAGGATCAGTAAAAACGGTGGTTTCCATGCGGTGACAAAACGGGCAATCAGCCATTTGAAAGAATAAAAAAACACCGGTTTTATGCTCAGCCTTAGCTTGCTTAACATCATTGGGCATATCAAAAAAAGAATCATCCCAAAACCCGTCGGCTCTAGCATTGCTAAACCCCAGCAGCAAGATAAAAGTTAATGCAATCCATTGCATCGTAATCCGCCGCCCCATGGGTATGATCGGATTTAACCGCAAAAATAAAAACGTGCTTGGGTGGGTTTGAATGCTCATTGTGGCTCCTTGTTTTTAATTCAATTTCAAATAACCTATTGATTTTTAATAATCACGGATTGTTTTTAATCATTTGCATTAACTGCATACCCGTAATAGCACCGACATGCCGCGCCACCAGCTCGCCTTTCGGGTTAATTAAAAACGTGGTCGGAATACCGGGCACATTGCCAAATAAGGCCAACTCATTTGGCGTGGTTTTAAAAATGGGATACCCCAAATGATTCTCTTCTGCAAAAAGCGATAATTCAGCCGGCGATTGATTCGTATCGACACTTAAGCCCCACACTTTAATGTGATCTTTGGCGTGCGTTTTAGCAAATTCCGCCAATTCGGGTAACTCTTTACGACAAGGCGGACACCAAGTTGCCCAAATATTAATCACCACATAATTACCCCGTTCAGCGGCAAGGGCGTGGGTTTTGCCATTCACATCTTGCTTGCTGAATTCAAGCGGGGCTGCCCACACGGCGGTCGATAGCAGCAGCGATAAACCCAACCCCGCACCCAGCCATCGGCCAGTACGATAAAGCCCCGCGTTAATCGCCCCCCAAGGTTGCATAACAAGTACCCCTAACATTGGTTTCATCCACATTTTGCGCACGCTCATTTGAAAAACACCTCAACAGAATTAAATTGGCATCACACCGGCTACAGATTAGCGATTTTGGCCTAAGGAACCTCTGATCAAATCCTTTGTGAGCCGAGTTGCTGATCCAAAAGCCGCAAAACGAGGCAGAGGCCGCCGGTCGTAGTTATTCTACGAATC
>NCFS01000095.1 GCA_002281295.1 Halothiobacillus sp. 35-54-62 | reverse complement strand
TTCATGGCCTCATCGGTGGTAAGCAGCGCCGCCGTGGGCACAAGGGCGCGCAACCCCTCAATTAACGCGGCGTACCGCTCGGCTGCGAGCGGGGGCGATTCGTGGGCAAGTTCAGCCGAAATACTCATGTCGCTACCTTAAATTTGGGTTAACCCCGTAAACGCCGCACCACATCTCGCACCGCAAATTGATCGCCCACATTGCCCGGAAAAATCACCACGGGTAATGCGGGGAAGCGCGGGTGATCAGCAGGGCAACGCACCACCGAGCAGCCGGTAAGAATTTGCCCTAAAACGCGCGCGGCTTTTAAGTTTAGACCGGTTGAAAGCACATCGTTGGAGGTAATGCCGCCTTTACATCGTTGGAGGTAATGCCGCCTTTACTCACAAGCCAGCCAAGATTGTTCGGCAAGCCCGCCACAATCGCCATTAGGGTCGCCGAAACGCGCGCACCAAAGGCCAAGCGGGATGCCTGGTCGGCAAAGGTTTTTTCCGAGCGGCTGGTAAAAATCACCGAGGTTAAGCCCGCATCGAACGCGGTTTGTGCGCGGGCCAAAATTTCGGTAACAAGCTGCGCGTTATCGCGGTCGATCCGTTCAATATCCACTTCAATGGCCGCCAAATTTGGCTCTTTTAAAAGCTCGGCGAGTTGCTCGCTCGTTTTTTTAACGTGTGAACCGACAATCACCGCGCCCGCTTTGCCACCGCGCACGAAATGGCGCATGTCGGTGGCGGCAATCGGTTGCGGGGGCAGGGCGGCGAGTGCGGTGAGCAGGCTTGCGGCGCTGCGAAATAAAAACCGTTTGCCGGTTGCAGCTACCGCCATCACCGCGTGGGCGAAGCGGTTTAAATCATCTTGGGTTACCGCATCGACCACGCCGCAGGCATTGTGGTTAAGCGCGGCGAGTTGGGCTTCAAGTGCGTTGCCCCGAATGTCATCCAGCACAAAGCGCTGCACGGCATTGGCGGGGATGCGCCCGGCGGTTTTCTCGGCAACATAATCGGGCAGATAACTTGTGCGGTACCCAAATACCGAATCGCGGGCGAATTCGGTTTCGTGGGTGGCCACTTTTTTGCCATCAACCAGCAAATAATGCTGGCTGTGTTCGGTGATGCGGCCGGCCTCGATAAAAGCGGGCACTAAAAAGTGTGCATCAAAGGGCCCGAGTACTTCGGCGATGACATCGGTTTCCACGGGGTAATGCCCGCGCAAGGTGGAATCGGACCGGCTCACCAAAATGGGGTTGATCGGGTTGCCTGCCGCTGCCTCGGCCGATAAAGCCGCTTGAAGATTTTGGCAGACATCCCGCGTGACGCGCGCGGCGCTTGCCGCATCCATGCCGCGCGTGTTGGTGAGCACAAAAAACAGCGGTGATTCATCGGTTAACGCGGCGCGCAGCGTGGCTTCATCCCAGCGCGTGAGCAATAAGCAGCCATGAACCGTTTGCGAACCGGTGGGGTCGTCATCTAGGGCAATAATTTTGGTATTCATGCGTTTCTCCGCAAAAAACCCGCGCGCTCAATGGGTGAGCTGCGCGGGTTGAGTCCCATTAGAAAGCGGCTTTAACGCGCTTGGCGATATCGCCACCGGTCATGCCGTTGATCTCAAATAGGCACGGCTGCGAATCAGCATCGGCTCAAGCGGCGCCGAAGAGCCACCACTCACCACGACCAGCATGTCGCCATCAAACAGCGCGTTAAAATCGGCATCACTCATAAAGCCGTTGTTGGATTCCGGCACAGAATCCCAAGCCACATCGCAGGGGCGATAGAGCTGGCGTGGGTTGACAGCCGCCACGATGCGCACTTTAAAGCCTGCTGCTTCCAACTCATCTTTGGCCGCAAACATGGGCAAAAATACCATGTCGCCGGTGGCGGCCAGCACGATGGTTTTATCACCCCCCGTGCTTTCATACAGCGTGGTGGCGCCGTTCTCGATGGCGGCTTTGGCTTGCGCGGGCGTGGTGTACACCGGCAGCGGCGTTTTTGAGGCGATAATTGTGATGCACTTATTAAAGCCGCTTGAATCATGTTTGCATCGGCCGGATAGAGCAAAAAGCTGTTGCCGTTTTTCATCATCGCGGCGAAATGGCCTTCAATCTCGGGGCGCTGATGCGTCCAGCCGTTGCGGCCTTGCTCCAGCGCGCCGGCGGTGAACATGCTCACCATCGACGGCGTTTTGCGGCGCAATTCGGCCATGGCCTGCGCCACGGTTTGCACAATTGGCCAGCCGTTAATCGCAAAGCTTTCATACGATAACCACACCGAACGCCCGCCGAACAGGGCAATGCCCGCCGCCAAGCCCGCGCAGGCATCTTCGTTTAACGGCTCGTACACGCGGCCGTTAGGTACTTGGTTGTAGAGCGGATCAACCGTGGGGTGGCGGATTTTGAGCGCATCATTGATGTTTTTCATCGCCGAGGCTTCGTTGCCATCGGCATTGGTGACGATAAATTTCGTATCTTTTTGGCCAACATACGCGACCAACGCGCCAAACGCGGTGGCGGGCACATGCGATTCGCCCACGGCAAAGTTTTGCATCGGCAAGCCGCTAATATCGGCGAGAGGTAGCTCATGCTCGGTTACCGCTGTGTTAACGGCCGAACCGCCACCGGCGCGGGTGAGGTTATCGCGCACCAGTGCCCAAGCCTCGGGGGCGAGCGCACGGGTTTTAAGCGCTTCGATCATATGCGGTTTATCGAGGGTGTCGCCAGCATATAAGTTATGCGATTTGGCACCATGAACATGCACGCCTGCGCCTTTAATTTGCTTAATAATCAAGGCGGTGAACGTGCCATTTAATGCCAATTGCGCCGCTTTGTGCGTGGCTTGCAACACGGCCTTGCCGAAGGCCATGCGCGCCGCATGTGAGAATCGGGTCGAATCGACGTATTCGCCTTCCTGCCCGGCATCGTCATAGTCTTTGGCATTAATAAGAATCACTTCTTTAAAACCGTGGCCGTGCCAGTACGACGTCATGCGCTCATCGGTCCACAGCGAGCACATGGAATGATGCTCTTGGCTGTAGCCGTTCCAAATCAAAATGGGCAAGAAGTTCGTGATGTCGGGGAATGCCGTATTGAAATGCAGCATTGAGTTCAGAATATACGGCTCACCCATGCCGCCATCGCCAATGGTGACGGGGAAGAGTTTATCGCGGTGCAAATAGGCGCCGGCCATCGCAAAGTGTTGACCTTGACCCAAAGGGCCCGCAGGGGCGAGCAAGCCTGGAATAGCGCCCGATAAATGCCCGAGCAGCCCATGCTTTTCACGAAAGCGCGCGCGCATATCATCGACGGTATGGATGCCCATTTTCTCAAGCGAGCGATCCAAAAACATCGCGCTATAAAAGCCCGGTGCATGATGGCCCACTTCGGTCACCATATTTTTATGCCCCAGCAACATCAAGGCGGCGTGAATGTCGGCTGATGACGCATATCCACCCGGGTGGCCCGAGGCTTTCGCGCCGGTAACTTGCAGCGTTAAATAACGCAGTGCATCGGCGGCGAGCAGGGTTTGGTAGGCGGCGGCATCACTCATTACATCGGCGATGGCGGTGGCACCTTCCGGCACAGCAGGGTGCTTGCCCAGGGTATCGAAATTTGGCCAGGTGGGATTAAAGTATTGAATGCCTTGCGTGAAACTTGGGTTGCTCATAATCGGTTCCTATTCGGTGTGGGGCGAAACAGTGGGGATAGACGAGATTTCTCTTGACGATGACTTTAGCGAGCTTTCATAATTTCTCAATGCAAAATCGTTTTCACAATGTGAAATTTTCAATTTAATGGTGTTAAAGAGGCGCGCTCCTATGTCTGAACCCCAAGAACGCGCTGGCGGCATTCAAGTGATCGACCGCGCAGTGTGCTTAATGCAGGCCCTCGCCCGCTATCCGCATCCGGTGAGCCTGAAAGTGCTGGCGGCAGAATGTGGCCTACATGCCTCAACTGCGCACCGCATTCTGGCGGCCTTGGGCGCGCATCATTGGGTGGATAAACCTGCCGAGGGCTATGCCTTGGGCAGCGCGCTGGTGCGCTTGGCGGCGCGCGCACGCCCAGCTCCCCGCTGGCGAGAAATTGCCTTGCCCATTTTGGATGCGTTGTGCGAGACGCTGGGCGAGAGTGTGAATCTCACCGTGCGCGAAGGCGATGAGGTGGTGTATGTGGAGCGCTCGGTGCCCAATCGCATGATGCGGGTCGAGCAAGTTATCGGCACGCGCGCGCCCTTGCATGTAACATCAGTCGGTAAAATTTTATTAGGCGCTGAGGGCGCCACCGCCATTAGCCGGTATGCCGAACGCACGGGCTTGTTGCCCATGACTAAAAACACGATTCGCCAAACCGAGGCGCTTACCGAAGCCTGTTTAATCGCCGCTCAAACCGGTTTTGCGTTTGATAACGAAGAGGCGGAAATTGGCGTGGGCTGCATCGGCGTTTTGGTGCGCGATGCCGATGGCGTGCCGGTTGCGGGGTTATCCATCTCAAGCCCCATTGAGCGCCGCCAAGATGGGTGGGTTACGTACTTGCAAGAGGCGGCGAAAAAAATTGAAGCGCGGTTGTAGTTTGCCCCTTGTGTGCTTGGATTGATCGGTTAAAGCGTTTTAAAAGCAGGCTCAAACGGCGTTGCAACGCTTAGTTTATCGCCTGTTTTAAGTTTTACGCCCTCCCATTCAAGCAGGCGCGCTTTTATGGCGGTGCCGCCGGCTGAATACGCCCCCAACACCCCATCGCCGCGAATGACCCGATGGCAAGGAATAACAAATGGCAGCGGGTTTTTGGCCAAGGCCGACCCCACGGCGCGGCTCGCTTGGGGCTTGCCCATCGCGTGGGCGATAAAACCGTAGCTGCGCACTTCCCCAATCGGAATTTGAGCCGTTATCTGCAAAACCCCTTTTTGAAAGGGGGTGAGCCCCGCCAAGCTAATGGGTTCAGAATAAGGGGTATGTTCAGTGAAAAGCTGTGAAATTTGCTTTGAACATGCGATAAGTTCGGCATCGGCGCGAAAGGGATTGCTTCCTGTTTGATGGTTAAAGCGTGCCAGGCAATCGCATTCATTCCCCAAGGCGATATGGCTTAAAACACCCGCCGTATATAGGGCGCACAGTGTGCCGATGGGGGTGGGTATCAAGGTAAATTGGTGGGTCATCTGGGGGTTCTCATGTAAACGCACCGGGTCATAAGGCCGCCTGATTATATAAAAAACGTGTGCGGGTGATTAGGCCACTGATTAGGCCACTTGGCTTGCAGCTTGCCCTATCGGCATGATTGTTCATACAAAAAAATACCCCCGAATTGCTTCGGGGGTGGTGTACCTAACGCTAAGCCTAAGGCCTAATGGCGGGCTTAACTGCGGGGCTTAGGCCGGCGGGGTTTGCCGCCGAACGAATCACCGCCGCGTGGGGCGGGTTTACGCGGCGCGGAGGGCCGGCGATTGCCATTGCCGCGATCATCATCCCCACTGCTGGGACCGGCTTCACTGATGTCGAGCGGAATGCCTAAAACATGCAAGCGCTTGAGCTGCGCAAACACTTCAGGCGGCATGCCTTCGGGTAAATCAACCGTGCTGTGCGCATCAAAAATACGAATCGCGCCGATGTATTTGCTATCAATGCCCGCTTCGTTGGCTAAAGCGCCCACGATGTTTTTGGGCTGAACGCCATGCTCGTGACCAATTTCAATGCGGTACTTGGTGCGGGGCATGTCATCGTTGCGGGGGCTGCGTGGCTCGCTGCGGCGGGCATCACGGTCGCCGCCACGGTCATTGCCGCGATCCGCAGTGCGGTCACCTCGGTCAGGGCGATCAAAGCTTGGCATTTCAGGCGCTTCAGCGGGCAATAAAGGCCGCTCTTTTTGCGCCAAATAGGCGAGTGCTGCCGCAATTTCAGGCAAGCCGGCATCATGTTCGCTTTGATATTCTTCAACCAAGGTTTCAAAAAAGGCGAGTTCTTGTGACTCCATCGCCTCTGAAATTTGGTTTTTGAATTCGGCAGTGCGTTTATCGGCAATATCGCTTTGGCTGGGTAAACGCATGGGCGCAATCAGTTGGCCGGTTGCGCGCTCAATGGCACCCAACATGCGTTTCTCACGCGGGGCGACAAACAAAATAGCCTCACCTGAACGACCGGCGCGACCGGTACGGCCAATGCGATGAACGTAAGATTCGGTATCCAGTGGGATATCGTAGTTAATCACATGGCTGACGCGCGCCACATCAATGCCGCGAGCGGCTACATCGGTTGCGATGATGATATCGAGCGAGCCGCGTTTGAGGCGCTCAATCGCCTTTTCACGGTGCGCCTGATTCATGTCGCCATTGAGCGCCGAGGCCGCAAAGCCGCGCGCTTCGAGCTTTTCGGCCAATTCGGTGGTGGCCACTTTGGTGCGCACAAAAATAATGACGGCATCGAAATTTTCGACTTCTAAAATGCGGGTAAGCGCATCTAACTTGTGCATGCCACTCACGGGCCAATAGCGCTGATTAATCGCTTTAACCGTTGAGGTGCTGGATTTAATGGCAATTTCTTCGGGGTTGCGCAAATGGCGTTGCGCGATCCGACGAATTTGCTCTGGCATGGTGGCCGAGAACAAAGCCACTTGGCGATTAGCAGGTGTTTTGCTCAAAATTTCATCGACATCGTCGATAAAGCCCATGCGCAGCATTTCATCGGCTTCATCCAGTACAACGGCTTGAATTTGGTTGAGTTTTAAGGTGCCGCGCTTGATGTGATCTTGGATTCGACCGGGGGTACCCACCACGACATGCACGCCGCGCTTTAGGCCGCGTAATTGGGGTTCCATCGCTTGTCCGCCGTAGATGGGCAGCACGTGAAAATTAGGCAGGTAGCGGGCATAAGCCTGCATGGCTTCAGCCACTTGAATGGCAAGCTCGCGAGTGGGCGCTAAAACTAAAAGCTGCGGCGCATGCAAATTAATATCGATGCGGCTGAGCAGGGGTAAGGCAAAGGCGCCGGTTTTGCCGGTGCCGGTTTGTGCCATGCCAATGACATCACGCCCTTCGAGCAGGACGGGGATGCTTTTGGCTTGAATGGGGGAAGCACTTTCATAACCCAGTTCTTCAACTGCGCGTAATAACGGGGCAGCAAGGCCGAGGTCAGAAAATAAAATGGTGTTTTCTTCAGACATGAGTTTTTTGGCTCTCTATTTTTAAGGAGACGTTTACCCCAGCGGATGGCACAGGGATAAAACAAAAAAGCGCGACATTAGCGCGTTGGAATGTCGCGCTTATCGAGCCGGTAGGGGGTTTAAGTGGCGCACTATACGTTAAACCGTAGCGCTTGTCTTGGTTTTCTTTAATGCATCAAGCCGTTATCGCTTTGCGCGGGAGAATTTTTATCGATCAGTTGGGCGTATTGGCTGAGTAATTGTTGGGTTTTTTGCTCGGC
>NCFS01000094.1 GCA_002281295.1 Halothiobacillus sp. 35-54-62 | reverse complement strand
TTTTAATTTGTGCAAAAGTATATAGTGAATTGATTTTTTAACCCATACAAACGCTTAATTACCCTATTATTTTGACGCTATGGCTACTTCCAAAACCCGTGCTGCCCCATTAAAACTTGCTGATTCGGTTGAACTTTTGGCCGGCGTGGGTGTCCGTGTGGCCGCGCAATTAGCCCGCTTATCGGTGCGGACCATCGGGGATTTATTATGGCATTTGCCGATTCGCTACGAAAATCGAGGCCAAATTATGCCGCTGGGATCGCATTTGCTGGGGCAATCGGTCTTGGTTCAGGTCACGATTAGCGAGTCTAAACCCTTGATGCGGGGCAAAGCGCGGCAGGTGGCGCAGGGGGTTGATGCGTCCGGTGCTATTACCTTATGGCAGTTTGGTCGTTTTGGCCCCACCCTGCAAACGGGGCAAACCTATTTGCTGTTTGGCGAGGTGCGTGAGGGCGCGCATGGCCTTGAGATGGCGCAACCGGAGTTAATGAGCTCGGCGCAGCTGGAGGCGATTTTGCCGGTTTACCCCAGCACCGAAGGCTTGAGCCAAAATAAGTTGCGGGCGTTGGTCGCCCAAGCGCTGCAGGTGGCTTTGGGTGATTTAGATGAATTGCTGCCGAGTGCCTTGCGTCAGCGTGAGGGTTGGCCTTCGCTGTTGGTGGCCTTGCAGCGGATTCACGCACCCACATTAAGCGCGGGTTTGCCGCAGCGCGATGAGCCCGCCTATGTGCGCTTAATTGTGGAAGAACTGCTGGCGCACATGCTGGCATTACGCTTAAAGCGGCATGAATTCATGCAAACACAGGCGCCGCGTTTTTATCAGCAATCTGCGCTGTATCAAACCTTGCTCACGCAGTTGGCTTTTGCCCCAACCGGCGCGCAGGCACGGGTTCTGCGCGAAATTCAGGCCGATTTGGCGCGCGGGGCGCCCATGTTGCGCTTGGTACAGGGCGATGTGGGTTCGGGCAAAACTTTAGTCGCCGCCGGCGCGGCACTCTCGGCCATTGAGCATGGCTATCAAGTGGCGTTAATGGCGCCCACGGCCTTGTTGGCCGAGCAGCATCAACGCAATTTTACCCAATGGTTTGCGCCGCTTGGGGTTTTAGTGCAATTGTTATCTGGTCAGCAAACCGCCGCCGAGCGTCGGGCGGGCTTGGCGGCTTTGGCTGATGGCCGGGCGCAGTTGGTGATTGGCACCCACGCCTTGTTTCAAGAGCAAGTGGTGTTTGCCAAGCTAGGCTTGGTGATCGTCGATGAACAGCATCGATTTGGCGTGCATCAGCGTTTAGCGCTCTCAGATAAAGGCGCCAGCCCGGAGCGCGCGATGTCGCGCCCGCATCAATTGG
The DNA here is from genome assembly GCA_002281295.1 of Halothiobacillus sp. 35-54-62. Classification (GTDB taxonomy): domain Bacteria; phylum Pseudomonadota; class Gammaproteobacteria; order Halothiobacillales; family Halothiobacillaceae; genus Halothiobacillus. The sequence continues at coordinate 8,198 of NCFS01000094.1, read as the reverse complement.
TGATGACGGCGACCCCCATTCCGCGCACGCTGGCGATGAGTGCCTATGCCGATTTAGATGTGTCGATTATTGATGAGCTGCCGCCCGGGCGCACGCCGATTACCACCGCACTGGTGCGGGCGGATCGGCGCGAGCAGCTCATAGAGCGCATCAGTGCGGTGTGCGATCAGGGGCGGCAGGCCTATTGGGTGTGCCCGCTGGTGGAAGATTCTGAGCGCATCGAGGCGCAAGCGGCGCAATCTACCGCTGACTATTTGCGGGAATCTTTGCCGCATTTGCGGGTGGGCTTAGTGCACGGGCGCCTGAGCGCGGCTGAAAAAAATGCCGAAATGGCGCGCTTTAAGGCGCATGAGGTGGATTTACTGGTGGCCACCACCGTGATTGAGGTGGGGGTTGATGTACCGAATGCCTCCTTGATGATTATCGAAAATGCCGACCGCATGGGCTTGGCTCAATTGCATCAATTGCGTGGGCGGGTGGGGCGGGGGTCGGTGGCCTCGTTTTGTGTGCTTTTATTTGATGAGCCGATGTCCGACAAAGCCCGCGCGCGCCTGCAACTGATGCGAGAAACCCAAGATGGCTTTAAGTTAGCCGAGGCCGATTTGGTGCAGCGGGGGCCTGGGGAGATTCTCGGCACCCGGCAAACGGGGTTAGCCAAACTTAAAGTGGCCGATTTGGTGCTGGATGAGCCTTGGCTGGCACTCGCGCGGGCACTGGCCGATGAGCTCATCGCAGAGCAAAGCCCGAATATTCCTGCCCTGCTGCGCCGCTGGATTGGGGCAGCGCAACATTATGGGCAGGTGTGAGCGCCTGCCGCTGGGTTGTTAACGCAGGCTTTTTTGAAAGGCTCTTGAAAATTAAAAAAGCAATCCCTAAAACGACAACCGGCTGTTATAAAACAGCATGTTGTGTAAATTTAGTGGAGGTGTTTATGTCTATCGTGCGTTATGAACCCTTTGGCTTGCTCACCCAGCTTCAGCGTGAGCTTGAACGGGCTTATGAAAAAAATACGGGCGATGGCTCGACCGCAACGGCGCAGTGGTCGCCCAATGTGGATATCAAAGAAGAAGCGGATAAATTTGTCATTCATGCCGATGTGCCGGGCGTTATGCCGGAAGATATCGATATCCATATGGAAAATGGCCAGCTCACCATCAAAGGCGAGAAAAAAACCGAAGCGACGACCGATGGCGAGCAGTTCAAGCGAATTGAGCGCGCCTACGGCTCTTTTTATCGTCGCTTTGGGCTGCCGGATTCCGCCGAGGCCGATAAAATCTCGGCTCGCTGTAAGAGCGGCGTGTTGGAGGTGACCATTCCCAAGCGGGAGTCTGTTCAGCCGCGCAAAATCAGTGTGGCCAATGCCGATTGATATATTAAGTTTTAATTGACGGCATAACCCGGCGCTGGCCGGGTTTTTTATGTGCTGCCCAGCGTGCCCACTTGGTTGCGGCCGGCGGCTTTGGCTTGATACAAGCCTTTATCGGCCAAGTTGATGAGTGCGCTGGGCTCGCAAAAAGCGGTGGGGCGCCATTCGGCCACACCGAGGCTGATGGTTACGACGGGTAACACGCTGCTGGCGGGATGGGGGAGTTCTAGGGCGGCAACGGTGGCGCGCACGCGTTCGGCGACACTTAACGCGTCGCTGAGTGCGGTTTCCGGCAGGATGACCGCGAACTCTTCGCCGCCGTAGCGGGCGGCTAAATCTTTCACGCGAAACAGGCTGGCGCTCACCGCCTTGGCGACTTTCATTAGGGCGTGATCGCCCGCTTCATGGCCCAGCGAATCGTTGTAGCGTTTGAAATAATCCACATCAATCAAGATAAGGGAGACCGGCGCGCCTTCTTGCTGGGAGCGCCGCCAAGTGGTCATCAGGTACTCATCAAATTTGCGCCGATTGGCGATGGCGGTGAGGCCATCGATATACGAAAACTGCTTGAGCTGCCGGTTGGCCTCCGCCAGCTGCTGGGTGACTTTGCGCAAATAAACTTGGGTTGCGATACGCGCAAGCGCCACGGGGAAATCCAGTGGCTTGGCTAAATAATCATTGGCGCCGCAGGTGAGTGCTTCGACAATCGTATCGGAGCCATGCCGTGCGGTAACCACAATCACCGGCAGTTCATGCGCGGAAAATTTGCTGCGAATTTTGCCGAGCACCTCTTTGCCGGTCATGCCGGGCATAAGCCAATCGAGCAAAATGCCATCGAAATTATCGCTTTCTAGGCGTGCAAGCGCTTCATAGCCACTGTTGCAGGTGGTGATGCGGTAGCCTTCTCGCATGAGGCGGCGCTGCATGAGCTCTAAATTTTCGGCTCGATCGTCGATAACCAAGAGATGCCCCTCGGCGGGGGTGCCTGCTTCGGTGGGGTCGCGGGGTAGGGCGGTGGCCGCATCGCCTAAATCAATGGCGGGTTTGGCACTTAAGGTTTCAAGCAAAACGCGCAAGTGACCGATAGCTGTGTGGATTTTTTCGATATCCGGGCAGGCTGATTGCCAATGGGCTTGGATAAGGGCGTAAAGGTGGTTGAAGTCGGCTTCGATGAGCGCCATTTTGCCGCGCCAGTCGGGGAATAGGGCATCAAAGCGCCCGACGGTAAGCGGGGTTGGGCGGTTAATGGTTGTTAGCATTTGGTGCGCGTCATCGAGCAAGGTTTGTAGTGGCGTCGCCAATACCTTGCCACACACGGCGGGCAGATCCTCTTGCAGCATTTCGGTGTAGCCAATCAGGTGGTTTAGCGGCGTGCGTAAATCATGGCGAATAGAGGCATCGCAGGGGTGAAGATCGGCCATGGTTAGCGCCTTGCCGCCAAGCGTTGCTCGATTTTTTCGAGCAAGCGGGGGAGATCAACGGGTTTGGTATCAAAATCATCGCAACCCGCCTCAAGTGCTTTGCTGCGCTCGCCCTCCATGGCGTGAGCGGTTAGCGCAATGATGGGAATGGTTTTAGTGGCGTCATCGGCGCGCAGGGCGCGGGTGGCCTCCCAGCCATCTAAAATGGGCAAGCTCATGTCCATTAAAATTAAATCGGGGTGGTGCTCTTGCGCCATGGCGATGCCCTCGGCGCCGTCTACGGCGAGCAGAACCTCGTAGCCGCGCCGGATTAACCGCCGCGAGAGCATGTCGCGGTTCAGTTCGTTATCTTCCACCAGTAAAATTTGTGTCATGGCTGCCTCCTATTGCTTGGCCGGTGAATCATTTTTGCTGAGATCAGAGGCGCAAATTTGCGCTTGCAGGCGCGCAATAATGGCCTCTTCACTCTGGCCTTGGCGCTCGATAATGTGTAGCGCGCGGGTTTGAAGCCGTTCACGATCGGTTTCGGTGAGGGTTTTAGCGGTTAGCACGACGACGGGTAGCGCATCAAAGCGGCTGTTTTGCCCCAAGGCATCCAAAAAGGTAAATCCATCCATGGTCGGCATCATTAAATCTAAAATCACCAAATCGGGGGGCGGGTTGGCATTAAGCCAATCGAGCCCGGATTGGCCATCGGTGGCCTCGCTAACGCGGGTGCCCTCGGGTTCGAACACGCGCTTGAGTAAATCGCGGTTGTTGGCATCGTCATCGATGATTAGTACGTGGCAATTTTTAGGGTGCGGCGCGTATTGTTTGAGAAGATCAAGCAAGGCATCGCGGTTGACGGGTTTGGTTAAAAACTGTGCGGCACCAAGGGCATAACCCAAGCTTTTCTCGTGGGTCATGGTGAGAATAAACACGGGGATGTCTTTCAATTCGGGCTCGGCTTTGAGCGTGGTGAGCACGCTCCAGCCATCAATGCCCGGCATCATGATGTCGAGCGTGATGAAGTGGGGGTGCTCTGCCCGTGCCATTGCTAAGCCCTCGCTGCCATTGCTGGCGGTGATGACCCGATACCCCGCCCGCCCCATAGAACGGCGGATTAAATCATGCACGGCGGGGTCGTCATCAATGACCAAGATGGTGCCGAGCGCCCCCTCGGCGGGTGTGTCGGTGGGGCGAGTGGGCAAAACCTCGGTGATATCGCCGCCCATCATGCGGGCAAAATGGCGAGAAATAGACAACCCCAAGCCCGAGCCACCATATTTGCGGGTGGTGGAGGCATCGGCTTGGCTGAACACTTGAAATAAGCGGCTTAATTGTTCTGCCGTCATGCCAATGCCCGTGTCGGCGACGGTGATTTGAATTTGATCGTCTGCGGGCGTGGTGACGCGGAGTGTAAGTTGCCCTTCGTGGGTGAACTTGGCCGCGTTGCTGATTAAGTTGAGTAAAATTTGGCGGAATTTGGTTAAATCGCCTGTTACTTGGCTTAACTGTTCGGGGCAAATAAGCTGAATTTGATTGTGATTTTTTTCAATCACAGGCCGCGCGGTATCAATCACCGATTGCAGTTCTCGACACAGGGCGAACGGTTCGAGATAAAGCTCCATTTTGCCCGCCTCGATGCGGGAAATATCCAAAATATCGTTCACCAGCGCGAGTAAGTGCTTGCCACTATTCAATATGCGCGCTAAATCGGGCGCATATTGGGGGTTGCCATCCTCGGCCGATTCCTCGATTAAAATTTCGCTGTACCCAATAATGGCGTTCAGCGGGGTGCGCAGCTCATGGCTCATATTGGCCACAAACTGGCTCTTGGTTTGATTCGCCGCCTCAGCATCGGCGCGGGCTTGTCGGGCTTCTGCCAAGAGGTGCTGAATTTGTTCGGTGCGGGCAATAACGGCGGCATTGAGGGTGTGCTCTCGGTTGGCGACCTCATGCGCCATCATCCGAAAACTGCGCGCTAATTCGCCGGGTTCATCGTTTTGTTGCGCGAGCTGGCACATCTGGGGTTCATCGAATACCGCGAGTTGCTCAGCCGTGGCCGAGCCTGAACCAATGGCCCGCGCCGCATTGGTTAGCCGTTGAATGGGGCGCACCACGGTGCGGCGAATTTGCCAAATTAAGAGCGCCGTGCCAATGGCGAATACCCCAAAAAATATTCCCATCGCGCGCATTAAATATTGATGGCCTTGGGCAAACACCTCATCGGAGGGCACGTAAATGGTTTGCGCGGCCACAATTTCCCCGAGTTTCCAGCCAAAACCGTGTTGGTCGCCATAGGTCGCCCGCAGGCTTTGGGGCGCCGCCGCAGGGGTGGAGTGACATTGCAGGCAAGAGGGCTGGGTGACCGCTAGGGGGCGGGCGGTATAAAATAAATTCCGCCCGCCTTCTTCACGAAACCCCGATAGCACTTTAAGTGCGGGGTCGGCGCGAAACCGGGCAATCAGCGTTTGTTCAAACGCATCGGCCTGATCGCTTAGGCTGGTGGGATTAAGCGTGGCTTCTTTGTAGGCGTAATCGGCAAATAAAGGATCGGAGCGGAAGGTCTCAAACACCGTGCGGGCCGCAAATGCGGGCACCGTTTCGGCAATAAATTCGGGGCTGGTGTGTAATTGCTCGCGCAGTTTTGGGTTGATGTGCAGGCTGGTGTAGCTGCGTACCGAGTTCATTACCCGGGTGAGCATTTCTGCACGCATTTGAATTTCGGCCTGCGCTTTGGTGTTCATCGCGTTTGAAAGGAAAACCCCCGAAACGGCAATGCTGAGCAAAAAAGCTAAAATTAAAAATGCGGTAAGCTTGGTGCCGATGCGAAAGTGCTGCAACATAGTTCATCATCCTTGATGTTGTTCGGTGCCGTTAAGGTTGTGCCACGCGCCAGCGGGGGCGCTCTTTATTGAACAAGCCGCTATTAAATTAAATAATAAAGAACAAAATAAATTCAATGAGTTGCCGGCTAATTAATGGCATTGTGACATAAACTAACGATGCCGCTAATCGGTTGCACAAAATAGATACCCCACTGAGCAAGGAAGCCTCTTTGAACTTAGCCTTATCCTCTCCCGACGCCCGCGCGGCGCCTGCCCAAATGCAGGGCATTATGGGTTGCGCGCGTCATCAGGGCGGGCGTAGCAGCCAGCAAGATCAAGCCCTGTGTTTAACCTCTGAAGATAAACGCTGCCAATTTTTGGTGGTGGCCGATGGCGTGGGCGGTCACCTCGGCGGTGAGCTGGCCTCGCGCTGCGTGGTGGAGGTGGCGGTACAGATGTTTTCCACCCTGCTTGAGCACCGCCTTAAGCCGGCTGAGTTTTTAAGCCAGTTTTGCGCGCAGGCTAATCAAGAAATTCGCGCGCGCGCTGCTTCAGCCGGCTCCGAGGCTTATTCCACTGTGGCCGCCTTGCTGGTGGATGAAACCCGCGCGTATTGGGCGCATGTGGGCGATAGCCGGCTTTATGGGTTTAAGGGCGGCGCTTTAATTCATCAAACCCGCGATCATTCGCTGGTGCAGCAGTTGTTCGAGCAAGGCAAAATTACAGCGGCAGAGCGCGCCACGCATCCCGATCGCAATCAAGTGCGCCAAGTGCTGGGCATGGCGGCAACCGTTAGCCCCACCTTCGGCGAAGTGGCGCTCAGTGCCGATTGTGCCTTTTTGCTCTGCACCGATGGATTTTGGGAGCATATGGCGCCCGCTGAAATGGCCCTGATTTTAAGTGCAGAGGATTTAGCCTTTACCGCCGCGCTTTGGGTGCGCCAAGCAGCGCGCCGAGGCGGGGCGCAGGGTGATAACGTGGGGCTGGCCTTGTGGCGCGCCCCGCGCCCAGTGGCACGGCGCTGGTCTTTTTTTCGTTGATTTTTGTAGGTGATTCATGCAGCTGATTAAAACGGCAGCCAATAAATTTTCCCGTGTGCCCCGAAGTTTGCTCGGGGGCGGGGTGTTGATATTTTTTCTGGCCGGGTGCGCGCAAATGCCGCCATCGGCTGGGGCGGCGGCAGGCAAGGATGAGGGCGCAGCCGAGCTATCGCAACAGGGCGCGACCGGCGCGGCTGACGCCCCCATTAGCCCCGCCCCATTAATGGATTTAAAAAGCATTATTCGATTAATCGAAGCGGGGCAATCGGATGAGGCTCAACGCGCGCTTAAAACGTATTTGGCTAAAGATCCGAAAAATTCTGTCGCCTTGAGTTTGCAGCAGCAGCTAACCGTTAACCCAGCGGTCTATTTAGGCAAGCCTGCCACCCAGTACACCGTGCAATCGGGTGATACGTTGGGTGGTATTGCGGCCAAATTTTTAGGCAACCCGCTTAAATTTGTGATTTTGGGGCGGTACAACCAAATCAGTCGGGTTAAAGATTTGCGGGTTGGGCAGGTTTTAAAGCTTCCAGCCAAGTTGAAAGCCGATTCTGTTAACGCGCCCACCGATGCCTTAGAGGCCGCCCCCCCGGCGCAGAGCGCTGCCGTTGACGCGGGTGTGTCAGCCGCGCCGCCCGTGCCCACGACTGCCGCGTCGGCGCCAGCCCCAGCCCCAGCCAGTGCACCCCTTGATCGGCCAATCTTTCGCCCGCGCAAATGTCGCGCGTGCAAAAATATCATGAGGCGGCTTTGGTGGCCTACCGTAAACAAGATTTAGACAACGCGATTGCGCTATGGAATAAAGCCTTGGCGATTGACCCCAACTACGAGCCCGCGCTCGGTTACCGCGCCCGCGCGCAAGAGCTACAGCGGCGCTTAAATCAAATGGGCACGCATTAGGGCGGGGCGCGACGGGGGCGCGTTAAGGCAATCGCGCAGGCTTTGCCAAATCGAGGGTGGCCGTGTGCGCCGCGCGGGGTTCTGGGTGGGGTGCTTCTGCGTTGATCGAGGCGTTTGAATCGGTAGCGGGTGCCTCGTGCCGGGTATCTTGCTGGGCCTCGTGCAGGGCTTCTTGCTGGAGCGCTCTTGCTTCAAGCACATCGGCCATCGCATTGTAGGCCGAGTAAAGCCGCTCAAAATCATCGCGCCGATGCAGCCGGATGCGGTGCTCAAAGTGGCCTTGCTTGATTTGTTCAAGCGCATTGCTCACGGCATCCAGCGGCATTTGAATACGACGGGTTAGCCAATAAGTGCCGCTGATTACAATCAGCAAAATCACGGCAATCCAGGCAAGCAAGGTCAATAAGGTGGTGTGGCTGGCCGCCGTGAGCGCATCGGTGGCAAGGCCAATGCGCAATTGCCCCACGCGTTTGTCTTGGTATTCAATGGGCATTTCAAACACATAAAACGGCGCGCCATCAAATTGGTGCACGGCATACACCCGCATATCGCCGCGCTTTAACACCACATGGTCCTCTTGTAGCTGAGAGGCCATTTGTTCGGCCAAACGATCCCCCCGCGTTTGCGCCTCGGTGGTGCCGTTGTTGTCTTTTATCGCCAT
>NCFS01000015.1 GCA_002281295.1 Halothiobacillus sp. 35-54-62 | reverse complement strand
GTGCCACACCATGCCGGGGTAAAACAGGGCATCGCATTGTTCGGCAATTTCACGCGCGGCTTCTATCTGCGAGAGCGGCAAGCGGCCTTTGAGCTTGGCGCGCAGGGCTTGATGCTGGGCAAACAGGATGCGGATTTGATTGGCCAACGCCCGCACGGCGGGGTCCAATAGCGGTTTTAAGCGTTCCACGCGGGCTAAAAATGTCGCTTCATCGCGCACGGGCGGCAGGTTATCGACCCCTAATCGCGCCATGCAACGGGCGATCAGTTCCATATCAAAAGCGGCATCGCGGCGGTTGGGTAGCACAAGGCTCCATTCAGGCAAGGGGCGCGTAGGGCTCCACTGGCTGTAGTGCAGGCGGGCGGGATCAAGGCTGCGATCTTGCTTTAAGGCTTGGCTTAAATGCCGCACGGCTTCCGGCAGGGCCAGCATTAACAACCGCGTCACCCCCGAACGATGCGCCAGCGCGGCACGCTCGGGGGAATCGAGCAAGCGCACCGCCGCGCCTTCACCGGTATCAATCAGTGCGGGGTAGGCGGTGAGCGTGGCGCCGAGTTCTTCCACCGGCAAACTGTTCGGCAATTCACCCAGCGACCAGCTGGTTAAATCATCCCGCTCCAGCCGATGGCGCGTGCGCTCGGCAAAGGCGCGTTCGGCGGCGGCGGCATGCCGGGCTTTGAGCGCGTCAATATCTCGATCGGCGTCGATCACCACGTCGCTGGCATCACCGCTGCTGGGGTTGATGATGGCAAAGCGCATGCGTAAATGCGGCTCTAATTTGCGTTCATCGAATAATTCGGGGGTGATTTTATGGCCGGTCATTTGACGCAGTTGTTCGGCTAATTGCGGCAATAACGCGCCTTTTTCGATGGAAATTCGTTCTATCACCGCTGCTGCAAATTCGGGCGCGGGCACAAAATGCCGCCGGTCGGCCTTAGGCAAGCTGCGAATCAGCGCCTCGATTTTCTCTTTGAGCAAGCCGGGAATCAGAAACCCCGCCCGATCGGCATCAATTTGCGCCAATGCGGCCAGTGGAAAGCGCAAAGTAACGCCATCATCCGCGCTACCCGGGGCAAAATGATAGGCCAGCGGCAAGCTGAATTTACCCATCGTGAGGCGATCGGGGAAGCCGGCCGGGTCATTTTGCGCCGGTTCACGGGTAAGCAAATCCTCGCGCGTCATGCAGAGTGCGGCGGGCTTTTGGGGCTGGGTGATGTTCAGCCAGCGCACGAGGGTGTGCGCATCAAACACCTCGGCCGGCAGGTGGGTTTGGTAAAAATCAAACAGGGTTTGGTCGTCAATCAGTAAATCGGGGCGGCGATTGCGGGCTTCAATCTCACGAATTTCGTCGATTAGGGCAAGATTGTGCTGCCAAAATTTCAAATTGCTTTCAAAATCTCCTTCCACCAAGGCGGCGCGTATAAACACGGCGCGGGCGGCGAGCGGGTCGATGCGGCCAAAGTCGATGCGGCGCTTGGTTACAATCGGTAAGCCAAAGAGCTTAACCGTTTCAAACGCGGCCACGCGGCCACTGGGTTTTTCCCAGCGCGGCTCGCTGTATTCCACGGTGGTTAAATGCCGCGCCAGATCTTCAATCCAGCGCGGATTAATCGCCGCGTTCATGCGGGCATACACGCGGGTGGTTTCTACAATTTCGGCGCTCATCAGCCACTTGGGTTGGGTTTTCGCCAAGGCAGAGCCGGGGAAGATTTGAAAGCGGCGGTTATTGGCGCCGATATAAATCGTGGGGGTGCGCTGCTTTTTGCCGCGCTGATCTTTGGCATCTTTGGGTTCGTGCTTATCGGTGCGGGTGGCTTCATCGCGCAGGCCAATTTGGGCGAGCAAGCCCGGCAACATGGCCTGATGCAACGCATCGAGCCGTTTTTGCAGCGCATCGGCATCGCCCGGCTGCGCCTCGGTGGGCACCCAGAGCGGCGCGGGATCAGGCAGTTGGGTTTTAGCCAGCTCGTCGGCCGCTTCTCGCAGCTGGCCGAATAAATCATGCCATTCGAGCAGGCGGTTGTAGGAAAGAAAATGCTTTTTCGCCCAATCGCGCCGGTGACGCTGGTTTTCGTGGCGCACCACGTGGTGCCACTGGCTCCACAGCACCAAAATGCCGGCAAAATCTGAATCTTGCACGCGAAAGGCACTGTGCGCCTGATCGGCCGCTGGGGCATGGTCGCTCGGGCGTTCACGCGGGTCTTGTATCGACAAAAATGCCACCACGATCAGCACATCGACGGTGGTGGTATTGGCCGCACTTAAGGTTGAAAGCACCATGCGCCCGAGGGTGGGGTCTACCGGCAGGCGGGCGAGTTGGCGCCCCAGCGGGGTGATGCGCTGGCGATCATCCAGCGCGCCCAGCTCAAACAGCAAGCGTCGCGCGGAAGCCAGCTGGCGCGAATCGGGCGGCTCGATAAACGGAAAATGCTCCGGTTCACCCAAGCGCAGTTCGATGAGGCGCAGCACAACCGAAGCCAAGTTTGTGCGCAAAATCTCAGGATCGGTAAACGCGGGGCGGCCAGTAAAATCGGCTTCATCAAATAACCGAATGCACACGCCCGGCGCCACGCGCCCGCACCGCCCCGCCCGCTGGTTGGCTGAGGCTTGCGAGATGGCCTCCACGCTCAGTTTTTGAATGCGCGAGCGCGGGCTGTAGCGGGCAATGCGCGCCAGCCCCGAATCAATCACGTAATGGATGCCCGGCACGGTGAGCGAGGTTTCGGCCACATTGGTGGTAAGCACGATGCGCCGCCCCATGTGCGGGGCAAAAATGCGCTGTTGTTCGGCCGCCGAAAGCCGCGCGTATAGCGGCAAAATCTCGGTGTGGCGCAGGCCGTGGCGTGAAAGCCGTTGCGCGCACTCGCGAATTTCCCGCTCGCCCGGTAAAAAAATCAAAATATCGCCGCCGGTGGCGGTTTGCGCTTCGCTCTGCAATTCATCGACTGCCGCCACAATCGCGGCGGCTAAGTCTTTTTCTTGGTCTTGCGCTTCGTCATCGGGTGATTCGGCGCGCCGCGCATCCAGCGGGCGATAACGCGTTTCCACTGGAAAACTGCGCCCCGCTACGGTGATAATCGGGGCGTTTTGCCACTCACCCGCCGTATTTTTTTGCGCGAAATGGGTGGCAAATCGCTCGGTGTCGATGGTGGCGGAGGTAATAAGCAAGCGAAAATCGGGGCGGCGATCGAGCAGGCGGCGCACAATGCCGAGCAAAAAATCGATATTCAGGCTGCGCTCGTGCGCCTCATCAATAATCAGCGCATCGTATTTGAGCAAATCGGGGTCGCTGTGCATTTCGGCCAGCAAAATCCCATCGGTCATCACCGCCACACGCGAACTGGCGCGGGTTTGATCGGCAAAGCGCACTTTGTAGCCCACCACGCCAGAACCCGTGACGCCCAACTCTTCCGCCAAGCGGCTGGCCACATTGCGCGCGGCAATGCGGCGCGGCTGGGTGTGGCCGATTTGCCCCCGGATGCCATACCCCAGTTCGAGCAGCATTTTGGGCAGCTGAGTGGTTTTGCCTGATCCGGTTTCACCGGCCACAATCACCACCTGATGCGCGCGCAGCAAGGCCATAATGGGTTCGCGCTGGCCGCTAACGGGTAATTCTGCGGGGTAATCGAGCGTTAAAACGGCGGCGCGGCGCTCGGATAGCAGGGCGGCGCTGACCTCAAAGGTGGTCACAAGGTCGGCAAGTTTGGCCGTATCCAGCCGATTTTGCTGGAATGCTTGCGCCAAACCCGCCAGCCGCCGAGCCAGGGCGGGCTGATCACTTAGCGGTAATTGCGGCAAATGCGCGTCTAAAAACGCGATAATGTCGGCCGGTTGGGTGGATAATGGCGCCGTGGCTTGCAAATTGGGGTCGAAATTCATCGCGCCAGTTTAGAGCTTGCCCGCGTTGAATCAAGCCCGGTTTGTATTTAATCGCCGACAATCAAATACCAAAGCAATAGGAGCATTCATGCCCGCAGATATGACGTTTTGGGCCGCCTTAATGGTGGGCTTTTTTGGTGGCGTGCATTGCATTGGCATGTGTGGCGGCATTGTGGGTGCGCTCACCTTTGGCTTGCCGCCCGAAAAACGCGCCACGCCACAACAACTCTTGCCCTATTTACTGGCCTATAACCTGGCGCGCATTAGCTCGTATGTGCTGGCGGGGGCGATTGCCGGGCTGATCGGCGCGTTGGGGTTGTCGCTCATCCCGATGCAGCACGCCCAGCTTTATCTATTGATGATTGCCGGCGGCTTTATGGTGCTGATGGGCTTGTACGTGGGCGGCTGGTGGTTCGGGCTAACCCGCATCGAGCGTTTCGGTTCCCGCCTGTGGCGCTACATTGAGCCATTTGGCCGCAAACTGATGCCGGTGCGCACACCCAAGCAAGCGCTCTTACTGGGTTTTGTGTGGGGCTGGCTGCCCTGCGGCTTAGTGTATAGCGTGTTGATTTGGGCCCTGGCCGCTGGCAGTGCCAGCCAAGGCGCGCTTTTGATGCTGGGTTTTGGCCTCGGCACCCTGCCCAATTTGCTGGTGATGGGCGCCTTCGCCGCACAGCTTTCGGCCTTTACCCGCCAAAAATGGGTGCGCTGGGTAGCAGGCGGCGCGGTGCTGGGTTTTGGGCTTTATACGATCGGCATGGCGATTTGGAATATTCAAGCCAGCTAGTCGAATGCCATTAAAATAGGATATAAATCAAAAGCCTGCGAACAGTTACCCCCGCCATCCGATACAACTAGGCTCGGGGAAATTTGTCACATACACTCTTTACGATTGATTAGGAATCGACTGCATCGAAGCCTTCGATGCACCAATCAAAGGAGTGTTTAACTATGTTGCCGTCTCTATACCTCCCTTACGTTAAGTGGGCTCATCGAACGCCGGCACTGCTGCTGATCGCAATGCTGACTGCCTGCGGTGGCGGGGGAACACCGACACCGACTCCAGCACCGACTCCAGCACCGACTCCAGCACCGACTCCTGCACCGACTCCTGCACCCACGCCAGCACCTTCTGCCGATCCTTCCGTCGGGTTAATTGACTATGGCAAGGCACTGCGCCCCTTCTCGCCGCTCGCCAAACCGGCCAAAGGCCAGCGCGTGGAGGACCCCGATTTCCCCGGCACGTTTATTGTGCGGGTCACCGATGCGAGGGCCGATTTTAACGCCAATGTTGCTATTCCGGCCTACCCCACCACGCAGGCTTGGAATAGCGATGAATCCCGTTTCGTGCTGTATGTGACGCAAGCCAGCGCAGGCGGTAAGCAAGGCTGGGCGATGTTTGATGGCAGAACCTATGCTTTTATCAAATTCCTGCCCATCAATCCGCCCGACATCGAGCAGTTTTACTGGAGCCATACCGACCCTACCAAGCTTGTGTACATCGATAACCGCGAAAACGGCGGCACGATCATCATGAAAATGATGGCGCTGAATGTCGAAACGGGCGTGCAAACCGTGCTGCACGATTTTATGCCCGATGTGCAGGCGCAAGGCTGGCCAACCACCGGGCCCGTGCGGGCGGGCTATCCGTTTTATTCTGGCGGCAATCTCGAATTGTGGGGCTTGGGCTCAGGCGGCATTCCGAATGTGAATGGCCAGTTGGGGCTGAATGTCTTTGGGTTTAATGCCAACACGGGGGCAATTACCCGCTACAGCGGCATTGATGTGGCGCAGGCACGCGGCACCACGCCATTTCCGCTCAAATCGGGCAAGGGCTGGGCCTGGCCTGATTGGGCGAACCACACCACGGTGGTGTTTGATCTCACCGGCCGCATCGTGCGCACCGTGAATTTTGACGCCATCGAGCATCTGGACAGCGCAATCAACGCGCAAGGCGAAGATTTGCTGGTCGGTACGCAATACGACGATAAATTTGGCAACGGTAATGGCAATTTAATGGTCGCCAACCTCAACACCGGCGCGGTTTATACCGTTGTGGGCGAGAAAACCGGCGATGGCTATCCGCGCACCAGCACCCTCATCAGCGCCGGCGCGTGGAAACTGCCGGGCTGGGTAGCCATGGGCGTGACCGGCTCACCTTATGGCAGCACCATTAATAACGGCAGCAATACCGCGCCCGTGACCGACCCACAAACCTATATCGATCAAGAGGTTTGGATCGCCAATGTCGATACGCGAAAAACCTTCCGCGTGGCGCACCATCGCAGTACGGGGCATTACAGCAATGCTCCCGTGAATAATTATTGGGCACAAACCAATGTCACCCCAAGCCCAAGCGGCACCCGCATTCTGGTGCAAAGCGATTGGGGTAATGCTAATCCAAAAAACCCGGTTATCGACCCCAATGCGCCAGTCGATACCTATGTGATTGAATTACCCACCTACCCTCGTTAACTCGCCCAAATAACGCCGCAACCCATCAGCCCATAAAAAAACCGCGCGCTCCAAAAAGGAACGCGCGGTTCGCGGGCGCTGGCAGCGCTAGATGATTACCCCCGCCCTTCGCTCGGGCATGGGGAATTTTAATAGCTGATTTTACCGCCCAGCGTTTTGGCCTGAGCAATCCAGTCTTCAACTTGTGCGGGCGTGGGTTCACGCATGGTCAGTTTTTTCTCGGCATTCACCTCAAGCATCTTTTGGTGCAGGTTGTCGGCACGGCGATGAGCCAATTCTTTAACCGTATCCACACCGGCCGCTTCAAGCAGATCACTAAAAGCGCCGCCAACGCCATTGATGCGTGATAAATCCGCCCGATTCGCCAACGTTAAAATCTCTTGCGTTGGCATGCCCGCTTTGTCTGCCCACTGTTTACGGGCAGCGGGCGATGCCAGTGCCTCGGTAAGTTGATCCACATCACGAATATTTTGCACTTTGCATTCGGTCAATAACGCGTCGGTCATGCCGCGAAGATCAGTAACTGCTGTTGCCATAATCCATTTCCTTTTGCGTGTTAAAGGGTGATTTTTTAACCTATCTTTATGACATCGTATACCGCGCCGATGATAAAAACGCGGCAACTTTGCCGATAAATTACGCCGCCACAGGCAACCCTCGGCGCTGCCATAGCCAGTACATCACGGGCAGCAAAATCATCGACAGCAAGGGGGCGGTTATCATGCCGCCGATCATGGGGGCGGCGATGCGGCTCATCACCTCCGAGCCCGTGCCGTGGCCGATTAAAATCGGAATTAACCCGGCCAATATCACCGCCACCGTCATAGCTTTGGGGCGCACGCGCAGCACGGCGCCCTCCATAATGGCCTCCGCCAAATCAGCGCGGGTGTTCAGCCGCCCTTGCGCGCGGCGCTCATCAATGGCGTGATCCAGATAAATTAGCATCACCACGCCAAATTCCGCCGCCACCCCAGCTAAGGCGATAAAGCCGACCGCCACCGCGATGGATAACTCAAAATTCATCGCCCAGAGCAACCAAAACCCACCCACTAAGGCAAAGGGCAGGCTTGCCATAATCAATGAGGCTTTGCCCGCGTGCCGAAAAATTAAAAACAACAGCACAAAGATAATGGCGAGCGTGAGCGGCACCACCTGCGTTAAGCGCTTGCTGGCGCGCTCAAGGTATTGATATTGCCCCGTCCAGCTAATGGCATAGCCCGGCGGTAAGGCGACTTTGGCATCGACCACTGTGCGGGCATGGCTCACATACGTGCCTAAATCGATGCCTTGGGTGGTCACAAACACAAAGCCGGCGGGGCGGCTATCTTCCGAGCGAATCATCGGCGGGCCATCGGTCACGGCAATGCTGGCCACCTGCCCCAAGGCCACGGTGGCGCCCGTGGGCGTCACAATCGGCAGGTTTTTAAGCGCTTCGATGCTATCGCGATCGGCGCGCGGGTAGCGAATGCTGACGGGGAAGCGCTCTAGCCCTTCGACGGTTTGGGTCACCTCAGCCCCGCCCACCGCCGTATCAATCACCGTTTGAATATCGCCAATATTCAAGCCAAACCGTGCGGCTTTCACCCGATCGGGGGTAATTTCGATATAGCGCCCGCCGGTGGTTTGCTCGGCATAGGCGGTGCGGGTGCCGGGCACATCGTGCAGTAACACCGATTGAACTTGCTGGCCAATGCGGGCAATTTCGCTTAAATCGGGCCCGGTGATTTTCGCGCCAATAGGGGTTTGAATGCCGGTGGTTTGCATGTCGATGCGGGTTTTAATCGGCATTACCCACGCGTTGTTCAAACCCGGAAACTGGATTTTGGCATTGAACTTATCGATGATTTTTTGCAGCGTCATGCCCGCCGGCCATTCGCTTTGGGGTTTGAATTGAATGGTGGTTTCAATCATCTCCAAGGGCGCGGGATCGGTTGCGGTATCGGCGCGGCCAATTTTACCAAACACTGATTTCACCTCGGGTTCTGATGCAATCAGCGCATCGACCTGTTGCAGCAAAAGCCGTGCATCACCAATGGATAACCCCGGCGCGGTGGTGGGCATGTACAGTAAATCGCCTTCATCGAGCGTGGGCATAAACTCGCTGCCCAAGCCGCGCCCGAGTTCAGCGATTTTTGGCAGGCCAGCAAAACGCTGCGCCCAATCACTCGCCCACGCCGATTGCCAGCCACTAACCCGCTGCTGCCAATCGCTCGTGCCAACCCACTTCAAGGGCGCTAAATACCCCCCCACGCCCGCCAAGGGCAACGCCATCGACAACACAAACACCAAGCTCAAGCCCACCAGTGTTTTAGGAAAGCGCAATGCGGTGGTCAGCATCGGGCGATACAGGGCGATTAACCCGCGATTGAGCGGATTTTTATGCTCATCGGGAATGCGACCCCGAATAAAATAACCCATCAAAACCGGCACGAGGGTAACGGCCAAACCCGCCGCTGCCGCCATGGCATAGGTTTTAGTGAACGCGAGCGGTGCGAACATCCGGCCTTCTTGCGCTTGCAGGGTAAACACCGGAATAAACGAGAGGGTAATAATCAACAGCGAGAAAAAAAGCGCCGGCCCCACCTCACCCGATGATTTAGCAATGAGCTGCCAATGCGCCTCACCCACGGGCGGCGCGCCGTGTTGACGCGCGTAATCGCTTAGGTGTCGATGGGTATTTTCAACCAGCACAATGGCGGCATCCACCATGGCGCCAATCGCAATCGCAATACCCCCCAGCGACATGATATTGGCGTTAATGCCCTGCGCGTGCATCACAATAAATGCCATCAGAACGCCAAGCGGCAAGCTGATAATGGCCACCATCGCAGAACGAAAATGCCACAAAAAAATAATGCACACGAGCGCGACCACGATAAATTCTTCAACGAGCTTATGGCTTAAGGTATCCACCGCCCGATCAATCACGCCCGAGCGATCGTACACCGGCACAATCTCAACCCCCTTGGGCAAGCTGGGCTTTAAGTGCTCGAGCTTGGTTTTTACCGCCTCAATCACACTGCGGGCATTTTCGCCTGACCGCATCACGATAATGCCGCCCACCACCTCGCCCTTGCCATCTAAATCGGCCACGCCGCGCCTGGATGCGGGGCCCAAGCGCACGGTGCCTAAATCGCGCACTAAAATGGGTGTGCCACTCGCGGTAACGCCCACGGGGATGCGCTCGATATCCGCCACGCTTTTAAGATACCCGCGACTGGTAACCATATATTCCGCGCCGCCAAGCTCCAAAACCCCGCCGCCCACTTCCTGATTACCCGCCGCCACCGCTTTGCGCAGGGTATCGAGCGATACCCCAAACGCGCGCAGCCGATCAGGGTCCACCACAATCTGATACTCCTGCACCATGCCGCCCACGGTGGCCACCTCCGCTACGCCCGGCACGGTTTGCAACTGAAACTTCATAAACCAGTTTTGCAGGGTGGTGAGCTCTGACAAGTTCATCGTGCCCGAGGGATCGGTGAGCGCATATTCATACACCCAGCCCACCCCAGTGGCATCGGGGCCAAGCTGAGGGTTAACACCAGCGGGCAGGCTCGCCTTGGCTTGATTTAAATACTCCAACACCCGCGAGCGTGCCCAATACAAATCGGTGCCATCTTTAAAGGTCACATAAATATACGAGTCGCCATAAAACGAATACCCGCGCACCGCCGTGGAGCCGGGCACCGAAAGCAGGGTGGTAGTCAAAGGATAGGTGACTTGATCTTGCACCACCTGCGGCGATTGGCCGGGGTAGCTCGTTTTAATAATCACCTGTGTATCGGATAAATCGGGAATGGCATCCAGCGGGGTGGCCCGCCACGAATACCAGCCCACCACGGCCAAAATCGCGGCCAAAAGCAACACCAACACGCGGTTTTTAATCGACGCTTCAATAATGGATTTCAACATGATTTAACCCCCTTAATGCGCGTGCTGATGCGCGGTTGCGGGCGCAGCATCAGTGGGCGCCGCATCCATGCTGCCTGTCATGCGGGCAAATGACGCCTGCAAGCTGCTTTCAGAATCCAGCAAAAACTGCCCCGAAGCCACCACCTCATCGTTCGGATTCAAACCGCTTGTGATTGCGGTATACCCCCCAGCCGAAGGCCCCACCGTAACCAAAACCGGCTGAAACGACCCATCGGCATTTTTACGCACCACCCGCGCCCCATTCGGCGTGGGAATTACCGCCGCCGTGGGCACGGTGAGCACATCGGCCTGTGGCACACCGCTAATCCCCACTTCGGCAAATTGATTGGGTTTTAGCACCCCATCGGTGTTGTCGAACACGAGGCGCGCTTTTAAGGTGCGCGACTTGGGGTCCAACTCGGGATACACAAAATCCACCGTGCCATGCCAAATGCGCCCCGGAATGCCATCGACCGTCATCGCGGCGGGCTGACCTGCCGCAATTTGCTCCATATCGCGCGCCAAAATTTCAACCGAAACCCATACCTTGGCGGCATCGGCAATGGTGTACATATCTAAATCGGGCGTGACATACATCCCATCGCGTAAATTAATCGCTGAGATATAACCCGATTGCGGCGCCACCACGGGGATGGTGCGCGCCACTTTGCCGGTGGTGGCAATTTGATTAATGATTGCCTCCGGCACATTCAGCAAACGCAGACGCTCACGCGCGGCATCGAGTAACACGCTCATGCCACTATTTTTGGCGACTAAAAAATCCTTTTCAGCCGATAAAATATCCGGCGAATACAGCGTGAGCAGCACCTCCCCTTTGTGCACCGTATCGCCCAACGCGCGCACATTCAGCATTTCCACCCAGCCACTGGCACGCGGGTGCACATGCGCCAAGCGATTTTCATCAAAATCCACCAAGCCCACGCTATGAATTTGCCGCGTGAGATTGCGCCACGCCACCGGTGCCAGCACCACATTCATGTAGCGCAAGGTGAGGGGCGCAACCGACACCGACGGCATCACCATCGGCGCCGCTAACGGCGCAGGGGCGCCGCCTTTTGCCGGCTCGCTCGCCGCATTCAAAGAATTAGCGCCATCGCCCGCCGTGTCCTTAGTACCCACGGGAAAAAGTTTCGGCACCAAGGTCATGCCGCAAATCGGACAATGCCCCGGGTGATCCTCGATAATTTGCGGGTGCATCGGGCAGGTATATTTGGTAACAAATTTAGGCTCTGCACCAGTTTTGGCGGCCACTTCGGCGGCCGGTTTCGATACGACCGCCGGCGGCACGAGCGCAGCGGGCTCGGCCGAACTTGCGCCCGCCGTAGCCTTCGTACTCACCGGAAAAAGTTTCGGCACCAAAGTCATGCCGCAAATCGGGCAATGCCCCGGGTGATCTTCGATAATTTGCGGATGCATCGGGCAGGTATATTTGGTAACAAATTTAGGCTCGCCCGCCGCCTTGTTTGCCACGGAAGGGGTTTGGGGCACTGCTGCCTTTTTGTCATTACCCGAATCCATCGCCATGCCTGCCATGTCATCGGCCATGGCGGGGCGTACGGCGGGCACCGAAATTAAGGTATAAGTCACGGCACTGGCCGCCACACTCGCAACCAAGCCGGTCGCCACAAGACCAATCAAAGCAGATGTGTTCATGAAGGGTTCTCCACCAAATAACGCAAATCAATCAAGCTGCTGGCTCGATCAATCGTTAAATCCAGCCGTTGCTGCTGGCCTTGAATTAATGCCTGTTCGGCGTCCACAATCGCCGTGAAATCGCCGCCACCCGCGCCAAACTGACTTTGCGCCAGCTGGGTAACCTGCCTTAACTGGGGCAGGATGCGGGTGTCGTAGCCCTCAATTCGCTGATTAAAACTTGCCACGTTACGGATAAGCGATTGCCGCTCAGCCTGTAGTTCTGCGGCGCGATTATCCAAAGCCAACTGCTGGGCGGCCGCCCGTTGCTGCGCCGCCGCCAAACGCGGCACTTGGCGCTCGCCTGTAAAAATCGGCAAGCTCATAGACACCCCGATTGAGCCCGTATTCGGCATCGTGCCCGCGTTCACGCCATAGCCCACTTCCACCCCAAACTGGGGTTGAAAAGCCGCTTTGGCCACCCCAACACCCGCCCGCGCTTCGCCGAGCTGTGCCCGCAAAACGGCAAGCTCCGGCTGCTGATTAATACCGCCGGCAGGCGTTTTTTCCAGCACATCGGGTAATGCCTTCGGCCACGGCGCCTCGGCACGCCCACCAATCCAACGCGCTAATCGCGCCCGCGTGGCGGCGGCATCCCCCATTTTTTGCGCAATGGCATCATCGAGTTCAGCCAGCTTGACTTGCAAGCGCACCAAATCCGTCGCCCGCGCCCGGCCCGCGCTGTAAGCCGTTTGCGCGCTGCGCAACAATCGCTGATACAAGGTTTTTTCATGCTGCAATAACGCTATCGTTTGCTCATCGCGGTACACGGTTAACCAAAAACGCCGTACTTCACGCAAAAGCACCTGCTGCTTCACCGTAATATCAGCCGTGGCGGCCGCAGTGCGCGCATCCGCCGCAAGGGCTTGCTGTGCGAGCGTATCCCCCGGGGGCAAGGTTTGGCTTAAAGTCACCGCCAGCATGGTGGTAGGCAAGCGCGTCATGCTGAAATTATCGAGCGGCAAGTTTTGCAGCCCAACCGAAATAGTCGGGTCAGGCAATTGATCCGCCGCCCCCGCATCCAAGGCATCGGCATCGCGCGTATGACTTGTCGCCTCAATCCCCTGATCGCTCGTTAGCGCCAGCGTTTGAGCCTGTTGCAAAGATAACGCCTCGCCCTCAACACGGGGCTCGGTCGCCAAAACACCCCCAGAAAAGCACACCCCAAGTATGGCTATCGGTATCGCTATCGGCATCGCCGTCGGCAAAAGTCGCCGCAATAACTGTGTAAACATAAAAACCCCCTATCAATTCCTAAGCGCAGCAATAAGACCCGTCGCAGCAATACGAAGAACCAAATCATGCTCAGGTAAAAAAAACGCGGTACTTAATTGATAACGATCAAAATAAATACGCAACTAGCGCCGTTTTAGGCACAAGAACCCGCTGGGGACTAAACAATAGGGGGGCGAAAGACACAGGCGGCAACATCCGAATAAATGTGCGCCGAAGGAGAGGAAAGTGGCTGTGATAGCACAGGCAGAACGGCCGGCAGAACGGCCGTGCAAGGCAAGGCAACCGAACCGAGTAACAAACATAAGCTGCAATGCTCGCAGCCATTCACGCAATGATAGGCTGGGGGCGCATCAGCCCCCATCGGCGCAGAGGCCATCATGCTCATCTCATGACAAGGCACGTGAAGGGGTGATGTTTGCGCGCGCCCCATTTTATTCAAGCCATCGGCAAACGCATGCGACATCATCGGGCAGCCCTCAATCACGGCAGCCGCCAGCGCGTTGTCGAGCGGCAGCCAAACAGCGAACATCAGCATGATTGAGGTAATGATGCGTTTTAAATTCATAAGCCTGAGTATCGACGAGCTTGGCTATATTTGCAATCACGACATCACCGCATCAAAATCACACGGGTCTTGCTCAAGGTACTTGACGGGGGCGAAACAACTCGCTAATATCCGCCGCCTTTCCATAAGATCACAGCGTGTGACTGGCTGACTTCAAGCTAGCGTGCGCGACCTGAATAAAGGTTAAATACCAACATGTACGCAGTAGTAGTCACCGGCGGTAAACAGTATCGCGTAGAACCTGGCGAATGGCTCCGGGTTGAAAAATTAGAAGGCGAAGAAGGCACCGCAATCACGCTTGATCGCGTGTTGATGATCGCTAACGGCGAAGCCATCCAAGTCGGTTCGCCCGTCTTGGTGGGTGCCACCGTGACCGCCGAAATCATCGGTCAAGGCCGAGGCAAAAAAGTGGACATCATCAAGTTCCGTCGCCGTAAGCATCATCGCAAGCATCAAGGTCATCGCCAAGCGTTCACCGAGATTAAAATCACCAGCATTAATGGTTAATTTCGCGTAAGGCGGGTTTTTTCCGTCTTATTGCCCTGTTTGGAGTTTTGTCATGGCACATAAAAAAGCAGCCGGCTCGTCACGCAACGGCCGTGATTCCGAAAGCAAACGCTTAGGCGTTAAACGCTACGGCGGCCAAGTCATCAACGCGGGTAGCATCATCATCCGCCAACGTGGCACCCAGTTTCATCCGGGCGCTAACGTGGGTTGTGGTCGTGATTACACCTTGTTCGCACTGGTTGATGGCGCGGTTAAGTTTGAAGTTAAAGGCGACAAATCCCGTCGCTTTGTGAGCATCGTTCCTACCGTCTAAACGGGTGCCGCCCCAACGGCACGTCCGTTAGGCAACGATCAATTTCTTGCTGGGCTACCCCCAGATTTTCAGCCCCGTACACTGCGGGGCTTTTGTGTTTTCGGCCGCTGGCGGAGTGAATCGATTCATCCCTCAAACCTCGGCCTAGGTGAGTGATCATGAAATTCGTAGATGAAGCCAAAGTAAAAGTAAAAGCAGGTGATGGCGGCAACGGCGTTATCGGCTTTCGGCGCGAAAAGTATGTCCCCAACGGCGGGCCCGATGGCGGCGATGGCGGCAATGGCGGCAGCGTTTACTTTGCCGGCGATGCCAACCTCAATACCTTGGCGGATTTTCGTTTTGTGCGGCATTACGAAGCCCAGCGGGGCGAAAATGGCAGTGGTGCTAACCAAACCGGCGCGAAAGGTGATGATTTATGGGTGCGCGTGCCTTTGGGCACCGTCGTTCATGATCTCGACACCGGTGAGGTCTTGGGGGAAATTATTGATCCTGCCACACCACTCATGGTCGCCAAAGGGGGCTGGCACGGTTTAGGCAATGCCCGCTTTAAAAGCTCGACCAATCGGGCGCCGCGCCAAAAAACCGATGGCACACCGGGTGATGAACGCCGCCTCATGCTTGAGCTGCGTATTCTGGCGGATGTCGGCCTGCTTGGTATGCCGAACGCCGGTAAGTCCACGCTTATTCGCGCGGTATCCCAAGCCAAACCCAAGGTGGCCGATTACCCCTTTACCACCCTGCACCCTAACTTAGGGGTTGTGGCGCCCGAGCCGCACCGTAGCTTTGTTATGGCGGACATTCCCGGCTTAATTGAAGGCGCTGCCGAGGGCGCAGGCTTAGGGCACCAATTCTTACGCCATTTAGCGCGCACCAACCTGCTGCTCCATATTGTCGATGTAGAGCCCATAGATGCCGTGGACCCGGTCGAATCGGTCGCGATTATTGAAGAAGAGCTCCTGCGGTACGATGAAAGCCACTTCACCAACTCTGCCGAACGCCCGCGTTGGTTAATTTTGAATAAAATCGATCAGTGGCTAGAAGAAGAGCAAGCCGAACACATCGAGGCACTGACCGAGCGGTTTCGCACCGAGCTTGATTTCAAAGGCCCCATTTTTGCCATTAGCGCATTAAATAAACAGGGCACCACCGCCTTAGTGTGGGCCATCATGGAGTTTATGGAAGCCGCGCGCGCCGCCGATTTAGCAGCGCAAGCCAGTAAACCCAGTGCGCCTGTAATAACCCCTTCCGTGTATAAAAACCCGAACCTTGAGTGGACAGAGGAATAACCACGCATGAGCCCCGCTGATCTATTGGCCCATAACCCCGCACCCGATGCCCGCGCGCACCTGAAAACCGATCGCCGCTGGGTAATTAAAATTGGCTCCGCCATGGTCACGGGCAATGGCGCGGGGTTAGATTTAGCAGCCATTGACCGCTGGGCCGAGCAAATTGCCGCACTTCGAGCCCAAGGGCGTGAAATTGTCATCGTCACCTCCGGCGCGGTGGCTGAAGGCATGGCGCGTTTGGGCTGGAAAGATCGCCCCACGGCCCTACCCGAATTACAAGCCGCCGCCGCCGTAGGCCAGATGGGGCTTGTGCAGGCTTACGCCGATGTTTTGCTGCGCCACGGCATTCACACCGCGCAAATTTTGCTCACGCATGATGATTTATCAAACCGCCAGCGGTACCTCAATGCCCGCAGCACCTTGCGGGTATTGCTGGATTTAGGCGTTGTCCCTGTGGTCAACGAAAACGATACCGTGGCCACCGACGAAATCCGTTTTGGCGATAACGATACGCTCGCCGCCTTGGTCGCCAATTTGGTTGAAGCCGATGTGCTGGTGATTCTCACCGATCAACTCGGCCTGTTTGATAGCGATCCGCGCAAAAATCCCGCCGCCAAACTGCTCACAGAAGTTACCGCCGGTGACCTAAGCCTTGAAGGCATGGCCTCACCCGAAGGCGGGAAACTTGGCCGAGGCGGTATGTACACCAAGGTGATTGCCGCCAAACGCGCCGCACAATCGGGCGCGGCAACCGTGGTGGCATCGGGCGCCACCCCTCGCGTTCTGCTGGAGCTAGCTGCCGGCACACCTGGCATCGGCACGGTGTTTCAACCGGCGCAAAGCCGGCTGGCCGCACGCAAGCAATGGCTGGCGGGGCAGTTGCGCGCGCGCGGCACGCTCACGGTGGATGCCGGCGCGGCGGCGGCGCTGCGCCAAGGGGGGCGTTCTCTGTTGCCAATTGGTGTGGTTTCAGTTGAAGGCGAGTTCACCCGGGGCGATTTGGTGCGAATTATTGATGCCAGCGGGGCTGATTTGGCTCGGGGGCTCACCAACTACAGTAGCGAGCAATCGCGTAAAATTTGCCGCCAGCCCAGCAGCGCCATTAATGCCATTTTAGGTTTTGCCGAAGAAGATGAACTCATCCACCGCGACAACCTCATCGTGCTTTAGCCCGCTTTTTCCATAAAAAAACGGGGCTTGCTGCCCCGTTCTGCCCCGTTGATTCACCGCCAAGCCTGGCACGACTGGCCAGCCTTGAGCTAACCCGCCAAATCCTCCAGCAAAGATTGCTGCGCCGAGCGGGGTTTCGCATTGTGATGACGCTTAACCCGATGATACAACCCATCAGCCTCAAGCGACCAAGCGCCCGTATTATCAGCCAGATAACGCTCAAACGCCTCATTGAGCACGCGGGCTTTAAGCTCTGGGGAATCGATCGGAAAGCAAGTTTCTAGCCGCACAAAGAAATTACGCGGCATCCAGTCAGCGCTAGATAAAAAGAGCTCATCATCGCCATCGTTCAAGAAATAGAACACACGCGGATGCTCCAAAAACCGCCCCATCACAGAACGCACATGGATATTTTCGGATAACCCCGGCACGCCGGGTTGCAGGCAGCACACCCCGCGTACAATCAGCTCGATCACCACGCCCGCTTGAGAGGCTTGATAAAGCGCTTCAATAATTTGGCGATCAATCAGCGCGTTCATTTTGGCGCGAATCAGCGCTTTGCGTCCGGCTTTGGCGTGCTCAATTTCACGCGCAATGCGCTCTAACATGCCGCTGTGCAAGGTAAAGGGCGATTGCAACAACCGCTTTAAACGCATGCCCCGGCCCAGCCCCGTAAGCTGCATAAAGAGCTTATTCACATCATCGCCGAAAAAACGATCATCGGTCAGCAACCCAAAATCGGTATAAATGCGCGCGGTGCCGGGGTGATAATTGCCCGTACCCAAGTGCACAAATCGCTTTAAACGGGTGCCATCACGCCGCAGCACGAGTGTCATTTTGCCGTGGGTTTTGTAGCCCACAATGCCATAGGCCACATACGCGCCGGCCTTTTGCAGGCGGGTGGTAATATCGATATTGGCCTCTTCATCAAATCGGGCTCGCAATTCAACCACCGCCGTCACTTCTTTGCCTGCCCGCGCGGCCGCTTCCAACGCATCCACAATCGCCGAATCGCGCCCTGTGCGATACAACGTCATTTTGATCGCCACGACCTTCGGGTCGCTCGCCGCCTGGCGCACAAACTCCACCACGGGCATAAACGATTCATAGGGGTGGTGCAGCAAAATGGACCCACGTTGCTCGATGGTTTCAAAGATATTGGCATCCCCACTCAGCTCATTTTTAAGCTTCGGTGTAAAAGGAGTATCTTTAAGCTCGGGGCGATTAACCAAGCCATACAAGGCCATCAGCCGGTTCAAATTGACAGGACCATGCACCTGAAACACGGCCATGCTTTCTAACTTGAAGCGATCACATAGAAAATCGATCATCTCTTGCGGGCAGTTATCCGCCACCTCTAAGCGCACGGCATCGCCGTAATTGCGCTCAAACAAGCCCCCTTGCAGGGTTTTGAGCAAATCGGCGTCGTCATCTAAATCAACGGCTAAATCACTATTGCGGGTTACACGGAATTGATAGCACCCCGTCACCGTCATGCCCGGAAACAGCTCATGCACATGCGCGTGAATAATGGAGCTTAAAAACACAAAACTCGAAGCGCTCCCCGAGGCCTCTTCATCCATGCGAATAATGCGCGGCAGGGCACGCGGTGCCTGCACAATGGCCATCCAAGCCTCGCGGCCATAGTCATCGGTGCCCTCAAGAGACACCACGAAATTCAGCGATTTATTTAAAATACGCGGAAAGGGATGCGAGGGATCAAGCCCTAGTGGGGTTAGCAAAGGTAAAAGTTCACGCCGAAAGAACTGTTTAACCCACAAAGCCTGCGCTTCACTCCAATGGGTGCGGCGCAAAAAGTCGATCCCTTGTTCGGCCAGCGCGGGGATAATTTCATCATTCAGCGTATGGTATTGGTCGTACACCAGCTCATGCGCTTTGGCGTAGACCTGCTGGAGTTGCTCTTGCGGCGTTAAGCCCGAATCATCCGGCCGGTTTAAGCCGGCGCGAAGCTGCTGGGTTAACGAGCCGATGCGCACTTCAAACAGCTCATCTAAATTCGCCGATGAAATACACAAAAACTTGAGTCGCTCCATCAAGGGCACACTAATATCTTGCGAGAGCTCAAGCACGCGGCGGTTAAACGCAATCAGGCTTAATTCCCGATTGATAAATACGGGCGTTATCGGTTGTTCAGGGTTTGTCGTCATAAAATCGCAACTTAGGTGGATTAGTATTAAAATTCAGTATAAAGAATTAGCAGCGCCATTGTGCGCACCTAATTAAAGATACTTAAGTTTTGCTTTAAGCGCTCACAACACTCATGCATTATGGAATGGATAGGTGACAACTCGGTGACGTGCGTACCTTTTTAGCGCTTCAACACAATAACTCGGAGAACATTTAATTCATGGAATCTTATAACGGCACCCCGCATACCCTCACGCGCTTCGACGAAGATTTAAACAACCTGCGCTCTTTAATGATGAACATGGGCGGCATGGCTGAGCAACATTTTGCCGATGCCCTCGCCTATTTGCTGGATGCCGATGCTATTCGTGGTGCCCGTGCAATTAGCCAAGATTATGAAATTAATCGGCTTGAGTCCTCAATTGATGAACTGGCCATCCAAATCATCGCGCGCTATTCGCCCACTGCTAACGATTTACGCACCATCATGTCGGTCGTAAAAACGATTACCGATTTGGAGCGCATTGGCGATAAAGCCGAAAAGCTCGCCCGCATCGCTGAAGAGATTGGCTCTGTTTTGCGCACCACCGATTTTGTGGGTCATTTCCGCGTGATGGGGCGCATCGTAACCGGCATGCTGCACGATGCACTGGATGCCTTTGTTCGGCAGGATGCCATCGCGGCTGAAGAAATTATTCGTCGCGATACCCATGTTAACCAAGAATACAATGCCGTCCACGGCGTGTTGCTAAAATTCATGACAGAAAACCCCAACTCTGCCGAGGTCAGCTTGCGGATGTTAAGCTGCATGCGGGCGATTGAGCGCATTGGCGATCATTGCACCAATATCGCAGAATATGTGATATTCCAGCAAAAAGGCCACGATGTGCGCCACGGTGATCTTTCAAGCGGCA
This sequence comes from Halothiobacillus sp. 35-54-62, assembly GCA_002281295.1. Classification (GTDB taxonomy): domain Bacteria; phylum Pseudomonadota; class Gammaproteobacteria; order Halothiobacillales; family Halothiobacillaceae; genus Halothiobacillus. Next base: position 13,841 of record NCFS01000015.1, on the reverse strand, counting down.
AACAACGCACCCAAATTTAAGCCTAGGCATAAACTGAGGCGGCGCGACTAATGCAATTAAAGCCCGCCGCAATAAAAAAGCCCCAAAAGGGGCTTTTTGCTTTGCTCGACTAACCCGAAACTTATTTCAGGGTGGCTACATACGCGGCCAAGTTATCCATATCCTGATCAGACAAACCCGCCGCATTAGGCGCCATAATGGCGTAATTAGCGCCGCCCAAGTTACGCTTAGTTAAGGTGGCCATGTCGCCTGCTTTAAAAGCGACCAAAATAGATTTGGTGTCGGCCACGCTCATGCCGGCCAATTTAGGGAACATGCCCTGGCCTTGCGCCTGCATGCCATGGCACGATGCGCAAGAAGCATCGTATAAAGATTTGCCCGCAGCTGAATCACCCGCAGCCATTGCCGCGCTTGAAGCCATAAAACCAGCAGCCAAAATCATCATAGTCATCTTTTTCATTACAGTTCTCCAAAACAAAGGTTGGGTGGCACTAAACACTAGCGCTCATCAAAGGGCAAGTGGTGGTGATACTTATCCAATTTTCATGCCAAAGCCTGCCCGCCCATCCCTCACCGGCGCGCCATGCCCGCAAACGCCGCGCGCAAGCGCCACCCACAAAGCCCGCTTGCGCCTTAGCGGCGATTATCGCGGTGTAATTAACGAGCATTCATCGGGCAGGCGAGGCAATTAAGCCCTCATACAAGATTGCAAAATGCACCCGCCGCACGCTGCCTGCAATCACTCACCGCTTAATCTTTAAAATACCGCCGCGAATCAAAAGACGCCACCCATTCGGGCTTAAGCAAGGTTAAGCCCAGCATGACCATGCTATTCACCATCGCCTCGGGGATGACTTGTATCGGAATAAATGCCAAATAACTATCAACCAACACAGGCCATGAATAGACCCCGAGCATCACCACCAAACCGGCCGTCGCGAGTGCGGCGAACACAAACCCCAGCACGGCGGCAAAAAAAACATTCACGAACAAATAAATAAAAAAATTAGGCGGCAAAAATCGCTGCGCTAAATAATTAATCCCAACGGTTATGGCAATGGGCACCACGACCTGCCCCCAAACCGCAAAGCCTATCGCAGCAAAACCCTCGTGACTTAACGCGGCGAACACGAATGCAGCCAACGCGCCGCCCAGCAGGGCCAGCGGCCAACCCAAAATGAGTGTAACGGCCGTTAAGCCTAAAAAGTGCAGCGACAACCCCGGCAACGCATTGCCATGAAACGCGCCCAGCAGGATTAAAAAAAGCCAACTCGCCAACAGCACATTTTGCCGTGCGGCGGAGGCGATTACCGCAGGCCACGGCGCGGTTAGCCCACCTACAACCAACAAAACGCAAAGGCTTAACCACCCCCACAGGCTGGCATCAAAACCAATCAAATGTGTTGAAAAATTCAAAACCATTCCTCTTTGTTATTTACTATAAGTAAAATTAATCGTAATATCCGATGAAATTATTAAGGATTAACCCATCAACGATTGTCACCGTGCAAATTAGGCATCTACGCGGGCACCACCACCCCGGCAAGCCCGCGTAAAACTGGCAAAAAACAGCATAAAAACAACTTGCTAGCTTAATGCCAAGGCGCCCTACACACGGTAGATTCCGTTGATGCTACTTAATAAGAATGGCCTGCTTTTTGCCTGTTCTGTCCTCGCTTAACTTGGAGCAAGATATGTCTCTTTCAAACGCGCATACACCCGATGCTCACGCATCACACAGCCGTCTCGCCCACATGCCCATCTCAATGTTTGGCATGGTGATGGGCTTGGCGGGTTACACCATCGCCATGCACAAAGGCGAGGAACTTTTACAGTGGAGCCACCTTGCCAGCACCGTGTTTACCTACATCACCTACGGCTTGTTTGGCATTTTGGCATTGGCCTATTTTGCCAAATTGCTCAAATACCCCAGCGAGGTTCGGGCAGAATTTAATCATGTGGTTCGATTGAGCTTTTTCCCCGCCCTATCAATCAGCCTGCTTTTAATGAGCATTATTGCACTCACGTTCAACAAAACCCTCGCCCTGTGGCTCTGGAGTATTGGCGCGCCAGTTCAGCTGTTGTTCACCTTGATTATTTTGAGCAACTGGATTCACCACGAAAAGTTTCAGATTCACCACTCAAACCCCGCTTGGTTCATCCCCATCGTGGGTAATATTTTGGTGCCCATCACCGGTGCGGCACTGGGGTTCATCCAAATATCTTGGTTCTTTTTTAGTGTCGGGATCATTTTCTGGATTGTGCTGCTCACCATCCTGATGAACCGCTATTTTTTCCACGCCCCAACACCGGGCAAACTCATGCCCACCTTGTTTATTATGATTGCGCCGCCCGCTGTTGGCTTTATTTCGTGGCATGCCCTGCATCCCGTCGGGCTCGATGATATGGGGCATATTTTGTATAACTTTGCCTTGTTTATCACCTTGCTGCTGTTTTTTCAGGCCAAGCGATTCATTACCATTCCGTTCGGCTTACCCTTTTGGGCCTACACCTTCCCCATCGCCGCGATGACCATTGCAACCCTCATCATGCAGCACATCACTGGCTATGTTTTTTACACCTATCTGGCTGGGTTTTTGTTTGGGTTTTTAAGCTTACTCATTGCCTATTTACTGGTTAAAACCAGCATTGCCATGGCCAAAAAAGAAATTTGCATTCCTGAGTAACAACCGAAATCACACAGCGCGCCACCGCCGCCGAGCCCGACCAATCTGGTCGGGCTCTTTCATTCCGAAAAATCTTAGTGTTTAATGGTGCGCCTATTCACCTTATCGATTGGCTTGGCCGTTTTATTTAATCGCCATCGGGAGCTTTCATGACCACCGCGCAACTCTCTGTTCATATCCACGGGCTGGCGGTACTCCTATCGTTATTGCTCTTTATTACGCGCGGCATCTGGATGCTGCAAGAATCGCCCCAGCTTAAAGCCCGCTGGGTAAAAATTAGCCCGCATATTATTGATACCGTGCTGCTGGTGAGCGCTTTGATCGCAAGCTATTTAATGTTTTGGCGTTATGGCGTTAACCCCGCTTATGTCACGGTCATGATCGTGGGGCTATTGGTTTATATCGGCATTGGGTTAGTGGCTTTACGCCTTGGCAAAACCAAGGCCATTCGCGCCAGCGCGTTTGTGCTGGCGGTATTGGTGTTTTTGTATATTTCTGCCGTTGGTATTATGAAAACGCCCACGCCCTTTATGATGCAAGCGGCGGTGGCCAGTGAGGCCGCTCGATGAGTGAAGCCTTAGCGCTTGTCATTGCGCCAAACCACCCGGCACCGCTCGTTGGGGTTGTCATGGGCTCCCAGTCGGATTGGGAAACCCTACAGCACGCCTGCGCTATGCTCACCGCGCTAGAAATTCCGTTTGAAGCGCAGATTGTTTCCGCCCATCGCACGCCTGATCGCCTATTCGATTACGCCCAAACCGCCGCCAGCCGAGGCTTACACGTCATTATCGGCGGCGCGGGTGGCGCGGCGCACTTGCCCGGTATGTTGGCGGCCAAAACACGGCTACCCGTTTTAGGGGTGCCCGTGCAATCTAAAACCCTATCAGGATGGGATTCGCTACTGTCTATCGTGCAAATGCCCGCAGGTATCCCAGTGGGCACGCTCGCCATTGGCCGCGCGGGTGCGGTTAATGCGGCGCTTCTCGCCGCCGCACAACTGGCGGTACACGATGCAGCGCTGGCAGCGCGGTTAGAGGCTTGGCGCGCGGCACAAACCCACGCCGTACTGGCGCAAACCGACCCGCGTGCGCCCGTCACAACCCCTTAAACCTAGCACCCTAACCACAACAGCCATCGTTACATCATGCACGAACCCGCCCCAAAGCCACCCACCTCAGATGTCACCCCCGCCCACATCGGCATTATTGGGGCAGGCCAATTAGGGCAAATGCTGGCATTGGCCGGCATTGCCTTGGGGCTGCGATTTACCTTTCTCGACCCCAGCGCGCAAGCCCCGGCAGGCAGGCTCGGGCGACATATTCAGGCTGAATATGATGATGAGCGGGCACTCGAACAACTCACGGTCGAATGTGATGTCATCACACTCGAGTTTGAAAATATTCCGGTATCCGCCGTAACAAGCGTCAGCCATCACAACGCCATTTACCCTGGTGCCCGGGCGCTTGCCGTGGCACAAGATCGCATCACAGAAAAGCAATATTTTGAGTCACAAGGCATTGCGGTGGCGCCCTATGCTGCCGTCGATTCACTGGAATCACTTGGCACGGCGGTTGAGAAAATCGGCTATCCGGCCATCTTAAAAACCCGCCGTTTAGGTTATGACGGCAAAGGGCAAGCCGTGCTCCGCACACCCGCAGACTTGCCCGCCGCTTGGGCGCAGATGCATGAGCAGCCCGCCATTTTAGAGCAGATGATTGCCTTCACCCGCGAAGTGTCCATCATCGCGGTGCGCAGCACCCAAGGCGAGCTGGCGTTTTATCCCGTGGGTGAAAATCGTCATGTCGGCGGCATTTTACACCGCACCGATATTCACCCCGATGACCCCGCCCAGGCTCAAGCTGAATCGTCTGCCCGCCGCGTTTTAATCGGGCTGGATTATGTCGGCGTGCTGGCCATTGAATTTTTTGAGGTTGAGGGCGGGCTGATTGCCAATGAAATGGCCCCGCGCGTACACAACAGCGGCCATTGGACGCAAAACGGCGCTGCCACATCGCAATTTGAAAACCATTTGCGGGCTATTTTAGGCTGGCCCCTTGGCAGCACGACGGGCAAAGGGCATAGCGCCATGCTCAATTTAATTGGCCAAATCCCCCCCCGCCGCCCCATTTTGGCATTACCCGGCGTGCACCTGCACGATTACGGCAAAGAAGCCCGCGCGGGGCGCAAGCTCGGCCACATTAATATCGTAGCCGACACCCTTAATGCCTGCCGCGTGCATACCGCCGAACTTGAGCGGGTAATCGCCGCGCCATAACAGTACCCCGTGGCGGATGGGCGCGGGCGGGAACCTTCGCCCGCCGCCCGAATCAATGCATTAGGGAACCTCTGATCAAATCCTTTGTGCTACGCGAAGCTGGCGAAGCCCGCCGAGCTGCTGATCCAAAAGCTGCAAAACGAGGCAGAGGCCGCCGGTCGTAGTTATTCTACGAATCCAAGGCCGATAACGACGTGTTGCGGCCCATATAGATAGACACGGGGCAGCAACCCGAATGGTACGGGCTTTTGAGGGCGATCCGCTGTGTTGCGGCACTCACGAATGGAATAACCATTCGTTTCGCACCGCGCCTTGCGGCTCATCCCTCAAAAGTCCGTCTCGGCCACAAAGGATTTGATCAGAGGTTCCTTAAGCTTTTAAAACAGCCTAAATGTCTCGCCGCGCCACTAAACTTGCCCGTGTAACGTTGCCCGCACCTGTACAGACAAGGAGTCTTGCCGATGAACCAGCCCGCCCCCGCCAATCAGCCCCAGCCCTGCTTTGCCGCCCGGCATCCCGCCCAATACCCCACCAGACAACCCACTTGGATTGCCCCCTTGCTTTTGGCCGTATGCTTAAGCCCGCTTGCTCACAGTGCCAGCGCCGAGACGGTATACAAATACACCAATAGCCAGGGCGATACGGTATTCACCGACCAGCCGACAAAAGGCGCGCAAAAAATCACCATCGACCCACCGCCGGTCATTCCGCTCACCCCCATCAATTTGCCGCCCTCGGCACCGGCGGCACCCATAACCGCCGCCCCACTACCCAACACAGCACCCAACACGGTTCCCAATGCCCCCCTGGTGCCCTCGATGCAAATGCCGCCCGTCACGCAGAGCGGCACCCCCGCGCTGCCCCAAGGCGATAGCATGACGCACCTAGCGCCGCCTGCCGCGCCCAGCAGCCACCCACAGATGATTCGCAGCCCACTGCCCGAATCCGCCGCACCGGCTGTGCCGCGTGTTGCGCCAAACGGGCATTATCAATCGCTTGTGATAACCGAACCATCGGCAGGCCCACTAACCGCGCGCGAAGGCGGCACTATTTTCGTGCAAGTCAAACTTAACCCCGCGCTGGATGTTACCGCCGGTGACCGAATGCGTATTGTTATTGATGGCAATGTGCAGGTAGATGACTCAACAGGGCAGCGCTTTATGCTCAGCAACCTCACCGATGGCAGCCATACCCTCATTGCGATTGTCATGCGCCATGGGCAAAACATTTTTCAATCCAACCCGGTCGTGATTCAGGTTTCAGGTGGGCTGCCTCCTGCATCCATTGCACCAAAATAAGCAAACCAGAACAGCAGCCGCACCAATTTAGATCAAAAAACACCTAAACTGGGGCGAACTCGGTGGTGGCGCCATTTTTGCGCGCCATTTTTTTCCACCCAGCCCAAAAAAATAACGCAAGCCATTGATTTAAATAACTCCAACGAAAACCACCCTCGCCTAGGCATACTCTTTGCACTACAAACCTCATCGAACCGTTTCAGGGCAAGCACCGAAGGAGTTCATGTGACCCAAGCCGACATGCGACGCGCCATCCGGCCAACGCGCCTAGCCGATGCGCTCAATACCGCCATTGTGGTGCTGGATGCAAAAGAACAGCTTTTGTACTTTAACGCCGCCGCCGAGCAGTTTTGGGATACCAGCTTTTTAGCGGTGCGAAAGCAGGGGTTTTTGCCTTTTTTTGCCCACAACCCTGTGCTGGCCAATGCCGTGGCTGAAGCCCGGGCAACTCAACAAGTGGTCACTTTACGCGAAGCCGAGCTCATCGCCCCGCACGGCCAAACCCGCATTGCCGACTGCGCCATTACCCCGGACCCCGATATTGAGGGCGCCGCATTATTGCTCGAACTCACCGATATTGAGCAGCATGTGCGCATCTCCCGCGAGGCCCAGCTCCATGCCATGCAACGCTCAACTCGCCAACTGGTTCGCGGCCTCGCGCATGAGCTTAAAAACCCACTGGGCGGCGTGCAGGGCGCAGCCCAGCTGTTGGAGCGCGAGCTACCCAACGCCGATTTACGTGAATACACCCAAATTATTTTAAACGAAACCAATCGCTTAAAAAACCTGATTGACCGCATGCTCGGCCCGATCAATCGCCCGAACTTTGCGCGAATCAACATCCATGCCCCGCTCGAACAAGTGCGGCAATTGCTCACGATCGAGGCCGAGCAAATTCCCTTAACCGCGCCTTTACGCTGGCAGTTTGATTTTGACCCCAGCATCCCCGACCTATCGGCCGACCGCGATCAAATCATCCAAGTGCTGCTCAATTTAGGCCGCAATGCGCTGCAAGCCATGAGTGAAAACGCCGCCCCCGCCCCCGAACTACGGCTAAAAACCCGGGTGCTGCGCCAATACACCATTCATCAAAAGCGGCATCGGTTAGTGCTTAAAATCGAGTTATCCAATAACGGCCCGCTCGTGCCCGAGCCTCTGGTGGAAAGCCTGTTCTTGCCCATGGTGAGTGGGCGGGCAAACGGCACGGGCTTAGGCTTATCTATCGCCCAAACGATCGCCGAGCAACACCAAGGCATGATTGAATTTAAACAAAAACCCGGTGCGGTGCGGTTTTCACTGGTTTTGCCGCTGATGCTAGGCACCCAAGCCGACCAATCCGGCAACGAATCCCCCTAACGAAACCCCGCAACAAATCCAGCTCCCCCTGAACCGAAATTCCTAGAGGCACCCCATCATGAGCCCAAACCTGCACACCCCCCCGCTCAAAAACCCAGCAAAAGTTTGGATTGTCGATGATGACCACAGCATCCGCTGGGTGCTGGAGCGTGCGTTAAAATCGGCCGGCTTTGTTGTTGAAGCCTTTGAAAGCGCCGCCTTGCTGCGCGCCAGATTACGCAGTGGCGCGCCGGATGTTTTATTTTCAGACATCCGCATGCCGGGCGAAGATGGGTTAAGCCTGCTGGCCTCCCTGGGGCAAACCCACCCCAATTTACCCATTATCATCATCACCGCGCACTCCGACTTAGATAGCGCCGTGGGTGCCTTTGAAGGCGGCGCGTTCGATTATTTACCCAAACCGTTCGATATTGATGATGCCGTGCGCTTGGCGCAGCGCGCGCTGGCCTCCGTTCAGCCCCAAACCCCCGCGCCTGACAGCGAGGCCAACCGCAGCGAGCAAGAGAGCAGCACCCAAACCGATTTAATTGGCAATGCGCCGGCCATGCAGGAAATTTTTCGCGCCATTGGCCGGCTGGCGCGCTCCAATGTCACCGTGCTGATTAACGGCGAATCCGGCACCGGCAAGGAGCTCGTCGCCCGCGCGTTGCATCAACACAGCTTGCGGCGCAATGGCCCGTTTGTTGCGCTCAACACCGCCGCCATTCCCAAAGATTTATTGGAATCCGAGCTCTTTGGTCATGAAAAAGGCGCGTTTACCGGCGCAGCGGGTCAACGGATCGGCCGATTCGAGCAGGCGCATGGCGGCACGCTTTTTTTAGATGAAATTGGCGATATGCCGATGGATTTGCAAACCCGCTTGCTGCGCGTGCTGGCGGATGGCCAATTTTATCGCGTGGGCGGCACTCAGCTGATTCGCACCGATGTGCGCATTGTGGCCGCCACCCACCAACGCCTTGAAGATCGGGTCACGAGCGGGCAATTTCGTGAAGATTTATTTCATCGCCTGAATGTGATTCGCTTAAAACTCCCGGCCCTGCGCGAACGGCGTGAAGACATTCCGCAACTCTTGCGCTACTTTTTAGGCCGCGCCGCGCAAGAGCTGGGCGTACCCGTAAAATCGATTAACCCCCAAGCCATGGCGCACTTGGCGCAACACGACTGGCCGGGCAATGTGCGCGAACTGGAAAATATCGCCCGCTGGCTCACGGTAATGGCGCCGGGGCATGAAATTGGTAGCGATGACTTACCCGACAACCTAAGCCGCTTCACCGCTGAAGGCATTGCCCTCACCGATGATGCCCTGCGCACCCAATGGACGGGCGATTTAAAACGCTGGGCCGAAGGCCGGCTGGCAGCTGGCGATCAAGACCTACTCGCCATTGCCGGCCCCGCCTTTGAGCGCACCTTATTGCAAGCCGCGCTCAGCTTCACCGGCGGGCACAAACAACAAGCCGCCGCCCTCATCGGCTGGGGGCGCAATACCGTCACACGCAAACTCAAAGAACTCAGCGCGGGAGACGATAAGCCAACCGAATAAAGCCCATAGCCAAACGTAACCTGCGCGAAATTAGAACCAAATGCCGTATCATAACGGCACATTCGCACCGGTTACAGGCAAAATCATGGCACAAATCATTGCGCTTTATTCCGTTAAAGGCGGCGTGGGTAAAACCGCTTCGGTCGTTAATTTAGCCGCGTTATCCGCCTTGCAAGGGCGCAAAGTACTGTTGTGGGATCTCGATCCCCAAGGCGCGGCCTCGTGGTATTTGCAAGCCGAGCCCTCCTCTGCCCCCAAAATAGGGCAACTGCTCAAAGCCAAATCGGTCGCGCTGGGCTTGCGCCCAAGCCAACACCGCAACCTCACCGTACTGCCCTCTGATCAGCGCTACCACGATATGGAGCATGTGCTCGCCGAGAAAAAAGATGCGGGCTTTCGCATTGCCAAAGTGCTGGATGGCTTGGCTGACGATTTTGATGAAATCTGGATTGACACCCCGCCCGGGCTGACCTTGCTCGGCGATAACGTGCTGCGCGCCGCCGATCTTGTGCTGGTGCCGCTCGTGCCCACGCATTTATCCGAACGCACCTGGTTTCAGCTGAAAACCCATTTAGTGGCCGAGAAAATCAACCCCCGCAAGCTGGCCGCTTTTTTAACGATGGTTGATCGCCGCCGCGCCTTGCATCGGGATTTTTTCTCGCAAAAAATCTTAGAAATCCCCGAACTGTGGCCGAATGAAATTCCCTATGCGTCGGTTATCGAACAAATGGGCGATGACCAAACCCCCACCGTGTTCAAGCATGCCAAGCATCCGGCGGCGCAAGCGTATTTTCAGCTGTGGCAAGCCATTGATCAGCGCATGAAAAAAACCTAATGGAGACACTCATGACCCGATGCATTAACCGATTAACAATAAGTGTTTTAAGCGCCGTACTGTTCGGCGGGCTGATGGGTGGCTTGGCAGGCTGCACACAAACCCAAAAAAACCCCGCACCCCAAGCCAACGGCGCGCCCGCCCAACCTAACGCCCCGGTTTGGATGGGCGGCTACCAAGGGCAAATCGCCCTCACCGCCGGAAAAGCCAAGCCCATTGCGCTGTGGCTATCCCCGCAAGGTGGCTACCGCATGGATGTGGGCGGCTGGGGCAGTGGCCTTGCCCAAGAGTTTAGCGGGCGCATTCAATGGCAATCGGGCCACCGGCTGAATCTTGTCGGCGCGCCCGAACCCTTGGCTCACTGGCAGGTCAGCGAAGGGCAATTAACCACGGCAGATAACCAAAACACACTGGCGCAAACCCCACCGTTAGTCGGCGTGTTAGCGCTCCCGACCGAATGGGCGCTTATTGATTTACCCGGCACGCCGACGGATGCCCATTTAAAGCCGCCTACCCTGCGGTTTTCGCTCACGCAGCAGGTGGCAGGTTTTGATGGCTGCAACCGGTTAATGGGCGCTTATACGCTGGCGGGGCAAAACGGATTGCACTTCACACCCTTGGCCAGCACCCAAATGGCCTGCGCTACCGTCACCGATGATGCGGCTTTTCGCGCCCTGCTCGCGCAGGTTGCATCCGCCCGCCTAAGCAATGAGCAGCTCATTTTTCAAAATGCGGCCGGGCAAGAAATTGCTCAATTTCGCGCGGTTAACTCCCAGGCATTGCCATCCTCATCACGAAAAAACAGCGCATCTCGCCCTGAATAAGAGCGCGTAAACGGCCAGTTCATGACGGTTAAGCGCGCCGCAAACGGTGCTGTGGCGGCCACCCGCAGCGCCACATGCCGATCGCGCCCGCCATGCGCGGGGCGCCCCTCACGCGGGTCAAGATTGGGCAATTGCAATAAATGCAAATCTACCCCGTTAGCCAAGTTCAACCACGCGCCGGGGAAGCCCAAATCGGGGCGCGCCACCCGAGGCAAATCCAGCACCGCCTGATAAAACGCCACCGCCGCCGCCACATCGGCCACCAGCACACTCACATGGTCGATTGCTTCGATGCGGGGCGTTGCCGCAGCCGGTTCAGTCATCACGTATACTGCCTCCTCTTAAAATTTTGATGCCTAAATGCCCATGAATCCTGATCTCAACCGCTTGCACCCGTATCCGTTTGAACAGCTTGCCGCGCTTAAAGCGGGCATTACCCCCGCGCTGAACGCCAAGCCCATTGCGCTCTCGATTGGCGAACCGCAGCACGCGCCGCCCGCCGTTGCGTTGCGCGCCATGACCGCATCGCTTGCCGGCTTATCGCGCTACCCTTTAACACGCGGCGAGCTTCCCCTGCGCCAAGCCATAGCCGCGTGGTTAACGCAGCGCTTTCACCTACAAAACCACCCCATCGACCCCGAGCGCGAAGTGCTGCCCGTTGCCGGCACGCGTGAGGCATTATTTTCCTTTGCCCAAGCCGTTATCGCCAAACCCGAACGCGCCGAATCGCCACGCCCCATCGTGCTGATGCCGAACCCTTTCTACCAAATTTATGAAGGCGCGGCCTTTTTAGCCGGTGCCGAACCTTATTACTACCCCACCACGAGCGATACGAACTTTCTGCCCGATTTCAACGCCATTCCCGCCGATATTTGGGCACGGGCGCAACTCATTTATGTGTGCTCGCCCGGCAACCCCAGTGGGGCGGTGATTGATCGGGAGCGGGTCAAAACCCTGTTCGCCCTAGCCGATCAACACAATGTCATCATTGCCGCCGATGAATGTTATTCCGAAATTTATTTTGATGAAGCCGCCCCGCCCGCCGGCTTTTTGCAAATGGCCAATGAACTCGGGCGCAGCGATTGGCGTAATCTTATCGTGTTTCACAGCTTATCTAAGCGCTCGAACCTGCCCGGCCTGCGCGCAGGGTTTGTCGCGGGTGATGCGGCCATTTTGGGCAAATACCTTAAATACCGAACCTACCAAGGCTGCGCGCTCTCGCTGCCCGTGCAGATGACCAGCATCGCCGCGTGGAATGATGAAGCGCATGTCCGCGACAACCGCGATCAATACCGCGCCAAATTCAATGCTTATCTCTGGGCCGATGTGCGCGGGGTACGCGGTGGCGATGAACGGCAATTTACCCGCGATTTATATGCCGAGCAAAACCTCACCGTGTTGCCCGGCCGATACTTATCGCGCCCCTTTGAGGGCATCGACCCCGGCGCGGGCTATGTGCGCATGGCCTTGGTGGCAGAGCTGGCCGACTGCATTGAGGCAGCGCAGCGCATTCGCGCCTTTTTAACCGGATAAATTGCCGCGTTGGGGTGATGCCAGAACAGCGCCGAGCTAGAACAAGGGGGCGCGGCATTCAAAATGCTAGATTTTGCAAATAAGAATCACTATCATTATCACACAAATCCCCTCGAATCGCCCTAAAAAAACCAAGAGCCGCCCTCGTTATGCACCACCGTTTAGCCGCACTCATCGGGGCAATTTTTTGGCCGCTTTGTCTTGCGCCGCCGCTGGCCTCTGCCGACACCGCGCTCCCCGCGCTTGAAGTCAACGCAACCGCCAGCGATGCCAACCCGCCCATTGCCGCCAGCCAACCGCCGCCCCTAAATGAAACGCAAGCACTCTCGTTTTATAGCCACTGGGATTCGGATGCGGTGAATTATTTTTCCGGCGGCTTAAACACCGGATTCATATACAACAGCGTCGCGGTGGGGGGCGTCACCTTCAAGGGCGATGCGCTTGGCCTGCCGCGCAGCATTTTTAATTTTTCCGTGATGGGTACGCGCACGGGCTTAGGCGCTGAAAAATTACTGGGCGATAGCCTCATCAACCCCAGCAACATTGAGGGCTCCCGTAATCGACTGGTGCTCGATACCGCGTTCTGGCAACAAAACTGGCTCAGCCAACCCGGGTTGAATATCGCCACGCGAACTGGGGTATTCGATTTAAGCGCCGATTTCATCAACACCGGTAACGCGGGCCAATTACTCAATAGCTCGTTCGGGCTCGACCCCAACATGACCGGCAACTTCACCGCCTCAACTTTTCCGCAAAATGGCACCGGGGTTGTCGCCACGCTCGATAATCGCCCCGCTTTTAACGATACAGCACCACTCACCCTCAAACTTGGCCTCATTCAGGGCGATGTAAACAGCCAAACCCAGCCCTTCAACCAGGGCGTGCTCAATATTGCCGAAGGCCAATGGCAACCCGAGGCAGGCAGCGCCTACAAAATCGGGGTATGGCAAAAACGCGGCAATGGCTTGCCCGATATTCACGGCGGTTACTTAAGCGCCGAACACAACCTATTCGCCCAAGGGGCACAATCGATTGATGGCTTCATTCGTGCCAGCGCAGCCCGTGGCTCAACCAGCCTCGGCCTGAACCGATACCTGAGCGCGGGGTTCAACTGGCAGGCGCCGCTGGCGAATCGCCCCGATGACTATCTAACGGTCGGGTTTGGCGGCCTGCAACTGCAACCCACCGGCCAGATTGAACGGCTTTTTGAGGCTGCCTACATTATTAAACTCAGCCCGCGCATCTATCTGCAACCCGATATTCAGTACATCCAGCATCCCAATGGCAACCTGCCCAACGCCTGGGTCTGCATTGTGCGACTGCATATTGAATAGCGCGGCGCATCCTGTCGAAACATCCTGCTAGAATGCGGCTTAATTTATTCACCCCACTTTTGGAACTCAATATGACCGACCTCAACGCCCTTAAAAACACCATTGAAATTGCCTTTGAAGACCGCGCGAGCCTCACCCCTGCCCAAGCGCCGGCCCATG
>NCFS01000093.1 GCA_002281295.1 Halothiobacillus sp. 35-54-62 | reverse complement strand
GGTGGTATTAAATGCCGCCGATCCTATCGTGGCGCGCATGGCCGATACGACGGCGAATGCCCTCACGTTTTTTGCGCTCGATCAAAACCTGCCTTTACTAATTTCCCGGCGTGAAATGGGGCAGCGCATTGTGTATACCGATGGCGCGGATATGGTGGCCGAACAAGGCACGTTTCAATGGCGAATGCCGCTGGCCCAAATTCCGATCACACTCAATGGCCGCATCGGCTTTCAAATTGAAAATGTGCTGGCCGCCGTGGGCGCCGCTTGGGGTTTGGCGCGGCCCTGGGCTGAGATTGAAGCCGCGTTAGCCAGCTTTGAAAGCACGGCGGCCATGGCGCCCGGCCGGTTTAATTTATTGAGTTTCAATGGTGCCACGCTCATTGCCGATTATGGCCATAACAGCGATGCGATTAATGCCCTATGCCAAGCGGTGCAAGGCCTGCCTGCCGATCGGCGCATGGTGGTGATTAGCGGTGCGGGTGATCGGCGCGATGAGGATATTCGCCAACAAACCGCCATTTTAGGCGATGTGTTTGATGAGGTGATTTTGTATCAAGATGCCTGCCAACGCGGTCGCCGTGATGGCGAGGTAATCGGCTTGCTGCGGGATGGATTGGCTAATGCAACAAAAGTGCGCCAAGTCGATGAAGTGCATGGCGAGTTTAACGCGATTGATATGGCACTTGGCCGCGTGCAGGCCGGCGATGTGTGCCTGATTTTAATTGATCAAGTGGATGCCGCGCTGGCGTACCTGCGGGATAAAACCGCGCCAAGTGGCTGAATCACTAAATTAACTTATTGATTTATTGGGCATAATCCATAAAACCGTAAGGTGCGCTAGGCGCACCGATGGGTTCAATGGTGCGCCTATTGATTCGGCACGAATAATCCATGAAACCGTAGGGTGCGCCATGCGCACCGATGAGCCAAATGGTGCGCATGGCGCACCCTACGACTTAGCGGAAAATCACGGATAAAACTGGCCGGATCAATAATTAACCCAGCTTGGGTGGGTTTAAGCGCTTTCTTTTTGATGACAGCGGCTTTATTCGAGGGCGGGCGGCGCTGCGTCATGGGCGCGCTGCGCCAACCAGGCAATTAATTTGCGGCTCGCCACGCGGCCCTCGCTCTCGCCCTGGCCCTCGCTCTCGCCGTGAACCACGCTGTGCCATTGGCGCACGTCATCGGTCGCGCTCGTATCTTGCGCTAAAAATGCACTGAGGGGACAAACCGCCGCCGATTGCGGATGGCCGCCATGGCCGTTATGCATAAACCACCAATGAAAAGCGAGCGCCCCAATGGCGGTGTGGAGTTTTTCGGGGGTGTGCACCCAGTGAGTGGTTTGGTGCCATGCCTTAAGATCATCGATCGGCATGGGACGTGCAATGCCATAGCCTTGCCCATAGCGCGCGCCTAAAATCCGCGCCACTTCGAGCGCACCGATATGTTCGAGCCCCTCGACCACCACCGTTTGCTCAAAATCACGCCCCATTTGAATAATCGCGGCAATCAGGCTTAGGGTTTGAATGGGGTTATTGTGCAATTGGCTCAGCAGGCTTTGATCGACTTTAATGGTTTCAAACGGCAGGGTAGCCAGCCGTTGCAGGCTGCTGTAGCCCGCGCCTAAATCATCCATTGCCAAGGGTACCCCAAGCGCGACAATGGCCGAGATGGCTGTATCTTGCTCTTTTTTATCAATGGCTTGAGATTCTAGAATTTCAAGCGTGAGCCGCTCGGGGGCAATGCCGTGTTTATTGAGTGCCGCTTCAATCCAGGCGGGGCATTGGGAATCAAGCAAGGTTTGCGGGGCTAGGTTGACGGATATGCCCACCGCCAAGCCCTGCGCATCCCACACGTTCAGTTGATGCAGGGCGGTATCTAAAATTCTGCAAAATAATCGGTTGAGCTCAAGCTCGCCGAGTAGGGGCAAAAAACGCACCGGTGACAGCAGCTCGCCGGTGGGGAGTTGCAGCCGCGCCAATGCTTCTACTTTAACTAAGCGGCCGGTGTGTAAATCGATAATCGGTTGCACATAAACGCGCAAGCCATCGGCGAATAAAACCTGTCGATAATGGTGCGCCAGCTGTTGGTCAATCACCAAATTGGGAATGGTGCACAAGAGCCAAATTTGGTTGAGCCGTTGTTGCAGATTGCGGGCAAATTGCTGCATCCAAGTGGACTCAAACTGGTGCGGGTAGGCGCCATAAAGCGTGAGCACGGCAATCGTCGCGCCGGTAGTATTTAGAATCGGGATAGATATAACCGATTGAATATGCAAGGCTTTTATGGGTTGCCGCCAGTGAGTATAGCGGTTATCGGTTTGAATATTGGCTGAGGTTTGAATGCTGCTGGTGCGCCAGGCTTCAGCGGATACGCCTTGGCCTCGGGCGGCTTTGGCATCCAGCAGGGCTTCTTGGCCGGGTGTGTTTAATACCGTGGCAATGGCGGGGGCTTGGTCGCCTGCACTGCATTCGATCGTCATCGCCCCCTCGCTATTGGGGCGGAATAATAAAACGGCCTGAATGCCCGGGCAGCGGCTCAGGGGCTGAATTTGTGTGGTGATGGCTTCAATCCAAAAGCAGGCTTGCGGGGGCATTGGCGCGGTGAGTTGCGAAAAATAGCTTTGTATGGTCGCGCCGCCTTCTTGGGCTTGGGCGAGAATATCATCTTCGAGCCGTGCCTCGGCAATCATCAGCAGCCGATAACGATCGCGGGCAGACAGTGCCGATTGATTCAAAAAATCGGTGAGTAACTTGCGGTATAAGCTGAGTGATTGCATTAAATGCACACTGCCTACCCCCACCAAGGCGTGCACTTTGCCCACGCGGCGCGCCTGTTGCAGAATGTGCTCGCGGGTGGTTTGGGCGTTAACCACAAATAAAAGGTGTTTGGCTTGGTTTTCGATAAGCGCGGCCTTTGCCTCTGGCGTTAAGGCGCTGAAAAGAGCGTGTATGAGCGGATCGCGCTCTAAATCTCGATAAAAAACGGCCATAAATTCGGCGGCAATGTGCTTAAAAAATGGCGCATGTTGGCGCAACAAATCTTGGTTGACGGGCGCGTAGGCATTATTGCTGAGCGCCACCGTGGGGGCAGGGCTTGGGGTTGCTTGGGCAAGCTGCCACCAATTTGGGCGCGTGGTTTTGTGTGCTTTGAGTTGATAAAGCGTGGCATCGGCTTTGCGAATTAAGCCATCCCCCTCTTCACCATCTTGCGGGTAGAGGGCTATCCCCATGCTCATGCCGATGCGGGCCCATTGCCCGCTTGCCACCTCAAAGGGTTGCTCAACGGCTTGATGCAAGCGGTTTAGGGCAATGCTGAGTTGCTCTGCCGCCCGCGCATCATCAATATCCTCAAGCACGATCACAAATTCATCGCCGCCCAAACGCGCCACAAAATCGGCTTCGCGCAGGCGAGATTGCAACCGGTGTGCTAATTCACGCAGAAGTTGATCGCCGGCGGCATGGCCATGGGTATCGTTGACGGGTTTAAAATCATCCAGATCGAGCATGCCCACGGCCATCACGGTATTTTTTCGCCGCGACCGCGCAATCGCTTGCGGAATCCACTGTTCCAACGCACGCCGATTGGGGAGGTTGGTTAACGTGTCGTGCATGGCCTGATGGGTAATGGCTTGCTTGGCTTCATGCAGTTCGGTTAAATCGATAATGCTCCAGAGCTCACCGAGTTCACCATTTTGCAATTTAATGCGGGATACAAGGCGTTCAATGACCCGAATCGCACCATCTTTGCGCACCAGGGTGCTCGGCTCGGTGTGGGGCTCAGCCTCGTACTTAACGCCGCGCCCCGTTAGCTCAAAGGGCGTATTGGGGGTTAACGCGCTGGCGGGTGAATGCAGGCGTGCAGCGTTTTGGCCGAGCAATTCATCGCGCTCATACCCTGTGAGTGTGAGCAGCGCGGAGTTCATATCGGTGATGAGGTGCTGCGGGTTCACCGTCAGCAGGGCGGCGGCATTTTTTTCAAATAAAGCGTGCTGAAACTCGGCCGATTGTTTGAGCTCTTGTTGCAGCTGCTTGCGCTCTGTGCCGTCTTGAAAGGTCCAAACCGTTAATTGATATCGGGTGTTTTCAATCAAGCTGCCCGAGAAATCGACGTACAGCAGGCTGCCATCGCGTTTTTTGAGCCGCACATCCAGCAAGGTTTGTTTGCCTAGGGCAATAAGGGCGGGGTACATTCGGCCCACGCGATCAAATTCCGCCTGATCGGCGTACAGGCCTAAGGTGGATTGCCCAATCACGTCTTCTAAGGCGGTGTAGCCCAAGAGCTCCATAAACCGCGCGTTCACCTCGGTAATTACCCGATCTTTAACGAGCATAATGCCCGCTAGTGTATTGTTTAATAATGCTTTTTGCGTGGCTTGCGCTGCTTTTTCTCGCTGTTGGGTTTCAAGCCCTTGCAGGCCATAGGTAATATCTTTGGCCAGTTGTTCTAGCGTGGCGCGCAGGGGCGCATCAAAAATGAATTTATCCGCGTGATAAACCGCAAAAATGGCCCAAATTTTCCCTTGTTTGAAAATAGGTAAGGTCGCGCTGGCCTGAATGCCGAACTCTGCCGCGCGCCTAGCCCAGGGCGCTAAGATGGCATTTTTAGCAAAATCATTCACATAAAACGCCTCTTGGCTTCGCCACACCTGGCCACCGGTGCCCAAGCCCTCGGGAATATCCGCTTGCGTGCTTAGCTTTAGCCCTGTGGCATAGCCTGTGGCAGTGCCTGCGCTGGCGAGTAGTTCAAACCAGCCTGTGGCGTTGGGGCGCGCAATAAAAGCAAGGCGTAAATCACTGTATTCCACGGCGAGGCTACATAGGGTGTGCAGCAGTTCGGCTTCATTCTCGCTGCGGTCAATGGCTTGATTCATTTGGGCGAGCAAGGCATTAAATTGCGCTAAGCGCTTGAGTTGATGCGCGGTGCGCTCGCGTTCGCGCAGGATGCCGGCCAAGCTCAAAGCACCCAAAAGTAAAATAAGAAACATGGCGGCATAAACCATCAAGCGCGATTTTGCACTGTGCCAATAGAGCGCGGTGACCGCGCCGACCTTGGATTTAACCGTTAAGTTGATTGGGTAGTTAGCAAGGTTAATAAGGGTGCCCGTGGGTTCAAACGCTACATTGGCGGCATTTAACGCATCACCCCCCACGATGAGTTTTTGATTTTGCCAAACCCCCAGCACACTGTGATCGCGGGCATCAAGCACGGTAAACTTCCAAGGTAAATCACTGGCGTTATAACGCAGTAGTGCGCCGAGCTTAATCGGCGTGCTGAGATAAAATAGTGTTTTGCCATCGTCGCTTTGCACGCGATAGCGCATCGACAGTAATTTATCTTCACCGGGTGCGGGCGCATTGTCTTGCCCCAGTAACTCATTGGGGTTGGCTAAGGGGGTAAAGTCTTTTTCGGGTGTGAATTGCCTAAATTCTGCTTTTTGGGTGCTCGAACAAATTAAGGTTGAGCCATCGGTGGCATACAAATTTAACGCATAAAATTCTGTATTTAAGTGTTTTAAGTGCAGTAAAAATGCCTGTATTTGCGGGCTTGGCGTTGCGTTTTCGGTGTTTTTATCGAGTAACACCGATGCAAAGGCCAG
>NCFS01000092.1 GCA_002281295.1 Halothiobacillus sp. 35-54-62 | reverse complement strand
ACCAAGGGGCGTATAAAAATCATTAAATTACGCTTGGTAGTGCTCGCCGTGCGGTAGCGAAACAAGTTCCCAATCACCGGAATATCCCCTAAACCCGGCACGCTTTGCTGATTTGAATTGGAAGAATCATCAATCAACCCGCCGAGTACCACCACATCGCCATCATCCACCTGCACCGTGGTCGTCACGTTGCGTTTATTGGTAATCAAGCCCGCCGACGTTTGCGCGGCGCTATCTAGGCTTGAAACCTCTTGCTCAATTTTCAACCGCACGGTGCCATCGGGGCTGATGGTTGGGGTTACTTTCAGCTTCACGCCGATGTCTTCTCGGGTGATGGTTTGGAATGGATTGGTCGGCGAGGTGGCCGAGCCCGTTTGCGCGTAAGAGCCGGTCACAATCGGAATATTTTGACCCACCACAATGCTGGCTTCTTGGTTATCTAATGTCAGTAAACTCGGGGTTGAGAGAATATTGTTGCCCGCATCCCCCGCCAAGGCCGACACCAAGAGTGCAAAATCGGTACCGCCCTGACCAAACCGCCCCACGCCCACATTGCCGCCATCACCCAGCGCACCAGCCAGCCCCAGAGCCAAAGCGCTCGATGTGCCCGTGGTGCCCACCGCAGCCGCCGAACTTGCCACGCTAGAGAGCAGGCCATTAAAGGTAGAAATCCCAATGGGCACGGTGCCGTTATTGCCCCCCACCAAAAATTGCGTGCCAATTTTTTTGGTAATGCCGCTCGAAACTTCCGCAATAATCGCCTCAACCAGCACCTGCTGGCGGCGCACATCCAGCTGCTTTATGACCGATTCAATCGACTGCATCCGATTAGGCGAGGCGGTAACCACCAGCGCATTTAAGGATTTATCGGCCATTACATCGAGCTTATTATCTTGTGGATTACCCGCCGCCCCCTTGCCGCCGGTCGCGCCCGCCGCCGCGCCCGAGCTATCGCCAGCGGATTTAACAATCCCCTTCAATACATTCGCTAAATCTTCGGCATTGGCATATTTAAGACGAAACACCCGCGTATTGCCGTAATCGGTTTCGGGCGTATCTAAATTTAAAATAATCGCCCGCATTTTGGCGCGCGCCACCGCATCGCCACTCAATAAAATGCTATTAGTGCGCTCATCCACCGCAAACACAGGCACAGAGGAAAAATTCGCCCCGCCCCCCATGCCACCCGGCGCGCCCCCAGCCGGTGCGCCCGCGCCCGAACCACTGGCACCAAACAACGCCTTTAACGTGGCCGCCACCGCATTGGCTGAGGCGCGTTTTAAGCGAATAATTTCCACATCGCCCACCGCCGGCTGATCGACTTTGGCCAAAATTTCTTTGAGGCGATTAATATTGCCCGCACGATCGGTAATGATGAGCGAATTGGAATCAGGCGCAACTGAAAGCGCGGCCTGCTGCGGCATAATTTGGCG
This sequence comes from Halothiobacillus sp. 35-54-62, assembly GCA_002281295.1. Classification (GTDB taxonomy): domain Bacteria; phylum Pseudomonadota; class Gammaproteobacteria; order Halothiobacillales; family Halothiobacillaceae; genus Halothiobacillus. The sequence continues at coordinate 4,190 of NCFS01000092.1, read as the reverse complement.
CAATACCGTGAGCATCGGGGCGGCGGGCACATAGCGCAGGCGCACCACTTCGGTCACCATCTGATCACCCTCAACCCCCGCACCCGGGTTTACCGGCTGGTTATCTGAGCGGGCATTAATTTCCGGCACAATTTTAATAATGTCGCCCGCCGGCACCGCCGCAAAGCCATTCACCTGCAAAATGGATAAAAACACATCGTAGAGTTTTTGTGGGCTCATCGGCTGGGCTGAAATAACCGTGACCCGCGCCTTAACCCGAGGATCAACAATAAAATTTTTGCCCGTAACTTTAGAAACCGCCTCAATGAGGGCGTTGATATCCATATCACGAAAATTCAGCGTGACCTGATTGTTTTCAACTTGGGTAACACCCGGCGGCGCATCGGGGGCGGCCAGCGCCACACCACAAGGCACCGCACACGCCAAAAACATCCCCAAAAGCCATCCCTGCGGGCGATATACATAAGCCATCATCGTAAAGAATCCAAATTAATCGTCACACTCATCGGCTGGCCGCCGCGCTCAATCAGCACATTCAAAGGCTGGCCAGAACTCAACAAAGGCATAACCCGGGGCAACAACGCCGGATCGGTCACGGGCATGCCATCCACCGAGGTTAATACATCCCCCGGCTCTAGGCCCAACTGCTGCATAAACGCCTCTTGCCCCGGCACAGGGCGAAGGGCATAACCGGTTAACGCCCCATGTTCTTGCAAGGGCGCCACGGTCACAAAACGCATTAAAGATTGAGGGTTTTTCATTACCTCGGCCGCATCGCCACTGGCGCCAGAAGCTGGCCGCGAAGCATTGGGGGCTGATTGCCCACCGCCAAGCCCAAGCGAAGCACTCGGCGGGGGCGCCGAATTGAGCCCGACAGGTTTAGGAAAGGCTATCGCCTCAAGGCGGCCCTGGTTTGAAATCAACACACGATCCGGCTCAATGGCGCTAATCTTGACTTGCGCGGTAACCTGATCGCCCACTTGCAATAAACGAACCTCGCTCCCCACCCGCAGCATAACCAAAGGCGGCTGAGAGCCCGCAATGATGCCCTCTAACTGCAAACCCAAACTCGATGGCTGAACAGATGTGGCATTTTGCGGCATCGGTTGCATCGCGGTGCCGAACAAATGCCAAGCAGAAATTTCAGACGCAAGGGTTTGCGGGGCGGTTGCAACCGCTGAGGGTACCGCAGACGACACCGCCGCCACAGGCTGCGGCAAAGGCGCCAAGACAAGCCACACACTGCGCGCTAAAAGCACCCCAGCAAACCCCAGCAAACCGAGGATAAGCCCATTAGGCACCCAGATTGCGCGGCGACTTAACCAAGTATTTGTCAAAGTAAAACCCAAGCTAACCGCGCCATATCGCTTTTATATCCCGTTAAAAATCAGACTCATTACCCGCGCACCGTCACCGCACCAAGCAAGCAGCCACCGTACCCATAGGCTGCCCGCGAACAACGCAAGAGTGTACTGATAAATTAAGCACGATGACGATGAATTTTCGCCCCGCTGACGTTTTTCCATCCTAAAAGTGGAGGGGCAGTGTGAACGCGGTGTATGAACGGGTCATGACGGAAAAAACCCATTTAACGATCAAGGCATCCGAATGCAGCGGTAAATTCGGGGAGAAACTCAAAGCGCCACCCGCCCCAAGCACCCTCGATGCGGGCGTGGTGCAATCAGCTTAAAACTCAAGCGATAGCCGAAACCAGCCACAGGCTGGCAACAGCCAAGACGGCGCCAATGGCCGCGCCAACCAGCACATCCGATAAATAATGCAAACCCAGCACCATGCGCGATAACGCCACCAGCACCGCAAACGGAATAACGATCCAAGCAAGCGCTGGGGCAAAAACGGTTATTTGAATCGCAAAATTCACGGCATGCAGCGTATGCCCTGAAGGAAAGCTGTACTTATCCAGCGGGGTGACGCTTAAAACCAATCCCTCATGCGCTACCTGGGGGCGAGGGCGAGCCGTAAAGCGCTTGATTGTGGCATAAATAGCCAAACCCACCCCGGCTGACATCATCATCACACTCATCGGCAACCAAGCGGATACGCCGCCGAATAAAGCCAGCAAGGCCGCCAAGGTATACCACGCCACGCCATCGCCCAAGCGGCTGCTGATGGCAAAAATTCGCCGCAAACCTCGAATCGCATTAACGTGGTTAAGGCGGTACATAACCCCCTCTTCCCAATGCAAATATTTATTTAAGATAAAGCGCCCGCGAACAGAGCGGCTTGAAGTAGTCATATCAACCTCCCAGTTTTCCCCGATTCGCCAACTCGCCCGGTGCTGCCGGCACCGCCTTCGGCGGGGTTCGTGCCGAGGTGGCCTGCGTTGCCACCACCTCGTGCAAATAGTGCTCAAATGTTTGGGTTATAAGCCCCCAATCGAATGCCGCCGCCGTTTCATGGGCTTTGGCGCCGGTTAAGCCCACCCCATCGACCGCGCACGCGCGTGCAATAGCAACAAAACCGGCCTCATCATCACAATCCGCCAAGTAGCCATTCATGCCATGGCGGATAAGCCGACATCCTGCCGCATAATTAAAACTGATACAAGATAAGCCGCTCGCCATCGCCTCTAGCACCACGTTGCCAAAGGTTTCACTTTTGCTTGGAAAAACAAAGAGATCGGCACTGGCATAATGCCGCGCCAAGGCATCGCCCCGTTTCATGCCAACAAATATTACCCACGGCAAAGCCTGCGCTAAGCGGGCGCGCTCCGGCCCATCGCCCACAACCACCGCCACCAAATCAGGGCGCGCAGCGCGCATTGCGCTAAACGTTTCTATCAGTAAATTTAAGTTTTTTTCAGCGGCTAATCGTCCGACATGCAAAGCCACTAAGGGTTCGCCCGCAGGTTTTATTTCGGCCAACTGAACCCAATGCGCGCGCAAGCTGTCATCACGCTGATTGGGGTTAAATAGCCGCGTATCCACCCCGCGCCCCAGCACGGTGAGGCGATCAAACCCCAGAGCGCCAAGCTCAGAAGCCTGCTGATCGGTTGGGATAAAGGTGAGCGCGGTTCGATTGTGAAACCAACGCAAATACCGCATCGCCGGCCCCGCCAGCCAGCCCACGCGGTAATGCGTCATGTAGGTATGAAAATTTGTGTGTAGCGATGAGGTTACCGGAATTCCCAAGCGATGCGCCATGCGCAGGGCTGAAAACCCCAGCGGGCCTTCGGTCGCCACATGCACCAAATCGGGACGATTCTGCCGCCATGATTTAAGCAAGGTGCCGGTGGCGGGCAACCCTAGGCGAACCGCCCGATAAAAGGGCAGTGCAAACCCCGCCACCTCAATACCATCACTCAACCGGCGCGATGTGGCCGCGCGCGGACAAACCACCTGCACGCGATGACCGGCGGCGACCAATGCGGCGTGCAACTGCGACAGCGTGGTGGCCACGCCGTTGATATCGGGATAAAAAGTTTCGGTCACCAGACTGATAAACATCGTCGGCCCCAAGGTTTAGATAAATACGCATTCGGACACGAACACGTCTGAATCTAACCTTAGAGGGGTGAGATGACAAGCCCGTGACGATTGTTTGAATAACACAAGACACGAAGACGACCCAGCAGAACACTGCCCCATAAGCACATTCTTCATAAAGAACCACAGCTTGCCGCTATCTTGGCTCGCCGTCAAAGGGGGGCTTGGGGTGATCTTTCGTAAAAATCCAGCCTTTGCGCTGAAAAAACAACAACATGCCAACCGCAACTGAGAGCATTAGCCCTAAAATCATGGGATAACCGAAATACATCCGTAACTCGGGCATCGCAAACGGGCTATCGCTGTTGTTGCCAAAATTCATGCCGTAAACGCCAGAAATAAAGGTTAAGGGAATAAATAGGGTTGATATGACCGTTAAGGTACGCATAATTTCATTGAGGCGATTACTGACGCTGGATAGATGAATATCAATTAACCCCGCCACCGTATCCCGATAGGTTTCTAGCATATCCATGATCGAGATGGTGTGATCGTATAAATCATTTAAATAGGGTTTTAACCCGGCTTCGAGCAAGGGCTCATTTTGCACCCCGCGAATTAAATGGCTAATCACCTCACGCGTGGGCCAAAGCTCGCGGCGCAACCGATTTAAGGTGCGCTTGGCTTGCTGAATATCAGGCAGGGCGTTTCGATCCGGTTTAACCACCAGGCGCTCCTCTAGGG
>NCFS01000014.1 GCA_002281295.1 Halothiobacillus sp. 35-54-62 | reverse complement strand
CCCTCGCGGCGGCTTCAGCCGCTTGCGGGGTTTCGGAGCGCACGTTCAGACGCTGGGAAGCGGATAACCGAGCACCGCTTGCGGTGCTCAAGCTCCTGCGTTTGCTCGCTGGTCGCCTCGATTCAATTGATTCTAAGTTCTCAGCGTTTTGGATTAGCCAAGGCCGAATCTTTAACGATCAATTCCCCAAGGGAATTTTGGCCGGTGATCTGCGTGCCGCAAATTACGTGCAGCAAGAGCGTGACATTTTGCGTACCGAGATTGGCCAGTTGAGAGCGCAACTTGAGTGCACAACGGGCAGAAAAACCCGCCATGATTAGGATTGCGTATGCTGGCTGATCACTTGGCTTAAATCGCGAACTGCGCCGCGATCCGCTGAGGTAGTCATCAGCGCATAGGCTTGCAGAGCTTGGCTAACTACCCGATTGCGATTGAGCGGGCGCCATGCCTTAGCGCCTTGTTCATGCATATGGGCTCGGCGTGCGGCGATCACGGCATCATCAACGGCAAGGTGGATGCTGCGGTTAGGAATATCGATGATGATGGTGTCGCCCTCTTCCACCAAAGCGATCTCGCCTCCGGACGCTGCTTCAGGTGAGGCGTGACCGATGGATAAACCGGAGGTCCCCCCTGAAAATCGGCCATCGGTGAGCAGCGCGCATTGTTTACCCAGCCCTTTAGATTTGAGATAGCTTGTGGGATAGAGCATTTCTTGCATGCCAGGCCCGCCTTTAGGGCCTTCATATCGAATGACGACAATATCACCGGCAATAATTTCATCGTTGAGAATGGCTTCAACAGAAGCGTCTTGTGATTCAAACACGCGCGCGCGGCCGGTAAACGTCCAAATGGATTCATCAACACCGGCCGTTTTAACGATGCAGCCATCACGCGCAATATTGCCAAAAAGCACGGCCAGCCCGCCTTCAGTGCTGTAGGCGTGGGCTTGATCTCGGATGCAGCCAGCCGCTCGGTCCGTATCAAGGCTAGGCCAACGGGTGGCTTGTGAAAAGGCAGTTTGGGTTGGAATGCCCGCAGGGCCGGCCATAAAAAACTGTTGCGCCTCTGGGCGGGCAGTGGCGCGTTTGATATCCCAAGCATTCAGCCCATCGAGCAGCGTTGTACTGTGTACGGTGGGCAAATGGGTATGAAGTAAGCCTGCGCGATCAAGCTCGCCGAGAATGCCATAAACACCCCCGGCACGATGCACATCTTCCATGTGATAGAGCGGTGAGCTGGGCGCTACTTTGCATAAGTTAGGTATTTTTCGACTAATGCGATCGATGTCACTCATGGTGAACTCGACCTGTGCCTCGTGCGCGGCGGCCAATAAATGCAGCACGGTGTTGGTTGATCCGCCCATGGCGATATCTAACGCCACCGCGTTTTCAAAAGCATGAAAGCTGGCGATTGAACGCGGCAAGGCGGATTCATCATCTTGCTCATAATAACGCTTGGCTAAATCGACAATGAGGCGACCGGCATTCAAAAAAAGCTCGCGGCGATCGGCATGGGTTGCCAACATTGAGCCATTGCCGGGCAACGATAAGCCTAAGGCTTCGGTGAGGCAATTCATTGAATTGGCAGTAAACATGCCCGAACAGGAACCGCAGGTTGGGCAGGCGGAGCGCTCAACCAAATCCAAATCTTCCGTACTCACAGAATCATCGGCGGCCTGCACCATCGCATCAACCAAATCGAGTTTAACCAGCTCGCCGGCCAGACGCGTTTTACCGGCCTCCATCGGACCGCCAGAGACAAAAATAACCGGAATATTCAATCGCAGGGCGGCATTGAGCATGCCGGGGGTGATTTTGTCGCAATTGGAAATGCACACCAAGGCATCTGCGCAATGCGCGTTAACCATGTACTCAACCGAATCGGCAATTAAATCACGGGAGGGCAAGCTATAAAGCATGCCGCCATGGCCCATCGCAATGCCATCATCCACCGCAATGGTATTGAATTCTTTGGCAACACCGCCGGCCTTTTCAATTTCACGCGCAACCAATTGCCCCATATCTTTTAAATGCACATGCCCTGGCACGAACTGTGTAAATGAGTTGGCGATTGCAATAATGGGCTTATTAAAATCACCATCTTTCATGCCGGTTGCACGCCATAAAGCGCGGGCGCCGGCCATATTACGACCATGCGTGGTGGTGCGTGAACGATAAACGGGCATAAAAATCTCCCCTAACGGTAAAGAAAAGTGTTTTTAATTGATAATGTCAACCAAGGTGCCGACGGGTACTTGATTAAATAATTCAATGACTTGGGTGTTATTCATCCGCACGCAACCATGGGATTCTGGTGTGCCAATTAGCCCCTCCTCCGGTGTGCCGTGAATGTAAATGTAGCGCGCGTGGGAATCAATCCCCTGCCCTTCATTCACACCAGGCTCAAGCCCTTGTAGCCACATAATGCGGGTGGTCACATCGTCCCCATCCCCTTTAATCGGCCGGGTTTGAATCGAGGCTAATACACCGCTGGGTTTTCTGGCTTTAAAAATCATGCCGACAGGCTCACCATCGCCAAATTTTTCTGCAATTTTGTGTAGCCCCAAAGGGGTGCGATTACTGCCTGCGGCATTACCCACCCCAACAGCCGAGGTGGATACTGGAAACGATTGTTTTAATTTTTTATGCTCAAATAAATACAAGGTTTGATTTTTTGCATCAATGATAATAAAAGGCGCATCACCGGCATGACTGGCTGAGAGTAAGCGCTCTATTTTAATTTGAGCCGCCTGTACGGCAGGTTGAGATAAACCCGTATCAGCGGCATTGGCCATGGCACTTGAACAACCCAATAATCCATAAATAAATAAAAACTTAAATAATTTACTGAACATTATATAAACCCACTGCAACAATATCTCGGGATTGGTTATTCGGTGCATTTTTAGAATGATCGCTTCGCCGTTCGGATAAAAGATCCAAATAAGCTTCATCAACATCGCCCGTAATATAGTCTCCTGTAAAGCAAGAACAATCAAAGGCATTCAGCGAAGGGTTTCCGGCTCGGACCGATTCAATTAAATCGTGCATATCCTGGTAAATTAATTTATCTGCACCGATGGCTTCACAAATGGCATCATTGTCGCGATTATGGGCTACAAACTCGGAAGCGGTGGGCATATCAATACCATAAACGTTTGGATAGCGAACGGGTGGTGCGGCAGAAGCCATATATACCTTGTTCGCGCCCGCTTCGCGTGCCATGCGAATAATTTCACTTGAGGTTGTGCCCCGTACAATAGAATCATCGACTAATAAAACATTTTTGCCCCGGAACTCAAGGTCAATCGCATTAAGTTTTTGCCGCACCGATCGTTTGCGCATTTCTTGACCAGGCATAATAAACGTTCGAGCAATATAACGATTTTTAACAAAGCCTTCTCGATATTTGATATTCATGGCTACGGCTATTTCAAGTGCCGCAGTGCGACTGGTATCGGGAATGGGAATAATGACATCAATATCATTATCGGGCCATTCGCGCATAATTTTTGCTGCTAACCGCTCACCCATACGCATTCGGGCACGATACACCGAAACATCATCAATAATTGAATCTGGCCGGGCTAAATAAACATACTCAAAAATACACGGGGTATATTGCGCTTGAAGCGCGCACTGCTTGAGTGACACCGAACCATCGGCTGAAATGAATATGGCCTCGCCCGGTGCTAAATCGCGGACAAGTTCGAAATCACTGGCTTCAATCGCAACGGATTCTGAGGCAATCATATACTCAGTAAAACCTTGGCTTGTTTTGCGCTGACCATAACATACCGGACGAATACCATAAGGATCCCGAAAGGCGAAAATCCCTCGGCCAGCAATTAAACCAATCACCGCATAGGCGCCTTGTGCGCGCCGGTGTACATTAGCTATGGCTGTAAATACGTCTTCAACTTTGGGCTCTTCACCCGCAATAGAGGATAATTCATGGGCAAATACATTTAATAAAACTTCAGAGTCTGAGTTGGTATTAATGTGTCGGTGATCTAATTGCTGTACTGAAGCGCGTAATTCATCCACATTGGTTAAATTTCCGTTATGCCCCAAAGCAATACCGAAGGGTGCATTAACATAAAATGGTTGCGCCTCTGCCGATGAATCACAGCCGGCCGTAGGGTAACGCACATGACCAATGCCCATATTGCCCAGTAATTGGCGCATATGCCGAGTATGAAATACATCTTTGACTAACCCATTTTCTTTGCGTAAAAATAACCTATTATTTTCACAGGTTAAAATACCCGCTGCATCTTGGCCACGATGCTGCAACAAGGTTAAACCATCAAATAACATTTGATTAACTGGGTTATTAGCCACAATTCCGATAATGCCACACATGATAAATAACCCCGATTAATTTAATTGCTTAAATGACAAAATTCTTAACGTTTCGCTAGGCATGAAAGTATTTAGCGATATCTGCAGGCAACATGGCTTTAATCCAATCTGACACGGTCTGAAACTGTGGCAGTAAAACTGAAGATTGCCACCAGCTTTCTTTTGGCATCGCGGTAAGTTGTGCTAATAGTATTAAAATCGCAATAATGAATACGCCACGAGCCAAACCAAACACCATGCCCACCGACCGATCTGTTCCGCTTAATCCTGTTTTATTCACCAAGGTGGAAACAATCCAGTTGATGATTCCGCCAATAATAAGAACCAAAACAAATAAGCTTAAAAAAGCCAAGGCTACACGGGCAGAAGGAATATCGACCGCTTTAGGAACAAAAACCGCAGCTTGCTGCGAGAATCCTAATGCAACAACGAAGGCGGCGATCCAAGTTATTAAAGAAAGTATTTCTTTAACAAAGCCCCGCACGAGCGATATTAAGGTAGAAACCAATACCACCGCGATGATGGCATAATCAACCATATTCATAATAACGGGATCTCAATTTTTGATTTATTGAACATGGTTTATTTTGGCATGACCAAGCCATCACGGCCCAAACGTTCCCGCAACTGGATGGTGGTTTTAACGGCTTGCTCCCGCGTGCTGTAAGGACCCACACGCACCCGCCACACGGTGCCCTTTTTGGCAAAAAGGGGCGATACGTCAACCTTAAACCCTGAATCTGATACAGATTTTGCAAGGCCCCGGGCATTCAGCTCATCGGAAAAACTGCCCAACTGAACCACCCACTCACCTCCATTATGCGTAGCTGGTAGATTGGCTTGGGTTGATGCCGGTTTATCAATAGAAGATTGTGTATTAGGTTCGGCAGGGGGTTGTTTTTTGGGTTCTGGCGAGGGTAAGGCTGATTTGTTTCGTGTTGTGTTTGAATCAAGCGCTGCGGGCACCGTGTTGCTTTGTGGTTTAGATTCAGGCGCAGGAATAACCGCAGGCTTAACCACTTGAGTTTTTGGTTCAGGTGCTTTGATGAGCGGTGTGGGAGCCGATTGCTCGGTGGCTTTGGGCAGCGAAGGCAGCGCGGTTGTAGGGGATTTTGGCTCTTGAATAGGCAAAGCCGATGCCGGTGGATTTTGTAGTTCGTTGAGTTGTGCGGCTGTTGGCGCTGGCACCTTTATATCTGTAGGTTGCGAAATGTTGGGCGTGGCAGGGATGGGTTGGACTTCGGGGGTTTTAAGCCCGCCGCCATCCAGCCACAAGGGTAAAAGCAGAACGGCCAACGCCACGACAACCAAAGCCCCGACCAGCCGTTGACGCAGTTTGCCTCGTGTCGGGGTTTGTGGTTCGAGCTCAGACAAGATGGGCACCTACTTGTTTCAAATGATGGCGAATAGCGCTTACCGTGAAAAACGATCCGAAAACCACGATTTGATCTCCCGCCTTGCTGTAAGCAAGCGCCTGATTATACGCACTAACGATTTTTGTTTCATGCCGCAAACCAAGACAAGCGTGTTCGGGTAAATGCGCTAATAAAGATGCCACAGTTGCCGAGCGTTCACTCGGCAAGTAGCCCAAAAACCAGCCATTAAAAGCGGGGCAAGCGGCAGATAACATGGTGCCAATCGGTTTGTCATTAAGCGCGCCGAACACGGCGAAACGCTGAGAATCACCGATCAACTCATTGTTTAAATGGAGGTTTTCAAGCAAGGCCTCAACCGATTCTTGGTTGTGCGCCACATCTAAAATAATCAGGCGCGATTGGTGTGTAAAGCACTCATATCGCCCGACTATTTGGGCCGATTGAAGCCCCTGCTCAATCGCCTGGCGTGAGACGGGGCATTTATTTTTAGGATGCTGTAGCAAAGCAACAACACCGGCGGCATTATCAATTTGCATTAACCCCTTAAGATTGGGATTAGGCCAGCACGATTGACTTGATGCCCAATTCAAGCACCAATCTTGCGATTGGCGTGTTAAAGAAAAATCTTTACCCCGAATCCAGAGCGGGCAATGGCGTGCATGGGCAATGGCCTCTACAACGAGTTCAGGGTTGGGATCGGCATAAACCGCTGCTTGATTCTTGCGCAAAATGCCGGCTTTTTCTTGTGCAATGGCGGATCTGTTTGCCCCGAGAAGGGCTTGATGATCTAAACCGATGTTGGTGATGAGGGCTAAATCGGCATCTAAAATATTGACCGCATCGAGCCGTCCGCCGAGCCCGACTTCAAGCACCCATACATCGAGCTTGGCGCGGGCAAAAACAATCAACGCACACACCGTTGCCCATTCAAAATAAGTTAAGTGCTGCGCGCCTGGCTCGCCATGGAGCATAACCATGGCGGCTACCAGTAATTCATCCTCAATATCAATGCGCTGTATGCGAATTCGTTCATTGAATCGCTCAAGATGCGGCGAGGTATAGGCACCCACCCGATATCCTTCAGCCATTAAAATGGCTTCAAGCAGGGCGACCGATGACCCCTTGCCGTTCGTGCCCGCCACGGTAACAATCGTGGGCAATTCCCAGTGATGGCTTTGCTTGAGCGTTTGCCATAAGGCAGCGACTCGATCTAAGCCAAGCTCAATATGATTGGGGTTACGCTGCTCTAACCAAGCCAACCATTCGGCCAAGGTTTGCCTTGGCGCAGCGGCGGCTTGCGATTGAATTGGGTTTGGTTGGTTGGTTTCCACGAATTGGGGTTTTTAATCAATCAAAACCTGAGGGGCATCACGGTGTTGCATGATGGATATCACCTCGGCAATTTTACCGCGCAACTCATGGCGGGGCACGATGAGATCAATGGCACCATGAGCCAGCAAAAACTCGCTGCGCTGAAAGCCTTCCGGCAGGGTTTCACGCACGGTTTGTTCAATAACCCGGGGGCCTGCAAAACCAATTAAAGCGTTGGGCTCAGCAATTTGCACATCACCTAGCATCGCAAGCGAAGCGGATACCCCGCCCATGGTGGGATCGGTTAGCACCACGATAAACGGCAACCGCGCTTGACTCAATCGAGTCAGCGACGCTGAGGTTTTGGCCATTTGCATTAAAGAGAACAAGGCTTCTTGCATGCGCGCGCCACCGGATGCTGTAAAGCAAATCAGGGCTGATTTATGTTCAATTGCGGCGTGCACGGCGCGTACAAATTTCTCGCCCACAACGGAGCCCATGGACCCGCCCATAAACGCAAAATTAAAACCCGCCACAACCACGGGCAGGGCATTGAGCCGCCCGCGCATCACGACAAGCGCATCGGTTTCGCCGGTGGTTTTTTGGCTGCCTGTAATCCGATCTCGGTATTTTTTTTGATCCCGGAATTTGAGCATATCCACCGGGGCAATATCGGTATATAGCTCTTCACGTCCGGCTTTATCTAAAAAATTATCCAAGCGATCGCGCAACGGAATGCGCATATGGTGGCCACATTTGGGGCAAACCTGCTGGTTGCGCTTGAGTTCATCGCGGTATAAAACCGAATCACACCCCGCGCACTTAACCCATAGCCCTTCAGGAACGCCGCGTTTTTCCGCGCTTTGAATGCGAATCCGCGAGGGCAGTAATTTTTCTAACCAACTCATAAAATAAGCCTTAAATTCATTTACTTAATGCAAAAAATGGCAAACACTCAGCCGTTACTGGGTATCGAGCGCGTGGCGAATTTCGGCCATAAAAGCTTGAACTTTCTGCTGCAGCGGGGCGGCATCACCCGCGCCGAATTCGGCAATAATTTGCACTAAGGCGCTACCAATAATGACCGCATCAGCTTCGTGTCCCACCGCTTGGGCGGTGCGGGCATCCCGTATGCCAAACCCCACCCCGACCGGCAAAGCGCATTCATGCCGAATATCGTGCAGGCGCGCTGCGAGCGCTTGGGTATCTAGGTTTTGCGCACCGGTGACCCCTTTAAGGGACACATAGTAAACAAAGCCTGAGGCTAATTCGGCAATAATTTTAATGCGGTTGATGGGAGTTGTCGGGGCGATTAAAAAAATCGGATCAATGTTCGCCTTGGCGTACATCTTGGCGGTACCGTGCGCCTCTTCAGGGGGCAAATCAACGGTTAACACCCCATCGACACCGGCCGCTTGGGCGCGCTGCGCAAAATTAGCGATACCCATAGCCTCTATGGGGTTTTGGTATCCCATTAAAATAACCGGGGTTTTTTTATCCATCTGGCGAAATTCTTGCACCATATCAAGGATATGACGCAAACCCACTTGGTGGCGCAATGCGCGTTCATGGGCGGCCGCAATGACAGGGCCATCGGCCATGGGGTCTGAAAAGGGCACGCCCAATTCAATGGCATCCGCGCCACCGCCAACCAAGGCGTGCATTAAGCCCACGGTGGCACCGGGCGTGGGGTCGCCGGCGGTAAGGTAGGGAATTAACGCGGTGCGGTTTTGCGCGCGCAGTTGCTCAAATAATGGGCTGATACGGCTCATAAACTAATGCCCTCAAGTTTGGCGACGGTATTGATGTCTTTATCACCCCGGCCAGACATGTTCACTAAAATAATTTTATCTTTGCCATATAAGGGCGCGAGTTTTTTGGCATAAGCCACCGCATGCGCCGATTCAAGCGCGGGAATGATACCCTCGAACCGCATTACATCGTGAAACGCGCTCATGGCATCGACATCGGTAATGCCGGTGTAATTCACGCGGCCTAAGTCTTTAAGCCAGCTGTGCTCAGGCCCCACACCGGGGTAATCTAGCCCGGCCGAAACCGAATGCGTGCCAATAATTTGGCCATCATTATCTTCCATAAGGTAGGTGCGCATGCCGTGCAACACGCCCGGGCGACCAACGGATAACGGGGCGGCATGCCGGCCGGTTTCAATGCCATCGCCACCGGCTTCTGCCCCATAAAGCGTAACGTTTTCATCATTTAAAAACGCATGAAAAATACCAATGGCATTTGAGCCACCGCCCACACATGCCACCACGGCATCGGGTAAACGCCCAGTTTTTTCTAGCATTTGCGCCCGGGCTTCGGTGCCAATCACGGATTGAAAATCGCGCACCATTTGCGGATAGGGGTGAGGGCCTGCCACGCTGCCAATAATGTAGAAGGTATTATCCACATTGGTGACCCAATCACGCATGGCTTCATTCATGGCATCTTTTAAGGTGCACGTGCCCGATACAACCGGCACCACGGTGGCGCCCAATAATTTCATGCGAAACACGTTGGGCTGTTGACGCTCAATGTCTTCGGCGCCCATGTAGATCACGCATTCCAAACCTAAGCGGGCGGCGACGGTCGCGGTGGCAACGCCATGCTGCCCTGCCCCCGTTTCGGCAATGATGCGGGTTTTTCCTAAGCGTTTGGCGAGTAAGGCTTGGCCAATGGCATTGTTGATTTTATGCGCACCGGTGTGATTTAAATCTTCTCGTTTGAACCAGATTTGTGCGCCGTAGGCCTCGCTCATGCGGGCTGCAAAATACATAGCCGATGGCCTGCCGACAAAATCGCGCAGATCGGTTTCAAACTCACGGACAAAATCAGGGTCTGCCCGAAAACGCGCATAAGCCGCTTGCAATTCTGCAATGGGCTCCATGAGGGTTTCTGCGACATATTTGCCGCCAAATTCACCAAATCGGCCGTGTTCATCGGGAAATTGGGCAAAATCGAAGCTGCCGGCATCCGGCATTGATACGCTGTTGAGGTCTGAATTATTCAATTTAGGTTTACCTGAGTCATAAATTCAAAAATTTTGCGGGCCGATTTAATACCCGGCGCGTCTTCAACGCCACTAGATACATCGAGTGCATAGGGATGCAGGGTCGAGATGGCCTGTTGTGCGTTGTCGGCAGTCAACCCGCCCGCGAGAATAAAATTGTTCCGGTGAGATTGGCCTTTCGGCCAATGCGACCAATCAAACGTGCCGCCCGTGCCGCCCAATGCCCCTGAGGCATGGCTATCGAGTAAAAAACCGCGCGCAGTGGGGTGATCGGCAAGCACGGCGGGGAGCCGATTTACCGCATCGCCGGTAAATAAATCAATACCTAAGGCTTTAATGTACGGCCGTGAAAATTGTCGGCAAAAACGCCCCGATTCTTGCCCATGAAACTGCAATAAATCTGGCGATAACCCTTGGATGACCGCCTCAACTTCGCTCGGGGCAGGATCAAGAAACAAAGCGACCGTTTGCACGAACGCAGGCACCTCTGCAAATAAAGCGGCCGCCTGTTCTAAAGACACATGGCGCAGGCTTGCGGGCACAAACACAAAACCTAAAGCATCAACCCCCGCCCCCACCGCAGCGCTAATATCTTGCGCCCGGGTTAGGCCACAGATTTTTACCCGCGTACGCAATGGCGGCGGTGTGGGCATTAGGCTGTGCGATTCAGGCGAATACGGCATGGAAAAAAGGTCATCTCGTGGGGATATGAATTTAAGGCGGTGATTCTAGCAGCAAGCAGGCAAAATTTCGCCTGAACTCCGCCGTGCATTCTTGTGCGCAAAATTTTATGCCCCAACCCTGATTGAGATTAAGTAATTGATCTAATCTAAATTAATCGCTTAATAGCGGGGCATAAAAACCCGGAATAGCTTGCGGCTGCGCAATAGCAAAGTGATCGGGATAAACCACATTAACCAGATACAAGCCGGCCGCCGGCGCGGTGATGCCCGCTAGGGCGCGTTCTTTTTTCGCCAAAAGCGCAGAGAACGATGCAATGGAATGCATCCCCGCCCCAATGGGCAGCAGCGTGCCGACAATATTGCGCACCATGTGATGCAAAAACGCATTAGCGGTAATGTCGATATAAATAAAATCACCGTGGCGCTGCACGCGAAAGGACGCCACCGTGCGAATGGGGCTATGGGCTTGGCAGCCTTTGGCGCGAAAGCTACTGAAATCATGTTCACCTAACAAAAACTGGCCCGCTTCATGCATCCAGTGCGCATTAAGGCGCTCTCGCCACCAGGTAACATGCCCGTGATGAACCGCTGACCGGGTTTGGCGGTTTAAAATGACATACCGATAACTGCGGGCTATTGCACTAAAACGCGCGTGAAAATCGGGTGCCACCGTGCGCGCCCAAATAATACTAATATCGGATGGTAATGCGTGGGTGCCCCCAAATAACCAAGCCTGATCTGGGCGCAGGGCATTTGAATCAAAATGCACAATTTGATTAGTGGCATGAACACCGGCATCCGTTCGCCCCGCACACATAACATCAATGGGGGCATTGGCCACCTGTGAAAGCGCCGCTTCAAGCCGCGCTTGGACTGAATCAACATCCTGCTGGCGCTGCCATCCGTGATACCGTGAGCCATCATATTCAACAGCGAGCGCGATGCGAGTCATAAAGGGCAAAAAACCTGAGATAAGAGCGTTAAACGGTGCATTTATTTCGGATTTTACCTGATAACGGTTTTAAATGAATTTTGCGCACCAAGGCGGCGCTATATTAGCCAACTCTAATAAACTCCTTGTATGCAAGCCAAAAATATTTACAATCCCCCGCTGCGCCGTGAAAATAACCAATAAACCCGCGTTAAATCGCTTACCCCCTATCGAATACTTCAGGTGAACTGCACATGCCAAGCCACGAAATACCATCGAATATTCCGATTAATGCCACACAAATTTCACGCACCGTGCGCGTATCTGCAGTCACCTTAATGATCCTAGCTGGGGTGGGTTTGTTGCCCGCAGAGGCCACCACCCTGCCCCCGTTGGCGGCCAATGATTTGAGCACCCCTTCAACGATCAACCTAGGCATTCAACAAGCGATTGAGCAGGCGCTCACCCAAAACCCGATGCTGCAACAATCGCAAGCCATGATCGATCAAGCCAAAGGCGCCATTCAAGAGGCCAACGGCAATCGATTGCCGCAGCTCGATTTATCGTTTGGCGCCATGGCCTCAAATAACGCGTTAAATGTGTTTGGCATGAAGCTGAATCAAGGTACGGCCAACTTTAATGACTTTGGTGTGCAGCAATTTTTCACCCAAGCCGGCCCCACGTTCGGTAACTTAGCGGGCGCAAGCGCCGTGCCGCCCGATGCGTTAAACCACCCAGGCTGGGATCATAATTTTCAAACCTCTTTAAAGCTTTCCATCCCGATTTACAATGGCGGCAAAATTCGTGGTCTGCGCGATCAAGCCCAAGCCTTGCTTCAGGCGGCTCAATCCGGTGATGTCGCCGCCAAGCAACAACTCATGCAGCAGGTGATTTCTGCTTATGCCGCCATTGATGCGGCGCAGGCTTTTGTGGGTGTGACGCGCCAAGCGGTCGATGCGGCCAATTCTTATTTAAACCTAAGTGACAAGTTGTATAAACAAGGGGTTGTTTCAAAAAGCGATTCGCTTAAATCTGAAGTGAATGCCGGCGATATAGAGCTCCGCCATCAGGAAGCGATTAATCAATTGTCCAATGCGAAAGATGGTTTGCGTATTCTTATCGGCATGCCGAGCAACCAACCTTTTAAAATCAATGAATTAATTAATCTATCTAAACCTAAAGGTACGCTAGAAGAGGCGCGATCTTTCGCCATGCAAAATAACCCCCAAATTGTCGCACTGACCCAGCAAATTGATGCGGCACGTTCGGGCGTTTCTTCTGCCCGTTCCGTCTACAAGCCACAATTTAATTTAATGGCGCAGCAAGATTGGAATAGCCGCACCTTGGGTTTGAAAAACGACTCGTACACCGTGGGCGGTGTATTTAGTTGGAAAATACTTGATTTTGGTGCGCGGTCAGGGCAAGTCGAACGGGCGGTTGCGGATTTAAGTGGCGCTCAATCGCGCCAACTGATGGCGATTAATACCCTGCTGGCTCAGGTTGGTGCCTCATGGCGTGCCGCAGAGTTGGCAGATTATCGGTTGCGCGTTAAAAAACTGGCAATCACCCAAAGTGAAGAGGCGGCACGCCTTGAAAAACTCCGTTATGAACAAGGGCTTTCCACATTAACCAATTTGCTGCAAACCCAGGCTGAATTAGATAAATCGCGTGCCGAGTTAGTCCAAGCGCAATATGAATTAATTGTCCAGCGCACAAACTTGCTCCTTGCGTTAGGCGAGCTTGAACCTGCCGCCATTCAAACTCAGCCATTAATCTCTCAAACTCAATTTACTGCACCCAAGGGCTCAACCCACTATGCGCATCCTTAAATTAAAATCGCTCCAAACATCCGGCATTTTGTCGCTTATTGCGGCATCGCTTTTGCTTGCAGGTTGCGGTGGGCAGGGTGAATCGCCCTCGGCCAGCACCGCCTCGGCGGTTGAAATAAAAGCCCTGGCTCAAGTATTTACGGTACAAAATCAATCGTTGCCGGTTTTAGCTAAGTTTCCAGGCTCGGTGATTACCTCAGATCAAGTGTCGGTTACCTCTCGGGTGATGGGCTATGTGCGCAGTGTTGATGTCCATGAAGGCCAAGCCGTAAAAGCCGGGCAAACCTTGCTGACTATTGATGCGGCCGATGTGACCGGCGCCATTAATCTTGCGCGCGCAGAAGTGAATAAAGCCTTAGCCGGTTTGGCCGATGCTAAAGGCAACTATGAGCGCTATCAAACGCTTTACCAGCAAAATGCCGTACCAAAACAAATGTTTGAGCAAATGCAAACGGCCTACAAAGTGGCGCAAAGCAATTACGCGGCAGCCGATGCGGCCTTAAAGCAAGCTCAGGCGCAGCTCACGTACGTAAAAATTGCAGCGCCTTTTGCCGGCACCATTACAAATCGAATGGTTGACCCAGGGCAAATAGCCAACCCCGGCACACCACTTTTAACCCTGCAAGGCAGCGGCCAAAAGCAGGTTGAAGTACAAATTAACAGCCAAGCATTCGCCACCTTAAAACTGGGGGAGCCGCTCACCGTTCATTACACCGATTTCACCGGCGAGCAGCATCAGTTTGAAGGCAAGGTGGAGCGCATGGTGGATGCCACCGATCCTGTCACGCATACCCATACCGTAAAAATTGGCGTGCCGGATGCAATCGATGTGCGAAGCGGCAACTATGTGGTTGTGGCCGTGGCGGTGGCGCACGAAACGGGTATCGTAATTCCCTCAGCCGCCATTCATGAGCGCGGGGGCATACGCGGGGTTTTTGTGGTTGATGCGCAAAATATAGCTTGGTTTAGAATGGTGCGCTTAGGCGACCGCGTTCACGATCAGCAAGTGGTTCTCGCGGGGCTCGTGGCCGGAGATAAGCTTGTTACCGAAGCCAATACCCGCTTACAAAATGGCGTACACATTACGCCCACCGCCCCATCCGCCACAGAAAGCCCCGCATCATGAGCGAGAATCTTAAAAATAATCCCCCCACGCCAGAGCCCGCTTTAAACCTTGCGGGCAAATTAGCCCGTAGTTTTATGCGCTCGAAGATTACCGCGCTGATTATGATCGCCCTGACTTTATTCGGGTTAATGGCATTTTTTATTACGCCCCGCTTATACAACCCTGAAATTGTGGTGCCTGGGGCACAAATTTTAGTGCAGCGGGTGGGTAATAGTGCCCAGCAAATTCAAGAGCAAGTCGTTAAGCCCTTAGAAGCCATTATGGCCAGCATCAAAGGGGTGGATCACACCTATGGCTATGCGGTTAATGACATGGGCATTGTGACCGTTTCATTTAAAGTCGGCAGTGATGAAGAGCGCAGCTTGCTGCTGCTCTATAACCAGCTCAGCCGAAACATGGATAAATTACCGCAAGGCACAAGCCAACCAATTGTTAAAAGTATTGGCATTACCGATGTGCCGGTTATGACCATCACTTTAAGCTCCGCGCATATGGATGGTGTGGCTTTGCGTGAACTGGGCGCGCGGGTTTTAGATCAACTCCAAAGCGTACCCGATGTGGGGAACAGCAGCGTGATTGGTGGTCATCGTGAGATTTTGAGCGTCGAGATTAATCCGCAAAAATTAAGCAGCACCGGCATTGCGTTAGATACCGTGATTAACTTACTCAAAGCCTCGAATGTGGTGTTACCGGGCGGCGCTTTAGTTAATAACAACGAGCTTACCGCGCTGCGGGTCGATGCCGCATTCTCCAACGTAAGCGATTTGGGCGAGATCATTATTGGCGAACACAATCAGCGCCCCGTATTTTTGCGCGATGTGGCCACCATTCAAATTGCCCCCGAGCAAAACGAGCAGTTTTCCGCCTTTGGTTATGGCCAAGGCAATGGACATGGCAATGAAAATAATAAAGCGGTAGGCCAATCCACCCCCGCCGTAACTCTGGCTATTGGCAAACGGGCGGGCGCCAATGCGGTGACGGTCACCCAACGGGTGCTCGATAAATTAGCCGTGGTTGAGCGCCAAATGGTGCCGCATGATGTGGATGTTACCGTCACCCGCGATTACGGCAAGCGCGCCGATGATGCCGTTAATTTGCTCATGGAGCATTTGGCCATTGCCGTTTTGGTCGTGCTCATTATTTTATTTTTCTTTTTAGGCTGGCGTGAAGCGCTGATCGTTACCTTAACCGTGCCGCTAACTTTATTCGTGGTTTTAGGCGTAGGCTTTGTGATTGGCCAAACTATTAACCGTATCTCCTTGTTCGCGCTCATATTATCGCTGGGCTTGTTGGTGGATGCCGCCATTGTGGTGATTGAAAACATCCACCGACACATTCACGAAGGCACCGAGAAAACATTTGGTGATTTGCTCATCCGCGCAACCAATGAAATTGGCAACCCCACCAACATCGCCACCATCGCCGTTATTTTCGCCTTTGTGCCCATGGCGTTTGTATCCGGCATGATGGGGCCCTTTATGTTGCCCATTCCCATTAACGTGCCGATCGCCATGGTCGCCTCGTTATTACTGGCCTATATCGTTGTGCCGTGGGCTGCTTATCGTTGGTTAGGCGGCAAGGCGAGCAAACAAATTGCCGATCGGGAAGCGCATGGCCATGAACCGCACAAGCCGGATATTTTACAGCGCGGGTACACCGCCGTGATCAAACCTTTGCTTGGCAGCCGGGCTATCTCCTTATTTTTCTTGATCCTTGTGTTATTGCTCATGCTCGCCTCTATGGTGATGCCGGCGTGGCAATTCATTCGCCCAGCGGGGATGAACGGCCCCTTAAGTGCCGGTGGGGTCAGCCTTAAAATGCTGCCCGAAGGCAATGTCAGCACGTTTGTGATGGAGGTGGATACCCCTGCGGGCACGGCGCTAGATGAAACCGCGCGCGTGGTCGATAACGTGGTGCATGTGTTGGCGGCAAGCCCTTATGTAACGAACTATCAAACATTCATTGGGCGCACGGCACCGCTCACCTTCGCGGGCATGGTGCGCGGCGATATGATGCGAGAAAGCAGCAATATTGCCCAAATTCGCGTCAATATCATCTCAGAACATCACAGGCCCGATACCGAAGTGGTGGCGGCAAAAATTTGGCACGAGCTTAAAACGGTTCGTGAAGCGGCTAAGCCGGCTTTGGTCAAACTCTATCTCACCCCACCTGGCCCACCGGTGCGGTCCCAAATTTTGGCGCGAATTCATGGGCCTAATTACGCCGAACTACGCGCCATTGCCAATGAGGTGAAAGCCAAGTTCAGCGATGTGTACGGTATGATTAACGTCGATGACAGCATCACCACCACCGCGCCGGAATACCTTATTACGGTCGATCGCCAAAAAGCCATGCAATCTGGGGTTGCGCCCGCACAAATCGCCCAGCTCATTCACACCTATGTTCAGGGCACAACGGTGGGGTCTTTGCACGAAGCGCATTCGGCCGAGCCGATTAATATTGTGGTGCGCTTACCGCAAAGTGATCGTGCCAATATTCAGCAAGTGCGCGATCTGACAATCACCGCCGCGAATGGCAAACAAATCCCCATCGGCAGCTTGGTGGATATTGTTAAATCCAGCGTTGCTAAACCGATTTTGGATCAAGATCAGCATGATGTGGTTTATGTGCAAGGCGATTTGCTCGGCAGCTCGCCGGTGTACGCCACCTTAACGCTCAATCAATGGCTCAACGACATGAAGTTAGCCAACAACGTCACCCTTACTACCGGTAACTTGGGTTTTGTCGATGAGCAACCCCAAGATATTGACCGCTATCAGCTCCTTTGGGGTGGCGACATGCGACTCACGCTGGATGTATTTCGGGATCTCGGCGCGGCATTCATCGTGGCCTTAATCTTTATTTACCTTTTGCTTGTGGGCTATTACCAATCCTTCATGCTGCCCGTGATTGTGATGGGCGCCATTCCCCTCACCTTGGTGGGCATTTTCCCCGGCCACTGGCTTTTTAACATGCCGTTTAATGCCACCTCAATGATTGGGTTTATCGCACTCGCGGGGGTTGTTGTCCGCAACTCGTTGCTTTTGATTGATTTTATCTTAGATTACCGAAAGCAAGGGTTTGCGCTCAAAGAATCTGTCATCACCGCTGGCGCCGTGCGATTCCGCCCCATTTTACTTACCGCCCTAGCCATTATTTTTGGGTCAGCCGTTATGGTGACCGATCCCGTCTTCGGCGGCCTCGCGGTTTCATTGATATTCGGCACCCTCGCGTCAACCTTATTAACCTTGGTGGTCATCCCGATTTTGTATTACTTCTGGCAGTTAGATATTCAAATTCGCCAGCAAAAACAAAAAGATGCAAGCAACCCAGCGATATTGTAAAAAGAAGATTTAAAAAAATTCAAGCGCCAATAAAACGGGTGACACCATTAAATGGCAGGGGTATTCCCTGCCATTTTTAATCATGAGCCCCCCATGCTGGATAGACACGGGGCAGCAACCCGCATGGGACGGGCTTTTGAGGGCGATCCGCTGTGTTGCGGCACTCACGAATGGAATAACCATTCGTTTAGCACCGCGCCTTGCGGCTCATCCCTCAAAAGCCCGTCTCGGCCACAAGGGATTTGATCAGAGGTTCCATACAAGCGCAAAGCCGAACGAACCGCTACACTAAAGCTAATTTTTAACTTGGTGATCGTTGAATCACCCGCCCCTAAATTTGCATTGAGACCCTATACGACATGCGCGAGCTCATGAGTTTATCCCCCCTCTTCTTGGCAATGTCACTGGCATTACCCGGGTGCAGCACGCTAACCGCAGGGGCGCCTTTGGCAGTGCAGCAGCCTGTGGCTCCAGCCGAAGCGCAACAGCCTAACATTCGCACGCAAACACCCGAGCAACTCGCCCACACGCGGGCCGAGATCGAAAAAAATCCGATTTATCTGATTATGGCGGGCGAGCTTGAGGGGCAGGCCGATCATTTAACGCAGTCAGCCGATTTTTATTATGCGGCGGCACAAAACTCAGATGAAGTGGCTATTTTGGCGCGGGCGGCGCAAATTACGCTGATTGCCAAGCGCTATGATTTAGCGTTTAAAACAGCCCAACGCTGGGTGCAACAAGCCCCCAGTTCAGACAAAGCTGCCGCAACGCTAACGGTAAGCGCCCTACAGCTCGATAACTTTCCGGCCGCAGATCAAGCATTAACCCAGTGGCTACACCGCGCCGGCACCAACGATACGGCTGTTTTTAATGAGCTGGGCGCCTATCTTGATAAAAATGTTCCGCAGGCGCTCGCGATTCGCTACACCGATCATCTCGCCCAGCAATTTCCTAACGTGGTGGCCGCGCAATTAATTGTGGCCAAGCTTGAGCTTAAATTTGGCCGAACCCAAACAGCCATTAATGCCGCGCGGCAAATTATTGCGCTCGATCCGAGTAATGAAACAGCGTACGACATCTTAATTGTCGCCATGAGCCAAGCGGGTGATCAAACCGGCTTAATTGATGCGCTGAAACTAGCCAACCGGCAATTTCCCAACACCGATCGCTATACCACAGGCTTAATTGAAGCTTATGTGCGCGCGGGCAATGCGCATCAAGCCGGAAAACTCATTGAAGCGCTTTTACGCAAACCGATAAAAGACCCGGCGCAACTTCGCAATCTCGCTTTATTCTCCTTACAAATTGAGCGCCCCACCCTCGCGCAAAAAGCCCTGCTTAAATTAGAAAAAATACCTGGCCAGCGCAATCTCGCGCAGCTTCTGCTCGGCCGTTTAGCCGCCCAAGCCAATCAGCTTAATGTCGCGATCAAACACTTTAATCACATTGCGCCTACAAGCGATCATTACGCCGAAGCGCGTATTTTAATGGCCGCCGCCTATGCGCAATCAGATGATATGACCGGCGCCTTGCAAAGCTTAGATATTGCGCTGGCAGCCCCCATTGATGTGGCCGACAAGCAACGGCTCACTCTTGCCAAAGCCGGGCTTCTTCAATCTCAAGGGCTAGATCAAGAATCGCTCACCCTGCTCACCGAGGCGGCAACCCTGTGGCCCGGCACCGCAGATATTCAACTGCAACGCGCCATGCTGTTACTCAAACTCAACCGCAGTATTGAGGCGCGTGATGCGTTAAGGCAAGTCATTGAAGAGGACCCCAACAATGCCGCTGCGCTCAATGCACTTGGTTTTACCTTGGCCGACGAACATATCAACCTGAATGAAGCCGAGCAATTAGTCCAAAAAGCCCTAACCCTTGAGCCCGATAACGCCGCCTATCTCGATAGCTTGGGCTGGGTTTATTATCGCCAAGGCAAACTCAGTGAAGCGGCGGAAACGCTACAGCAGGCATTTAAATTAACCCCCGACCCTGAAATAGGCGCCCATTGGGGCATCGTGCTCTGGCATCAAAACAAACCCGATGAGGCCAAAGCTATATGGCAGCGGGCATTGGGGCTTAATCCAAACCTGCCGGTGTTGCAAGAGGCGGTAAAAAAATTCGCCCCAGAGCTCCTGCTTAACGTACCCGAAACCGATCAATGAACCCTGCTCGAATAAAGTTTGCGGCCCTCGGCAGTGTTTTAATCGGGTTATTAGCCGGTTGCGCTCAAATACCCCTTCAGCCCGAATTATCCACGGCAGAGCAGCAGAGTTTAATGCCCACCTGGCAACGCCATGCGCTGGTCATTAAAAACCTGCAAGATTGGCAGTGCCTTGGGCGCATTGCCATCCGCACAGAAAACCAAGGCGGCACCGTTAATCTCGATTGGAAACAAACCGGCGATTTTTCACGAATCACACTCAGCGCCCCGCTCAACCAGGGCGTCGTGGAACTCAAGGGGCAACCGCATTTGATGATGATTACCGATTCCTCGGGTAATCAAGAAATCACCCAAGATCCCCAAGCCACCATCGCCAAACTCACCGGCTGGCAAATCCCCCTTGCCGCTTTGCCCGATTGGATTCGGGGCATTCCCCACCAACCCAAGGTCACCTTTAACCTTAACGCGCAAGGGTTGCTACAAACCCTGCATGATTCGGGCTGGACAATCGAATATGAGCAATATATGCCCCCTGCGGCTGCCCCCATCGCCCTGCCCAAAAAAATCAACGTAAGCAAAGATAATGTGACGCTCAAGCTAATTGTTGATTCATGGTCTGTGCCCCCTATTGCCCCTGAGCCACAGCCGTGAGCGGCATCCCGGCTCAATCCTACCGTGGGCTCGCCCCTGCCAAACTTAACTTATTCCTGCATATCAATGGGCAAATAACAGAAGGCAAGTTTCAAGGCTATCACGAGCTGCAAACCTACTTTCAGCTCATCGAGTACGGTGATTGGCTGCAAATTGATGCAAGCCAAACGCCACAAATCACCGTGCAGTGGCAAGCGGGCGATGAGTCCATTTTGCAGCAACCGCCTATTATTCAAGATGACCTCATCTATCGCGCCGCAATCGCGTTACAACAAATCGCTATTGAGCAAGGAAAATCGCCCCTCGGCGCAAATATTCTCCTGCAAAAAAATACCCCCATCGGCGGCGGCATGGGGGGCGGCTCTTCTGCCGCTGCCACAACATTACTGGCCTTAAATCGCCTTTGGGCGCTTGATTTATCGCAACCTCAGCTCCTTGAATTAGCGGTGCGATTGGGTGCCGATGTGCCTGTATTCATCAACCAGACCGGCGCGTGGGCTGAAGGCGTGGGTGAGCGCATAACGCCGATGACACGCCCGCCCAATACCGAATGGTTTGTTGTGGTTGTGCCGCAATCAGTTCTTTTAACGCGCCATGGGTTTGCCCACCCGCAACTATGCCGCGACACCCCAAAACAGGATGCCCCATACACCTTATCTCATTGGCAAACACAGGCCGGCAATGCCTTTGAGCCCATTGCATGCCAAGAATCCACCGCCATCAACGACTGCTTTCATGCCCTGCGCGCCCAAGCCGGCTTTGCCCGCTTAACCGGCAGTGGCGCCTGCCTTTTTGCACCGGTTGAAAGCGAGGCGGAAGGTCAGCGTATCGCCGCCAATATTCTGAATGAAATCAAGGCGGCCAAGCGGGTAATCGTGGCAAAAGCCTTTGTGACGCCTGCGTGTGCAACGGCATGAATGCACAAAACATTAAAAATATTGCGCAAAAGACTTGGCAAAGCCCAAATGCTTCGTTAAGATGCGCTCCTCTTTCGTTTGGGCCGTCGCCAAGTTGGTTAAGGCACTGGGTTTTGATCCCAGCATACCTAGGTTCGAATCCTAGCGGCCCAGCCAAATTCCCGGAAGAATGATGACAATCCAAAGAACCCTGATGGTATTTTCTGGCAACGCAAATCGAGCACTCGCCGAGCGTGTTGTTGAAAGCCTTGATATACAACTTGGTCAAGCCACGGTTTCCCGATTTAGCGATGGCGAAAGCTTCGTTGAAATTTTGGAAAATGTTCGCGGACGAGATATTTTCATCGTTCAACCAACCTGCGATCCCACCAATGACAACATCATGGAACTCATGGTCATGGTGGATGCGTTACGCCGTGCATCGGCTTATCGCATAACCGCGGTTATCCCCTACTACGGTTATTCACGCCAAGACCGCCGCGTGCGATCCGCCCGCGTACCCATCAGCGCGAAAGTCGTTGCCAATATGCTCCAAAGCGTTGGGGTTGATCGTATTCTCACCGTAGATTTACACGCCGATCAAATTCAAGGCTTTTTCGACATCCCCGTAGATAACGTTTACGCCTCCCCTATTTTATTGGGCGATATTTGGCGCCAAAAATACAATGATCTGATTGTCGTATCGCCCGATGTGGGCGGGGTGGTTCGAGCCCGCGCTGTCGCCAAACGCCTAGATGATTCAGACCTCGCCATTATTGACAAACGCCGCCCACGCCCTAACGTGTCTCAAGTGATGCACATTATTGGCGAAGTGCGCGATAAAACCTGCATCATTGTGGATGATATGGTTGATACCGCCGGCACTTTGTGCAAAGCGGCCAGCGCACTCAAAAAACATGGCGCCAAAAAGGTCGTAGCTTATGCCACCCATGCCATTTTATCGGGCGATGCGATTGACAATATCAATGGTTCAGATCTGGATGAATTGGTTGTCACCGACTCCATTCCGCTCAAGCTTGAGGCGCAGCAGTGCCAAAAAATCCGCGTGCTCTCAGTGGCTGGCATGCTGGCTGAAACCATTCGACGCATCCACACCGACGAATCGGTGAGCTCCCTCTACAACGACTAATACCCATTATCCGCTTGAACTGGCTGATTTTCTGGCTATTCTCGATTGATTCCTCTATAATTTTGCGCCTTATCAAGCTGTGTCCCATGCGACAACCTTGGTGAGGCGTTGGGGGTGTTTGGTCGCGAACACCCCCCATCACACTGGCCTTAGCGCGATTAATTGCGCGGTATAAGGCCAGATGTTTTTAAAATCTGGAGTTTATTTTATGTCTAAAGAAACGTTTGTACTTAATGCCAAGCGTCGTGATGATCAGGGGAAAGGTGCGAGCCGCCGCCTGCGTCACGAAGGCCGCATTCCGGCGATTGTTTATGGTGGTAGCACAGCCCCCGAGGCCATTACGATTGAACACAATGAAATCATCAAGCACCTTGAGCACGAAGCGTTTTACTCGCATGTGCTTGAATTAAATGTTGATGGCACCACCACTCAAGTCATTTTGCGTGATTTGCACCGCCACCCGTTCAAGCCTGCGGTAATGCATGCCGATTTTCAGCGCGTTTCAGCCAACGAAACCTTGCATGTCACTGTGCCTTTGCATTTCTTGAACAAAGATACCTGCGTCGGCGCGAAAGCCGGTGGCTTGGTGCATATTGCCTTAACTGAAATTCATATCGACTGCACGGCAAGCGCCTTGCCTGAGTTTATTACGGTTGATCTTATAGCCCTGGATATTCATCAATCCTTGCATTTAAGCCAAATCGTGCTGCCTGCTGGCGTTAAAATCCCAGCGTTAGCCCAAGGTGCGGAGCACGATGCAGCGGTGGTCACCATTCACGCATCCAAACTGGATAAAACCATCGAACCTGAAGCCTAATTACCGATAACCCGATGATATCGGGGCGTCGATATTGCTAAACCCCGTTGAGTTTGCCTTTCCTCTTGGAACGTGCCAAACCAGCGGGTTTTTAGTTTTAACCCTTATTGGAGGCGA
The DNA here is from genome assembly GCA_002281295.1 of Halothiobacillus sp. 35-54-62. Taxonomy (GTDB): domain Bacteria; phylum Pseudomonadota; class Gammaproteobacteria; order Halothiobacillales; family Halothiobacillaceae; genus Halothiobacillus. The sequence continues at coordinate 27,462 of NCFS01000014.1, read as the reverse complement.
ACCCTCATGGCGATTCAATTAATTGCAGGGCTTGGTAATCCCGGGCAAAAATACGAGGGCAACCGCCATAATGCAGGGTTTTGGTTTTGCGATAACCTTGCGCGCCGAATCAATGGCACTTTCACCACAGAGCCTAAATTTCATGGGGATTTACTGCGCGTTTTTATGGCGCAGCGGGATCGCCGAATCGCCAAACCTCAAACGTTCATGAACTTATCGGGTAAAACTGTCGCCGCTGTCGCGAATTTTTACAAAATTGCGCCGCAAGATATTCTTATCGTGCACGATGAGCTCGATTTATTACCCGGCAAAATGAAAATCAAACAAGGCGGCGGCCATGGGGGGCATAACGGGCTTAAAGATATTCAAGCGCAGCTGGGCAGTGCCGAGTTTTGGCGCTTAAGGTTAGGCATTGGCCATCCTGGGGATCGCGCTCAGGTGGTGGGTTTTGTACTCGCTAATCCGCCTTCCTCAGAACGCCTGCTGATCGATAGCTGCATAAACCATGCGCTAGATCATATTGATGAACTACTTAATGCCGATTTAGCGCAAATGATCCCCCTGATCAACGGCTTTACCGCCGCCTAACGCCCTTATACGTACCCTTGCACGCATTCCCACAGCATCGGCTATTTGGCGTACCATAGCCGCCACTTTTTAATCATTTTTATCAAACGCGGAGACAGTCCATGGGTTTTAATTGCGGCATCGTTGGTTTGCCAAATGTGGGGAAATCCACCCTTTTTAATGCCTTAACCAAGGCCAATATTCAGGCTGAAAACTACCCGTTTTGCACTATTGAGCCCAATGTCGGTATTGTGGCGATGCCCGATCCTAGGCTGGATCAATTAGCCTTAATTGTTAATCCAGAACGCGTTGTGCCCACGACGATGGAATTTGTCGATATCGCGGGCTTGGTTAAAGGTGCGTCTAAAGGCGAAGGATTGGGCAATCAGTTTTTAACCAATATTCGCGAAACTGATGCTATCGCCCAAGTGGTTCGTTGTTTTGATAATGACGATATTATCCATGTCGCGGGCAAAGTTAACCCGCTGGATGATATTGAAATTATTAACACCGAATTGGTATTAGCCGATTTAGACGTCGTTATTCGTAATTTAGATCGCGCGGTGAAAGCGAGTAAATCGGGTGTCAATAAAGAGGCCATGGCGCGCAAAGAGGTGCTTGAGAAAGTTTTTGCGGGGTTAAATGCCGTGCAACCCGTGCGCGCGTTAGGGTTAAACAAAGAAGAGTTGGCCGTCATTCGTGATCTGCAACTCATGACAGCCAAACCCATTATGTATATTGCTAATGTAAGCGAAGAGGGCTTTGTCAATAACCCCTATCTTGATGCCGTCATAGCGCATGCCGCCACTGAAGGCGCACCGGTCGTGCCGGTGTGTGCCACCATCGAGGCGGAACTTATGCAGCTGGATGATAACGAACGCGATGAGTTTTTAACCGCTTTGGGCTTAGAAGAACCTGGGTTAAATCGCGTGATTCGCGCGGGGTATAAGTTATTGGGTTTGCAAACGTACTTTACCGCAGGGGTAAAAGAAGTGCGCGCCTGGACAATCCACGAGGGCAACACGGCACCTCAAGCGGCGGGGGTTATTCATACCGATTTTGAACGGGGGTTTATTCGCGCACAAACCATCGCTTTTGATGATTTTATTCAATACAAGGGTGAGGCGGGCGCCAAAGAGGCGGGCAAAATGCGAGCCGAGGGCAAAGAGTACATCGTCAAAGATGGCGATGTTCTAAACTTCCTGTTTAATGTTTAACCCATTGGGGGCGGCTAAATTTTGCCAAGGCTGATGCGGATGTTCGCCTTTGACGCCCGAGCCGACCTCACCCACACGAGGAGATCGAACCGATGATTCATCGCCCCTACCCTGCTCATCGCCCGCGCCGAATGCGGCGCGATGCCTTTAGCCGCCGTTTGATGCAAGAAAACACCCTATCGGCCAATGATTTAATTCTGCCCGTGTTTGTGTTGGAAGGTCAAAATCAACGTGAGGCAATTACCTCCATGCCGGGCGTATTTCGCCAAAGCATTGATTTATTGCTCGAAACAGCCGATCGCGCGCAGCGGTTAGGCATACCCGCCATTGCCTTATTTCCGGTGACACCGGCCAGCGCAAAATCAGCAAAGGCAGAAGCGGCTTATGATCCCGAAGGCTTGGTGCAGCGCAGTGTGCGGGCGCTTAAAAGCGCCTTTCCCGAATTAGGCATTATGACCGATGTCGCGCTCGACCCCTACACAACGCACGGGCAAGATGGCTTAACCGATGCACAAGGCTATGTGCTTAACGATGAAACGGTTGAGGTGTTAGTCCGCCAAGCTTTATCTCATGCCAAGGCGGGTGCCGATATTGTGGCCCCCTCCGACATGATGGATGGGCGCATTGGCGCGATCCGCCAAGCCTTGGAATCTAACCAGTTCATCCACACCCGAATCATGGCGTACAGCGCGAAATATGCTTCCAGTTTTTATGGCCCCTTTCGGGATGCGGTCGGCTCCTCGGGCAATCTGGGTAAAGCCGATAAAACCACCTATCAAATGGATCCGGCTAATGCCAATGAGGCACTCCATGAAGTGGCGATGGATTTAAACGAAGGGGCGGATATGGTCATGGTTAAACCCGGCATGCCGTACCTTGATATGATTTATCGAATTAAAACCGAACTTAAAGCGCCGACATTTGCGTACCACGTTTCAGGCGAGTACGCGATGCTGCGGGCTGCCGCCGATAATGGCTGGCTCGATTGGCGCAAATGCTTGCTCGAAACCATGATGGGGTTTCGCCGCGCCGGTGCCGATGGGGTTTTAACCTATGCGGCGCTGGATGTAGCCGAGTTTCTTGCCGGTGAATCATTCAAATAGGGGTTTGATATAAAGCCTGTTGTTCTGATCGGTTTTCCCCGCCATAAAAAAAGCCAAGTTGAACTTGGCTTTTTCCACAAACAGCACCCCAAATTACTGTGAGGCGATACCCAAGGTTAAGGCTAAGGTCGTAAAAACCAGGGCTTGGATGGCAATTAAGCCGCCAATGGCCCAATGCACAATTTTCCAGGGTGTGTGTTTGTTTAACGCGTCTTTCATCGACATAGCAAGTTCCTCATAGAGTTTAATTCCACCGTACTCTATCAGGTATTTGCCAACCAAAAATGAATTTATAATGACAATGCAAAATTTATGACGCGCAACCCTCCCTTGGTTCACGTTTAATTAGCCCGTTTTGGGTTGATTAATGCGCAACAACAGCTGAGCTTCGCTTTCAGATAAGCCAAAATCGTTAATTAACTCTTGCAGCGATACCCGGCCCTGAGTGCTTAAGCGAACCGCATGCGAAAAACCCCGCTCGGTGTCATCGGCATTGGTTGCACTTATCACACGGGTTTCAATATGTTCCATGCGCTGCGCTTGGTGTTTGATTTTTTGATCAAACCCATCCATATGCCGACCTAAACCGGCCAACGCGGATTCGATGGAACCTTGTTCGTTTTCAATCCGCTCCAGTTGCGCTTGCAACCAACGGGCGTTACTGCTGTGGGTTTTAACCGAAGCGGCCAACCGTGTCACGGCGATAAGTGAAATCAGGGCAAACAATAACGCGCCGCCCGCCATACTGATAAGCAAATATTGGCTCATTTTTCTCCGAGTTCCGATAGCCCTTTAAGATCGACAAGGATAATCAATTTATCGCTGCCTTTCTCGGTTTGCGGCACCACGCCTAAAATATGAGCCGAGCCTTCATCCCCGCCGGTGCGTTTAGCTGCATTGACGACCGCCTCATCCAGCGCAATTACCTCGGCGACACTGTCTACAACGATACCGGCAACCTCGCCCGAGCGGAGCTCAGCCACCATAATCCGGCTATCGTCATCAAAGGGTTTTTCGGGTAAGGCAAAAAATACCCGCGCATCTAAAATGGTGACGACATTCCCGCGCAAATTAATAATGCCCCGCACCGCAGGATGCGCGCCGGGTATGGGGGTAATTTCAGCGGCGCGTAAAACTTCCTGCACATCTAACACATTCAGCGCGTAGGTTTCATCGGCCACCGTAAACGTAACCCAGCGCGAAATAACGGCAGGCCCTTGCTCTAAGCCCATGTCATCCAGTGAGTTTTGGTTATTAATGAGGTAGGCGCTCTGGCTCATAGATTTTGTCCTGCTAAATTCACAAACTCGGTTAAAAAACTCACTTTTTATCGGCTCAGCCAAGGCGGCATGGTTTAACGCCCTAGCAAAAAGAGGGCGCGCAATTCATTTGGATCAATAAAAACCAGCCCCGCCGCCTGATTAAACCCTATAAACCCTGGGCGTGCCGGATTGCGCTCGTCAGCCGTGCGCCAGCTTGTTTGCGCCTCATCCCAAGCACAATCAAATACCTCCGCGCCCACAGAAAGCCCCCACAGCCCTTGTTCGCCAAAGGTTAGGGCCGTGTCGGCAAATTTTTTCGCCCCCAACCAATCGGGGAGCGATAACACCATGCGTGTCCGGCCTTCAAGCTCGATTATGCCGGCCACACCGAGTGGTGCGCCCGCAATGGGCTTGAGGGGTGCGGGCGTTAGCAAGTGTTTGATTGCGGTGCGGGCAATCGCAATTTTAATGGCGCCGGCTGAAAAAATACGCCACGGGCTTTCCTGTGTATTGGGTAACGCGTCACTGAGCTCGCTAGGCGGGTCTTGTTGAACCTGCGGCTGCAACGCCGATTCTAATGGGTCGGCGCGGTGAATATCCGCCGCTGCGGCTTGGGCTTGATCTGGCTCAGATGGGGCTGATAACGCATTGATACCCATAGCAATGCTTGAGCTCGGCTGATGACCGAAGGGTTCGCACTGGTGTAAATCGAACAGGGCTGAATCTAACGGGGGTAGCTCTAAGGTTAAATCGTTTGTGTACTCTGGGGCACAAGGAGCGGGCGTTTCGTTGGCCTCGGCTCCTTCGGTAAATGCGTTCGGTATTTGCGCTTGGGGCTGCGCTCCTTCTGAGGGGGCAGAGGGTAATGGCGGGGCTGTTACAAGGGCTAATTTGACGGCAGGGAACACAGGCGGATGCGTTTGATCCTCTTTAAGTAATCCATCAAGATAATCTGCTAAGGCCGCACCTTGCGGTACTAATCCGTTGGGTTTATCGGCTGATACCTGCGCGCCGCTCATGGCAGCACCTCTTGAGTGAGTACGGGCACGCTGCTCGGGTGCGGGGATTGCGCCACGCCCTGTTGCCGATGTGCTAACAAGGCCGCGTAGGCTTGGCTGCCCCGGCTATCGGGCTGCAGAAAAGATAAGGGCGAACCCAAGCGGCTGGCTTCACGAAAGAGCGTGTCAACCGGAATAAAATCGGCCCAAAGTTCGGATGGATAACGATCACGCAGAGTTTGGAGCGTATCGCGCGAGGCTCGGGTGCGCATATCCACCATGGTGGGCACAATCAAATAATCCAACCGCTGTTTACGCGAACGCTGCACCATGGCCAGCGTGTTGAGCATGCGTTCTAACCCTTTGAGTGCTAAAAACTCGGTTTGCACGGGGATGAATAAAAACTCGGCGACGGCCAGTGCATTCACCATCGTCACGCCCAAAATGGGGGGGCAATCGATCAGAACCACATCAAATTGATCGTGCAGCAAAGCTAATGCGCGTTTGAGCACCAAACCCATGCCATCTTGTTTGCCGAGTTGACGATCCAAGGTCGCCAAAGCCGTTGCCGCTGGCATTAGGCTGATTTGCTCAAAAGCGGTGGGGTGAATGACCCGCAGGGGGTTTAATACTGCCCCTTCTGCGGCGGCTTTAAAGAGCGAGTAGACACTCGCGCCGGGCGCATCGGGTTCCATGCCAAAATAAGCGGTCATCGAGCCATGGGGATCAATATCAATAAGCAGTACCCGCGCGCCCTGTTGGGCTAAATGCCCCGCCAAGCTAATGGTGGTGGTGGTTTTGCCGACACCGCCTTTTTGGTTTGCTATGGCCCAGACATTCATCGCACGCACCTCGATAGGGCAAGACCTATATCGTTTAAAGGCAATACCGCTTGCACTAAACCGGCTTTTGCCACCGCTGCGGGCATCCCATAAATCACGCAACTGGCCTGATCCTGTGCCCAGATATGCCCACCCCCTGAGCGCACGGCTCGGGCGCCTTCTGTGCCATCATCGCCCATGCCGGTTAAAATCACCCCCAGCACATCGGCTCCCACCGCTTGAGCTGCCGATTGAAATAACACATTCACGCTGGGGCGAAAATGCTCAGCTACGACCGGCACACGGGTCGCAAAGACCAACCCGCCCGCGCGCATTTTAATTTCGCCATGCGTACCCCCGGGAATAAGGTAGGCGGTGCCGGGCACCAACGGGCTGCCATCGCTCACCTCAACTACATTAAGCGGCAAGCTCTCGTTTAATCGGCTCGCAAACGGGCCGGTAAACGCAGCAGGCATGTGCTGGGCAATCACAATCGGCACGGGGAAATCGGCGGGAATATCTTGTAATACGCGCTGCAATGCCGCAGGCCCGCCGGTGGATGAGCCAATCACCACAATGCCCCGCCGAGCAATAACGCCCCGTTCAACCGCGCTTGATGCGGGCAGAATTTGCCCCGAATTGCCAAGGTTGCGCGGGGGCTGCTCTAAATTTAAAGCCTGGCGCTGTTTGCGCGTGGCCAGCAAGCGCAAACGGGTGGTTAGCATTTTGGCGCTTTGATTGAGCGCTTGCGACGGGTCATCTGAGTTTTTGGCGTAAAAATCAACCGCTCCGGCATCCAGCGCATCAAATGTTGCCACCGCGCCCGCCCGGGTTAACGAAGACAGCATCATGATAGGCACAGGGCAGCGGCTCATAATTTCTCGCACGGCCGCGATGCCATCGAGAATCGGCATTTCCACATCCATCGTGATGACATCGGGTTTCAGTTGGCAAGCTTTGAGAATGGCCTCCCGACCATTGGTAGCCTCGCCCACGACGGTGAGGCGATCATCACTGGCAATCAGCTCGCGCAGCGCCCGGCGGAAAAACACCGAGTCATCGACGATTAAAACGCCAACAGCCATAATTAAGCCACCACCTTGAGTTTGGGTTTTTGGCGCGGCTGAATATTGCGGCGCATCAAGCCGGGCAAATCTAAAATTAGGGCGATATGGCCATCTCCGGTGATGGTGGCGCCTGCAAAGCCGCCCACGTTGTGCAATAGCTCGCCCAAGGGCTTAATTACCACTTCTTCTTGGCCAATCACGGAATCTACCACCAAGGCAATCAGTTGCGCGCCGACTTGCACCATCACGACTAAATCATTTAAACCGCGCCCCGTCATGGGTTCACCCGTTAAGGCCAACCAATGATTTAAGCGATACAAGGGCAGCGCCCGATCGCGCACGATGATGGTGGCTTGGCCATCGACAATATTGATTTCTTTATCTGCCATTTCAAAAATTTCACTCACAATACCCAGCGGAATGGCGTATTTGCGTTCGCTTACCACCACCATCAAGGTGGGTAAAATGGCGAGAGTTAACGGCACCTTAATGTTGATCGTGGTGCCTACACCGGGCGCGGAATCGATATTGATTAAACCCGAAAGTCGGGTAATGGCGGTTTTAACCACATCCATGCCGACCCCACGGCCTGAAATATCGGAGATTGCATCTTTGGTTGAAAAGCCGGGCAGTAAAATTAGCTCAAAGCACTCTTGCTCGTTGAGGCGTGCGGCAGCTTCTTCGGTTAAAAGCCCTTTTTCAACCGATTTGCGGCGCAGTAACTCGGCATTCATACCGGCGCCATCATCACTAATCGATAAGCGAATGTGATCGCCCTCTTGCGCGGCAGATAAAGTGACGGTGCCTTGGGCGGGTTTACCCTGAGCCAAACGCACATCGGGCATTTCAATACCGTGGTCCACTGAATTTCGCACCAAATGCACTAACGGATCGGCCAAGGCTTCAACCAGATTTTTATCGAGATCGGTTTCCTCGCCCACCAAAACAAGCTCCACCTCTTTGCCTAACATGCGCGCGGTATCGCGAACCACACGAGGAAAGCGGCCAAACACTTTTTTAACGGGCTGCATGCGCGTTTTCATCACCGCGCCTTGCAAATCGGATGTCACCATATCTAAGGTGGCAATCACCTGGGTGACTTCTTCATTGTTGAAACTTAATTTGAGTGTATTCATGCGGTTACGAACCAATACTAATTCACCCACAAGATTCATAATAAAATCTAAACGTTCGGTATCGACACGCACCGTGGTTTCTACTTTAGCGGCCTCAATCGCAGGGGCGGGCTCAACCGGTTTACTCAAAGCGGGCGGAACCGCTTTGGGCGCAGGCGGAGTTAAGGCTGCGGGGGCTGCGGGCTTTACAGCCGCCGTGGGGCCTTGGCCTTTGCCATATAAGGAATCGAGCACGCGCTCAAATTCCTCATCGGTAATATCGTCATGCCCGGCTGGCGCCGATTCATCACGTACACTGCTATGGGTGCCAGATGCCCCTTGCAACACCGGTTCAGGCGCATTATGCCCCGGCGCCTGAAACTGGCCTTTGCCGTGCAACCGATCCAATAAAGCCTCGAACTCCTCATCGGTAATTAAATCGCTTGACGTGGAAAGTTCGGGTGCGAGAGCCGTCTGCGCAGCCTCTGCCGCCTCTAGGGCCTGCAACAAGGTATCGAACTGCGTATCAATCGGTGCCTGTTTGATAACCGGCAGCTCAGATGAACCCGTTGGGGAACGGGTGGTTTCAACAACAACGGAATGAACCAATGGCGCGACTTGGGGTGAAGGCGCCACAGGCGCTGGCTCTGCGGCTAAAACGGTTTGTGCGGGCGCCTGCCCCGCCTTTTGGGAATGGGACAACAGTTCGATTTCATGCAAAAAAGGCGCACCCACGGAAGGCGGCAATACCCCCCGCCGCAAACTGGCAAACATGCTGTTTAAGGCATCGAGCACGCGCAGCATCACATCCATAATGGCGGGGGTGACGGTGAGCTCGCCATTGCGAAGCAGGTTAAAAATATCTTCTGCCCGATGGCACACTTCAACGAGCGGTGTTACCTCAAGAAACCCCGCGCCGCCTTTGATGGTGTGAAATGCGCGAAAAATCGCGTTCAAGAGCTCTTTATCGTTCGGTGCTTGCTCAAGCCCGACCAATTGCGAATCGAGGGCATCTAGGAGCTCGCCGGCTTCAATCAAAAAGTCTTGGAGTAATTCATTTTCTGGTTCGAATGCCATGCCCTAACCCTCGGTACGCCTAAATCTGGATTCACTATCGTGCTAAAAACAATAACCTTTAAAAACCTAAACTTGCGAGTAAATCGTCTACGTCATCTTGGTTTTTGATGGGTTCAGCCGCGCTCGCATGAGGCTTAGCGCCCGGCACCATCGGCCCCAAACCTTGGCTGAGTGCCGCCACGGTGGGCGCCGCCGGCTTTTCAGCTGAAACGGGATGAATTTTTTGCAACAAGCCGAGCATTTTGCCTTCCAGCGTTTCAAGCAGGGCAATCACGCGCAACAGCAATTGGCCGGATAAATCCTGAAACTCTTGCGCCATCATGATGTCAGTTAGCCCGGTTTTTAATACGCCGCCATTTTGCTGCACCGATTCGAGATACTCCGTAAGCCCGGTAATTACATCAACTAAAGGGGTGTTATCGGCATGCCTTTGCTGGATTTGAGCCAGCTCAATTTGCAGGCGCTCGGCGCGATCCATAAGCCGATCAGCCACAGGAAACGCTTCTTCAACTAAGGCCAAGGTGCGATTGGCCGCTTGCTCGGTTAGGGTGATGACATAGCGCAAGCGATCACGCGCATCGGGCATTTCATCTTCAGCTAACAGATTTAAGCGGTCATCGGTGGCAAATGTCATCAGTGCCTCATGCACTTCGCGCGTCATGCGCCCTACTTCTTCAAACATCGGCTGAGTTTGGCTGGCGGCCAGTGCATTTAAACCGGCAAGGTACTCGGCCTCATCATTGGCTTCCAACGCGGCAACCAGCCCGCGCGCTTGGGTAAGCCGGGTCAATTTTTCTGATTCTTCCATTGCAAGGATTCCTGTTTCGACAAAATTAGCGCGGCCTGATTAGCCTTGAACTCGCTCGAAAATTTTGTCGATTTTTTCTTTTAACGTGGGGCCATTAAAGGGTTTAACCACATAACCGTTAACCCCCGCCTGCGCCGCCATAATAATTTGTTCACGTTTGGCCTCGGCCGTAACCATGAGCACCGGCAAGTGCGCTAAAGCGGGGTCTGCGCGCACGGCTTTAAGCAGATCAATCCCCGTCATGCCCGGCATGTTCCAATCGGTCACCAGAAACTCAAAATGGCCTTGTTTGAGCATGGGCAGCGCGGTTGCCCCGTCATCGGCTTCTTCGATATTGGTAAAACCCAATTCTTTGAGCAGATTTTTGATGATTCGCCGCATGGTGGAAAAATCATCCACCACGAGGATTTTCATATTTCGATCCATTATTTAAAGCCTCTATTTAATTTAGATAGATTCAATTATCCAACTTATCGGCAGGATTGGCCGATTGTTTAATATTATCTACGCATCAGTTGCTAAACGCGCTTAACGCCAATCTTGCATAGCGGATTTAAGCCGCAAAATGGCTTTGCTCTGAATTTGGCACACGCGAGATTCTGACACACCCAGCACGGCACCAATTTCTTTTTGATTTAATTCATCCACGTAATACAGCGACATTACCAGCCGCTCGCGCTCAGGCAGGGCGGCTATGTGCTCGGCCAAATCAGCTGAAAACCGCTCTTGGCTTAGGTGTTGATCGGGTTGATTACCGTGATCGGCAATATCAAGCGTTTCATCATGATCATCACCGCTATGATCGAGCGGCGTTAAGCGCACTTGGGCAAAATCATGGATGGCATCGAAGTATTCATCCAAACTTATGCCGAGTTTGGCGCACACATCGCTGTCTTTGGCCTCGGCACCGGTTTGGGCTTCAATTTCTCGCACCGCTTGGGCAATTTCGCGGTGGCGTCGATGTACAGAGCGCGGGGTCCAGTCGTTTCGGCGCAGTTCATCGAGCATGGCACCGCGAATCCGAATACCCGCGTAGGTTTCAAATGAGGCGCCATGGCTGGCATCAAAAAGCCTTGCTGCATCCAGCAGCCCGATCATGCCAGACTGAATAAGATCATCCACTTGAACATGATCTGGCAATCGATTCATTAAGTGGAAGGCAATCCGCTTGACCAAATTGGCGTGCTCGGCCACCACCGCCGCATTGCCCCCACTTTGCACATGGCTATACATAGCACGCACATTCATTAAAATACTTCCAGCCCCAAATCTGATTGAACAAGCCGCTCGGCAAAAAATTGTAAATGCCCCTGCATACCACGCGGCAACGGCCAGCGGCCAATTTGTGTGGCCATGTCGATAAATGCCCGCGAGGAACGTGCGCTGCCAAACGCTTGTAAAACAGGCTGTTGGCGCTGAATCGCCCGGCGAAGATAATCATCAAACGGCACAGAGCCTAAGTGAATCAAGGTCACATCCAAAAATCGCGTTGCCGCAGAATTTAACTTTTCAAACAACCGCCGCCCCTCGCCTGCATCCCGAACCATATTGGCCACCACCTGAAAACGCTGCACGCCATGATCGCGCGATAACACTTTAATCATGGCGTAGGCATCGGTAATGGAGGCGGGTTCATCACACACCACAACCAACACATCGTTGGCGGCCTGCGCAAACCGCACCACAGAATCGGCAATACCCGCAGCGGTGTCAACCATCATCACATCAACCGGATAAGTTAAGGTGCCAAAGGCGTGGATTAAGCCGGTGTTTTCGGTGGGTGATAATTCGGCCATATGCTTAATTCCGCTTGAGGCGGGCAAAATGCCCACGCCCTCGGGGCCTGCCAGCAAAATTTCATCTAAGGTGGCGGTGCCGGCGAGCACATGGCTTAAATTTTTAAGCGATTTAAGCCCCAGTAAGACATCGACATTGCCCAAGCCTAAATCGGCATCCATCAACACAACGCGCTTACCCTGACGCGCCAGCGCGACGGATAAATTAACAGATACATTGGTTTTGCCGACCCCACCTTTGCCACTGGTGACGGCAATCACTCGAACGGGTTGGTTTTGCATACGGTTTCGCCTAAAAAATTACACAATGCAGACAAGCCGCTCATTTAAATACGTTTTATATCAAAGCAAGGGCCCATTATGCGCCTGCTTTTTGCGGCCCAAACCCGGGGGAGGATAGGTTCGCCTCCATGCGCGCCCATTCGCCCTGCCCTAACTCCAGCGCTTGTTTCATTAAATCGGCACTATTGGGGTACCACAAATCTTCTGGCACCCGCTGGCCTACGCCGCTACACACTAAGGGCAGGCCACTGTGAATCAAGGCGGCCAAAGCGTTACCCAAGAGCAAAGTTTCATCTAATTTAGTTAACACCATGCCCGCCAGCGGTACGCTGCTAAACCGATTAATGGCATCGACCATCGCACTATATTGTGCCTGGGCAGAGAGCACGAGCAACATATTCACCCGGCGATCAATCTCGGGCATTTTATGCAACAAATTCATCATTTGGGTATCACGCGGTGACATGCCGGCCGTGTCGATCAGCACCAAGCGCCGATTCGATACGGCGGGCAAGAGCTCACTCAAATGCTGCTCATCGCGGGCCACATGCAGGGGAATATTGAGAATGCGGGCGTAATTGCGCAGCTGCTCTTGCGCCCCGATGCGAAACCGATCGGTGGTGATTAAGGCAATGGAATCACGCCCGTGGGTTAATACCGCTTGCGCCGCGATTTTCGCGAGCGTTGTGGTTTTGCCCACGCCGGTGGGGCCAATAAAGGCAAAAATTCCGCCTTGATCAAACGCGGCTTGTCCGCCAATTTTAATTTGCTGCCCTAAAGATCTTAAGGCGGCGGATAACGCGCGGGTGGGTTCTTGTTTGGCTGCTGTTTGGGCAAGCGATTTGGCCAACCCCAAGGGCAGACCTAAATTTTGCAGCCGCTCGCGGGTTTCAAGCTCGACCGGATGAGCGGTATTGTATTTATGCCATTCCAACACAGAAAGCTGGCGCTCGAATAATTCGCGCAGCTGGCTTACCTCGCGCTGGAGTTCGGATAGGGGTTCATCTGCGCTTGCGCTTTGAGTGGCGCGGCTGAAGGCCCTATCTGCCCCCCAAGACGCTTGGGCTGCCTCGGGATTTTTATTGGTAAACGCAGGCGCGGGCTGGTTTGCCGCAGCGGCATGAAACTCGGCCCACACATCCGCATAAGCGCCTTGCGCAAAGGCATCGTCAGGGTTTTGACTGTGTATTGATGCGGGCTTTGCCGGGATGGATTCACCCGTGAACTGGGCAGGCTCTGGTGTGTGCCGATCAGCCGCTTTTTTTGCGCGCTGCGCCAGCAATTCGGCCGTGGTCAGCTCATCGGCATTGGCATTAGCGTTGGGTTTAAGCGAGGCGCCGTGGGGCAAGTTAGCGGCGTTCGGTTCGGGGGCGATGGCGGCGCCCGCCACGCGATGGGGCGCTTGGCGTGCCGCCGATAAACGGATGGCTTGCTCATCAAAATCAATAGCGGCCACTAACTCAACCCCTTCGGGGCAGGCGCGATTCGACAAGATGACGGCTTCATCGCCAAATAATTGACGAACTTGGCGCATGGCTTCACGCATATCGCTTGCAATAATTCGTTTAATCTTCATCTCTAATGCCTCTTACGATCGGGCGGTTTTATGCGGATTTAAGCGACTGCCCGCTGATTTCCCACACTGGCAACGACTTTAATTTCTTTGTTATCCGGCACTTCGTTATAACTCAACACATGCAGCTGGCGGATGGAATAACGCACCATGCGCGCCAGCCAAACACGAATTTGCGGGGCGACCAACAAAATGGCCGCTTGGCCGGCCTGCTCTTGTTTTTCTGCCGCATCGCGCAGGGATTGATGCAGCCGTTCGGCCAACCCAGGCTCAATGCCTGGCGTGCCGGCGGGGTTATCGCCTGTGCGCTGGGATGAGTTAAGCAAGAGCTGTTCCAACTGGGGGTCTAGGGTGATCACCGGCAGGCTTGGGGTTAGCCCGTTAATGTGCTGAACGATCATTCGGCCAAGCGCAATGCGGACCGTTTCGGTGAGCTGTTGCACGTTTTGCGTGTGCTGACCTTGTCGCGCCAGCGTTTCGGCAATGGTGCGGATATCCCGAATCGGGATGCGCTCTTCGAGTAGATTGCGCAATACCTGCACGATGATGGTCATGGCTAAGGTTTTGGGCACTAAATCTTCAACCAGTTTGGGCGCCCCTTGTTTTAGGGTGTCAATTAATTGTTGCGCTTCTTCATAACCGAAGAGATCCGCCGCGTTTTCATTCAAAATTTGCGATAAATGGGTGGCTACCACGGTTGCCGGATCTACCACCGTGTAGCCCATAGCTTGGGCGTGCTCTTTGGTATTGCGCTCAATCCAATAGGCTTCAAGCCCAAAGGCGGGATCGGTGGTTTTAATGCCTGCTAAAGGACCTGAAACTTGCCCCGGATTAATCGCCATATCGCGATCGGCATAAATTTCTGCCTGCCCCATCGGCACGCCATTGATGCTGATTCGGTATTCACCAGGTTTTAAATCGAGGTTGTCGCGTATATGCACCGCTGAGACCAGAAACCCCAAATCTTGGGAGATTTTTTTGCGCACGCCTTTAATGCGCGGCATCAGCTGCCCGCCTTGATTGCGATCCACAAGGGGAATCAACCCATACCCGACCTCTAAGCCAATCACATCGACGGGGGGCACATCATCCCAGCTTAATTCTTTAAGTTCGGGTTTTTGATCCAAAGGCGCTTGGGCTGACGCATCGGCCGCTTGGATTTTTTCGCGTTTTTTGCGGGCGATGAGATAAGCACCGCCCCCGGCTAATGCGGCCAGCGTCAAAAAAGCGACATTGGGCATGCCGGGAATGAGGCCGAGCCCGCCCATAAGCCCCGCCGCCACCCCCAATACCCGTGGGTCCGATAGCATCTGCGTTTGAACTTGCTTGCCCATATCCTGCGCGGTGGCTACCCGGGTCACGATAATGGCGGTGGCGGTAGAAATCAGCAGGGAGGGAATAGTGGCGACTAATCCATCACCAATGGTAAGCAATACATAGGTTTGCGCCGCTTCGCCAAACGGCATGCCGTGTTGCAGCACGCCAATCATTAAGCCGCCAAAGACATTAATCAGCACAATTAAAATGCCGGCCACGGCATCGCCGCGCACAAATTTGCTGGCACCATCCATCGAGCCGTAAAAATCAGCCTCAGCTGCAACCTCTTCCCGGCGCAGCTTGGCTTGCTCGTGATTAATAATGCCGGCGTTTAAATCGGCATCAATCGCCATTTGTTTGCCGGGTAGCGAATCGAGCGTGAAGCGTGCGGTAACCTCTGCCACGCGTCCGGCGCCCTTGGTAACCACCACAAAGTTAATGAGCATCAAGATGATAAACACCACGATACCCACGGCATAGTTGCCGCCAATCACGAACTCACCAAACGAGCTAATCACATGGCCGGCGGCCTCGGTGCCCTCTTGACCATGCAGCAAAACCACGCGGGTTGAAGCCACATTCAATGCCAGTCGCAGCAAAGTCGCCATTAAAATGACGGTGGGGAATACGGCAAAATCGAGTGGGCGCATCACATAGATCGTCACCATCACAATCATGATCGAGAGGGTAATATTGAAGGTAAAGAGCACATCCAGCGCCAGCGGCGGCAAGGGCACAATCACCATGGCCAACAACATAACGATGATAATGGGTGGCCCAATGCCTTGGCCACGGTAGCGGGCAATGCCCTGCCCCGCTGCACGCCAATCAAAAGCCGCCATCAATGTTTTCATCTTCAAAATCCTTGAGTTAAGGCCGAATGCCTCAAGCCAGGTTTAGCTTTGAGGACGACCATCACGATTAGCCGCAAATTCATCGGGCACCACCGGCTCTGGCCGATCGGGGGATGCCGCGCCGCCCGTTTGCGTGCGTATCTGGAAGATATACGCCAGCACTTGCGCCACGGCGGTATACAAACCCGCAGGGATCGGTTGATCCACTTCTACATAAGCAAACAAGGATCGTGCCAACTGGGGCGATTCAAACAGCGGCACCTGATGCGCTTGGCCAATTTTGCGGATATTCAGCGCCATTTCATCGGCGCCCTTGGCTACGACAAGGGGCGCCTCATGGCGTTTAGGCTGGTATTTGAGCGCCACCGCAAAGTGCGTGGGATTGGTGATAATCACATCCGCGTCCGGCACCGCCTCCATCATGCGGCGCTGAGACATTTGCCGCTGAAGCTGCCGGATTTTTTGCTTGATTTCGGGCTTGCCTTCCATTTCTTTATATTCATCAATCAGTTCTTGGCGCGTCATGCGCAAGCCTTTTTTATATTCATACAGCTGAAACGGCACATCGATGAGCGCCACAATCAAAAGGCCAGACGATAAGCCCAAAAATGACCAAGCCAATAAGGCACCGGCGCTCGCTAAGGCGGGTTCCAAAGTCATTAAGCCTAGCCCCACAAATTCTTTTTCTTGAGCGGTAAATAAACCAAAGGCAATCGCCATAATCAGGCCAAATTTTGCGAGTGTTTTTAATAACTCAACCAGTGATTTCATTGAGAACATGCGGCCGATGCCGGTAATCGGATTTAAGCGGTTCAATTGGGGCACTAAAGCTTGGGATGAAAAATTCCAGCCCCCCACGAGCAAGGTGGCCGCTAACGCCAGCACGATGGTGGCGATAAAAAGCGGCATGAGCGCCAAAAACCCTTCAGAAAAATACAAGGCCAGACGATGAAACATCGTGGCCGGATCATAAATCTCCGTACGAGAAATAATAAAAGCTTGGCGCATCATGGCCGCTAAACTGGCCATCATTTGGCCGCCAAACACCAAAAAAACCACCGCCGACCCGGCCGTTAGCGCCAATGAAGCCAGTTCACGCGAGCGGGGAACCTGCCCCTTCTCCCGCGATTCTTGAAGGCGCTTTTCACTGGGTTCTTCGGTTTTTTCCTGACCGTTTTCGTTTTCAGCCATGTTTTAGCTCAACCTTGGGCATGCCTTAATAATTGACTTAAAAACTGAAGGGCTTTTTGCAAGAACTGCTCAAGATTCGGCAACCAAACCGGGCTTGATACCAAGATAAGAAAAAACCCGATCAATAAAGTCGCTGGAAACCCGATCGAAAAAATATTCAGCTGCGGCGCCGCGCGCGTAATCACACCCATGGCAATGTTCACCATAAGCAAGCTAATAATGACCGGCAAAGCGATTAATAAGGCATTCACAAACATGGCTTGGCCAAAGCCGACCACCCGCCAAAAATCCTCGGCGGTGAGGCCAATAGGCGATACGGGTAGCCATAAAAAGGAATCCGCCAAGAGCTTAAGGGTTAAGGCCGGACCATCTAAGGCAATAAAAAGCAAGGTGACCACAATCGTTAAAAATTGAGAAATGAGCGGCACGCTCACCCCATTTTGCGGATCCACCGTTTGGGCAAACCCGAGCCCCATCCCAAGCGCCATTGCCTCACCGGCCATCACAAACGAGCTAATGACCATGCCTAAAACAAAGCCGATGGTGACGCCAATCATAATTTGCTGCCAAACCAGCACAATGCCTAAGGCCGATAAGGGATCGATGGCTGGCGGTGCGGGCAAGGTGGGCGCAATCACAAGGCTTATCACCATCGCCGCCAACGCGCGCAGCCGTTTGGGCACACCCCTGGCCCCAAAAACAGGGGCAACCATCAGCACGGCACCCACGCGAATGAGCACCCAAAGATAGGTACCGACCCAGCCCATGATGTCTGCCAGTGGTAGGGTCATCGCTTGAGCGTCAGCCGATGAGGCTCGGAATGCGATGAAATAAATTCAAGGTGAAATCGATAAGCAAATGCAGCATCCAAGGCCCCGCCAATAAAATGGCAAGCACGACGGCAAATAGCTTAGGGATAAAACTTAACGTCATTTCATTAATTTGGGTGGCGGCCTGAAACATGCCGATTAATAACCCCACCGCTAAAGCCGTTAACAAAATTGGCATAGATAATAATAAAATCATCACCATAGCCTGACGCGTGATGTCCAGAACTGTGTCGGCATTCATAGGGGCTAACTCCCGTGGGGTGGATTCAAAATTATCTGGCAGGCTAAGAGGCGATGGGCGAACCCATGTAAAAGCTCGATGCCAGGGTGCCCATAAGTAACGTCCAGCCATCAACCAACACAAATAACATGAGCTTAAATGGCAACGAAACAATCATCGGGGAAAGCATCATCATCCCCATCGACATTAAAACCGAGGCGACGACTAAATCAATAATTAAAAACGGAATGAATATTAAAAAGCCGATTTGAAACGCGGTTTTTAATTCCGAGGTGACAAAGGCGGCCATCAGCACGGGGTACGGCACATCGTCTGGCGTGTTAAACGCGGGGTAATGGCCAATATTCTGAAACAAGGCAATATCGGTTTGGCGGGTTTGGTTCAGCATAAAGGTGCGCAAGGGCGCTGCCGCATTTTGAATGGCTACTTGTGCTGTAATTTTTTGATCCATATAGGGTTTTACCCCTTCGTCATACGATTTTTGAAATACGGGCGCCATAATAAACAGCGTGAGAAATAAGGCGAGTCCAATCAAAATTTGGTTTGAGGGCGTTTGCACGGTGCCCAACGCTTGGCGCATCAGCGATAACACGATGATTATTCGCGTAAAAGAGGTCATCATCAATAACAGCGAAGGCAACAGCGTTAACACCGTCATCAAGGCCAAAATTTGCAACGTAAGGCTGTATTGCGTGCCTTGGCCGTTGGTGGTGAGCGTGACAGCCGGCAGGCCCGGTGCGGTTAGCGCGTCGGTTAAGGCGGGCGCGGCTTGAGCCGTATGCGGCAGGAGTAAAATCAGCAGCACCGTTAATAAAATCCCGAATAGACCGAGCCCGCGTGCGTTAAAAAAGGCACGGGGAAGAGGTTTTACCGATAAACGGGCGGGGAAAACATTCATGGTTGTGGCTCTGTGGCTCGGGGGTCTGGGGAAGATGGGGCTTTGTTTTTTTGCCCTAGGTATTGCTGCAACAACCGGGTGAACGGCACCTCAGGGTGCAGGGCGGGCGGGCTTGCATCGGTCGCTAAAGGGGGGTCAACCCAGCCCAGGGCAGTTACTTGGCCCGGCGCCACGCCAATCAGCATTTGTCGATCACCCACGGCAATCAGCAAAACCCGCTCGCGCGTGCCGATCGGCATTTGCGTTAACACCTGTAGGGGATAACGCCCTGCGCGCCCTGAAAACCGGCCGGTGCGCTTTAAAATCCAAACCACAGCGAACATTAGGGCCAAAACCAGCATTAAGCTGGACACAAGCTTGAGTAGATACGCCGTGCTGAGGGGATCAAACGCGGCAGGCTCGGGCGGTGCTTTATTTGCCTTAGGCGGCTGTGCGGGTGAAAACTCAAACGGCACGGGCTGCGTGGCGATAACAGGGGATGACACCAGAGGTTCACCCGGCGTGGGCAGGGGCACGGGGGCGGAATTGGGCGCGGGCGTTGGTAGCGCCAGCGGCTCTGCCGCGAATACAGCGCCGCCCCATAGCATTAAGAAAATAAATACACCGCAGCGCGCATTTACTGCGTTAATCCATCGTGCGGGTTGCTGGGTACGGCTGTTTAACCCGTTGAGGCTACGCATAAAATGAGTCATTAAGATAACCCGATCAACGCAGCTTCTTTAAGCGCTCGGCGGGGCTAATGACATCGGTCAGGCGAATACCGAATTTCTCATTGATGACCACCACCTCGCCACGGGCAATCAAGGTGCCATTAACCAGCACATCTAAAGGTTCACCGGCTAAGCGGTCCAGCTCCACAATCGAGCCTTGATTGAGTTGCAATAGGCTTCGGATATTGACACTGGTTCGGCCAATTTCCATGGAAAGCGTGACCGGCACATCCATTAATACATCAAGATTGATGGGGTTTTCTTTATTGCTTGCGGCATTGGCCTGCAATTGCTCAAGCCCCGCCGCTTGCGCGGGTTCTTTGGGTGGTGCTTCAACTTCCGCCTGCTCTGCCATTGCGGCGGCCCAGTCGTCCATGCCGTCTGATACGGGTTCAGAATTTTCTGCCATTTTGCTGCCTTTCGTGTTTATCCATGCGCTCGACGTTAAGTTGAGCGGCGTTTAATCTTGTGATTCATCAATTGCGTGTTTTGCCTTGGCGCGCAAGGCATCATTGGGACGAACCGTGCGCTCCAACCGCTCTCGCACGGGGGATTCAATCCGAATCGCCTTATTGCCGCGATGAACACCCAGTTTGCCTTGATAGAGCGGCAATCCTTCGGCGGTCAGAATAACTTTTTCCGGCATCTCGAAGGGTAAAATTTGCCCGACTTCCATCCGGGCAATATCAGAGATGAGCATACGGGTTTCACCTAACTGCGCTACAAGCTCAATATCTGCCAAGCCTAACTCGCGTTTGAGTGCTGAAGTCCAGCGTTCATCCACCTCGAGCCGATCGCCCTGCATACCCCCATCCAGCAAATCGCGGATGGGTTCAATCATCGAATATGGAAAAACGATATCAAATTTGCCGCCCCCACCTTCCACATCAATTCTAAAACTATTGACCACCACCACTTCGGTGCTGGAGACAATATTGGCCAACTGGGGGTTCATCTCATGGCTCAGGGTTTGAATGCTAATGGGGTAAACGGGTGTCCATGAGCGCTGCACTTCATCAATGGCTTGCTCTAACACGCGGGTAATTACGCGCAACTCGGCCGGTGTAAAATCGCGACCTTCAATTTTGGCGTGCAAACCAAACCCACCGAAAAAATTATCCACCAGTTTAAAAACGAGTTGCGATTCCATCATAAACAAGCCTACGCCTTTTAAAGGGCGCACATGCACGAGGGTCAGCGAGGTGGGCACATAAAGGGCATGCGAGTATTCGGCGTATTTCATCATGCGCACGCCTTCGATGGAAATGTCAACGGTGCGCCGCAACATCGAAACCAATCGAATCCGAAAATTACGCGCAAACCGCTCATTTAACATTTCAAGCGTGGGCAAACGGCCGCGCACAATGCGCTCTTGGGTGGTTAAATCGTAATTGCGGGCTTGGCTTGGATCACCCAGCCCTTGCTCGGTGGCTACATCGCCCTCATCCACGCCATTGAGCAAGGCATCGATTTCATCTTGCGAGAGAATGTCCGCACTACTCACGCCATTCCCCTACTGCATCAACAATTTAGTGAAATACACATCATCAATCGCATCTTTAAGATTCGCCCGTTTTTCCAGCACCCCGTTGATGGCATCTTTGAGCTCTTTTTGTAAGGCTTCTTTGCCTTCCCGCGTGCGCAAATTGGCCGCGTTAACGCCACTTAACACCAGCATAATGTTGTTAATAATTTCGGCGCGATTGGTTTTAACGGCCGCATCCGCCGTATGGCTGTAGGTCACCATATCCATTTCCACTTGCAAAAGTTTGGCATCATTGGGTGAGGCTAAATTCACAGTAACCGGTTGCCCTAACGGAATAGTGACCGGCGCGCCGGCTTTGGCATCCCCATGGCCATCGGCCGCTTTTTCACCATGCGCATCGGCTTTTTGTTCCGTCGCTGCCGGTGCTGCGCCGGCATCCGTGGCGGGTTTTTTCAGCAATAACAGAGCCCCCACGGCGACCACGGCAACCAGTAAAAGAATAATCACGATCATTAAAATCATGACGAGTTTATTGCCGCCTTTGGGTGCAGGGGTTTGCTCTTCATTACTCACGGGGGCCTTGGCCATAAATCGACTCCTTTTGCTTGGATTTATTCATTAAACAGGGGGGCATAAAAACCTAGACCCGAAGAGCGCGTAGCTTAACTGGAGCTGATCGGTTTTTCACACTGATATTTAAGGCATCAGCGCCTAGATATGAATTTAAGTTAGGCCGCAACGCGTTTATGGGCGCGTTTATTTTCGTAAAGGGCTTGATCGGCGCGGCGAAACCAAGCCTGTTCATCGCCGCCCGGCTCTGATTCCGCCACCCCATACGAAGTGTGAATGCTAATGCGCTCTCCCGATTGCAACTCAATGGCGTGCTGGGTTAACCAGGCATCCAGCCGATCTGTCATTTTTTTGGCGCCGTAAGCGTTCGTTGCCGGTAAAAGAACACAAAACTCATCACCACCCAACCGAAACGCATGATCGGTCTCGCGCAAAATGTGCATTAAACCCGTAGCAAAGAGTTTGAGCACGCGATCACCCACATCATGCCCCCAGGTGTCGTTAATCGATTTAAAACTATTAAGATCCATCGCCACCAGGCAAGATTTAATGCCATATCGCGTAAAATGGGCATGATCCCGCGCCAACTGGGCATCAAAAGAGCGCCGGTTTTTAAGGCAGGTTAAGGGGTCTTGCTGGGCATCGCTCAAAGCCCGCTGGTACAACAGGCTGTTGCGCAAAGCAAAGGCAATTGTTTGCGCCAGCTGCGTGAGCCAATGTAACTCTGCATCGGATAAGGCGCGCTCGGAATGAATCCCTAATTTACCCAAGCGCACATCGGCATGGGTTAGCTCAATCCACTGAACGGTCGATTTTTGATTACTGGGTGCAATAAAATTTTGCGTGTGCACTTGATCGATTTCTTGGCGCCAAGCCAACCCCTCAATGGGTAAGTAGGTATTAACGCGATCAAATAATTCATTCAGCACACTTAAAGGATCGGTGCAGCGCTGCGCCGCCAGCATTAATTCAACACTTAGCGTTGTGCTGTCAGCGGGCAACCGATGGGCTGCGGGCATAACCGCAGACAAAGGCAGCCGATAGGTGTGCGGCTCAATTAAAGAATCTCGCAGTGTGGTGCGGTAAGCGGCCATTATGTGCCTCTCATTAACGGTAGAAGTTAATCGAGATAAAGCACAAGGTATGCCAAAAGAAAACACCCGCCCAACCATTTGAAATTAAATCAAAAAACGACACCGCGCCCAAGGCGCTAGGCGAAGGCGGATTAACCCGTCAAAGATTCGACACGCAAGCGCACCACCGGTGCTCGCACGGTATCTAAGGCTTCAATCGCGGTGATGGCCGCATTCATCCGGCCCTCTTTCAAGGGATGGGTGAGCAAAACAATGGGCAGATGCGCTGTTTCAATGCTGGCTTCTTTTTGAATCATCGCTTCAATGTTTACCCCGTGATCGGCCAGAATGCGGGCAATATTGGCCAAAACGCCCGGTTGATCGCGAACGGTTAACCGAAGGTAATAACCAGTTTCTACCTCATCCATGGGGCGGATGGGTAAATCGGTGATTTGATCGGGCAAAACGGCAAGATGCGGCACACGATGGGTGGGGTCGGCCGTGAGTGTGCGCACCACATCGACTAAATCGGCCACAATGGCCGAGGCCGTTGGCTCTGCGCCCGCGCCCGCGCCGTAATACAATGTGGCCCCCACGGCATCCCCCCAAACCAGCACCGCATTTTTAACGCCATCGACATTGGCAAGTAAACGCCGCTCGGGGATTAAGGTGGGGTGAACGCGTAATTCAACCCCATCTTCAAAGCGCCGCGCAATGCCTAATTGCTTGATTTGATACCCTAACTCGCGCGCATAACGCACGTCTTCAGTTTGCAGCGAGCTAATGCCTTCGGTGTACACGCCCTCAAATTTAAGCGGCATACCAAAGGCAATGGCGGCCAAAATGGTGAGCTTGTGCGCCGCATCAATGCCTTCCACATCAAAGGTAGGGTCCGCCTCGGCATAACCTAAGGCTTGGGCTTGCGCTAACACATCGGCAAAGCTGCGGCCTTCATCGCGCATGGCGGTAAGAATAAAATTGCCTGTGCCGTTAATAATGCCGGCCAACCATTCAATGCGGTTGCCCGCCAACCCTTCGCGAATGGCTTTAATAATCGGAATTCCGCCGGCCACGGCGGCTTCAAATGCCACCACCGTGCCTTTATTTTGCGCCAAGGCAAACAGCGCATTGCCCTCATGGGCAATGAGGGCTTTGTTGGCGGTAATCACCGGTTTGCCAAGTTCAAGCGCCCGACGAATCAGGCTGCTGGCGGGCTCCATGCCGCCCATCACTTCGACGATCACATCAACATCCGGGTTTTCAACGACTTCCATGGGGTTTGTTGTGAGCAAAATGCCATCGAGCGGGCAAATGCGCACAGCATCTAGCCTGCGCGCTGATGCGTGAATCACCTCAATCGACCGCCCCGCACGGCGGGATAAATCAATCGCATTGCGCTTTAACACATTAACCACACCGCCACCGACGGTGCCTAACCCCAGTAAACCAATGCGCACGGGGGGTAACTCAGCTTTGATCGAACTCATGCCTCGGCCACTCCCTGCTTGCCGGCTAAATCGGCTTGGCGTAATTCTTCCTTGCGAAACATAGATTTAATACCCCGCAAGGCTTGACGGGTACGGTGCTCGTTTTCAATCAAGGCAAAGCGCACATGGTCATCCCCATAATCGCCAAACCCCACGCCGGGCGATACGGCCACTTTGGCCTCTTCCATTAAATGCTTGGTGAATTCCAACGATTTCATATGCGCAAATAGCGGGGGGATTTTTGCCCAAACGAACATCGTCGCTTTAGGAATTTCGACCATCCAACCGGCGGAATGCAGCCCTTCACACAACACATCGCGGCGTTTTTGGTACATATCGCTAATTTCCTGCACGCAGGATTGATCCCCTTCGAGTGCCAAAATTGCCGCGACTTGAATGGGCGTAAACGTGCCGTAATCAAAATACGATTTCATACGCGCCAAGGCATTAACCAACACGGGGTTGCCCACCATAAACCCCACCCGCCAACCGGGCATGTTGTAGCTTTTAGACAGGGTAAAAAACTCGACCGCAATATCTTTGGCACCGGGCACTTGCATAATTGAGGGGGCTTTATAGCCATCGAATGCGATATCCGCGTAAGCCAAATCATGTACAACCCAAATACCGGCTTCTTTGCAAATCGCTATAACTTTTTCAAAAAAGGCTAAATCAACGCATTGCGCCGTGGGGTTGGCCGGAAAGTTAATAATCAACATCTTAGGCTTGGGCCAAGTTTCTTTGATAGCGCGCTCAAGCTCCTCAAAAAAATCCACATCGGGCGTTAAACGCACATGCCGAATATCCGCATCGGCAATCACGCTGCCATAAGGATGAATCGGGTACGCGGGGTTTGGCACCAGCACCGTATCGCCCGCCGACATGGTGGCCATGGCCAAATGCCCCAAGCCTTCTTTGGAACCGATGGTGACAATGGCTTCTTTTTCGGGATCGATATCCACGTCATAACGATTTTTATACCAATGGGCAATCGCCAAGCGCAGCCGAGGAATGCCTTTAGATTGCGAATAGCGATGGGTATCCCCCCGGCGCACGGCTTCGATGAGTTTTTCGACAATGTGCGGCGGGGTGGGCTGATCGGGGTTGCCCATACTAAAGTCGATAATGTCTTCGCCGGCCGCTCGCGCCTTCGCCTTTAATTCTCCAATAATATTAAATACATAGGGCGGCAAGCGGCTAATGCGGGCGAAATTGTCGTTCACGGTAATCCTGCGATAATCAAGAGAAAATAAAACCGCGTAATAGCATCACGCGGGCGGTAAAAAATGGGTTACATAAAGCCTAAAATGGCGCTGCGAACCGAATCCAAATTGGCATCAATCGTAAGCATGCGGGCTTTTTCTACCCCTTCTTGCTCGCCTTGGCATTGGGCAATTGCGGTATCGGGGTCTTTTAGCCCATTGCCAGTTAAGGTGAGAACGACACAGGCGCCCTCTTCAATTTTGCCCGCTTTAATATCATTCATTAAACCGGCGAGCGACGCGGCTGAGGCCGGCTCGCAGAAAATACCTTCATACAGGGTGAGCAGGCGTTGCGCCGCCAAAATTTCGGCATCGCTAACCTCGGCAAACCAGCCGCCCGATTCACTCATCACCTTCCACGCCCGATCCCAGCTTTGTGGGTGGCCAATACGAATGGCCGTGGCAATCGTTTCTGGATGATCGACCATGCCGCCCCGAATAAACGGCGCAGAACCTGCCGCCTGATAGCCAATCATTTTAGGGCGATTGCTGCACACAGCCCCTTTAACGAACTGACAATTACCCTCGCAAAACGCGCAGGATTCGGTTAGGTTTTGGCCTTCTGCGGATGAGTATTCGCAATAGCCGATCCAATGCGCGGTGATGTTACCCGCGTTGCCCACGGGCAAGCAGTGGTAATCCGGCGCGCGGCCGAGTTCTTCAACAATTTCAAAGGCAGCGGTTTTTTGGCCTTGTAAGCGAAAGGGATTTACCGAGTTTACGATGGTGACGGGGGCGTGCTCGGCCACTTCTTTAACGAGGCGCATGCCGTCATCAAAATTACCGCGAATTTGCAGGGTAGTAGCGCCATACATCATGGCTTGGGCAAGTTTACCCATGGCAATTTTGCCATCAGGAATTAACACAAACGCCGTAATGCCCGCACGCGCTGCGTAGGCGGCCGCCGAGGCGGAGGTGTTACCGGTCGAGGCGCAAATCACCGCTTTTGAACCGGCTTCAACGGCTTTGGTAACGGCCATCGTCATACCGCGATCTTTAAATGAGCCCGTGGGGTTTAGCCCCTCATATTTCACATAAATATCAACGGCTTTGCCTAACATCCGTGGAATGTTATTTAAGCGAATTAAGGGCGTATTGCCCTCACCTAAGCTAATCACGGGCGTTGATGAGGTGACGATCACGGTAGCGGTCAATTAAACCGGTGTAGCGCGGTGCTTGCGACATGGGCGTTAGCTCTCACTTGGGTAATAAATAAAACGAACGCGGCAGGTTAATAGTGTGCCACGCCGAGGTAATCAAAAATAAACCCCGCATTTTACGCTGCATTGCGCGCTTTTGCATAAGTGCATTTAGAAAAACTTTGCGCCATTCACGGCTAAGCAAAAAGCTGCGCTTAACCCCGCGCCCCACAAACACGTTAACAGGTGGCTGTCGGCGCGTGGGGCATTTTAACTAGAGGCTTTTTAATTATCGGCGCAAATCGCGCAATCTCGGGTTTGCAAAATATGGGTAAAAAGCGCGCGTACATCGGTCATGGCGTGGGCAATGGTGTGATTCATTTTTGCAAAATCCACTTCACCGCCGCCATTTTTTCCCGCCGCCCGATTGGCCACTACATTTAAGCTGGCATAAAACATATCGCTTTCGCGCGCCAGCACCGCCTCGGGCATGCCGGTCATGCCGACCACATCGCAACCGTCGCGCTCAAATTTTAAAATTTCGGCGGCGGTTTCTAAACGGGGGCCTTGGGTGGCGCCATAAGTGCCGCCATCAATCAAGGGGATGGATAGCGCGGCCGCTGAGCGTAAAAAGGCGGCGCGCAAGGGCTGGGCAAAGGGGTAACTAAAATCGATATGCGTGACCGATTCCAAATCGCCCTCAAAAAAGGTGGAAGGC
>NCFS01000154.1 GCA_002281295.1 Halothiobacillus sp. 35-54-62 | reverse complement strand
GTTTAGCGTGTGTTTGAAGTCAAGCGCGGCGGGGTGGTGGGGCGGGCTTGCGATTTGGGATCATGCTAATAAGCAGCCCGCTAAACACAATCGCGCCGCCCAAAAGCTGCATAGCGGTGGGGTACGTGCCTAAAGTGATGGCGGTGAGCATGGCAAATACCGGCACCAAATTCATAAATAACGCGGTGCGCCCGGCGCCCAAACGGGCGATGCCTAAGTTCCAAAAGAGATAGGCGAACACCGTTCCGCCCAGCACCAAGCCCAGCATGGCAAGGCCGCTGGCTAGGCTTAGGTGGGCGGGCAGGGGGCTTGGGTCAAATAAGGCAATAACCAGCAACACCAGCGCGCCCGCCGTTACGACAAGGGTGGTGTTAAAGGTTGAATGGATGTTTCTCGGCAATAGCAGCCGATTCAACACGTTATAAAATGCCCAGCACACATTCGCAGCCAGCATGAGCCAATCGCCGGTCACAATTTGTACCTTCAATAATTGCGTTAAGTTGCCTTCAGAAATCACCACGGCCACGCCCAGAAGCGCAATAGGCAGGGCGGCTAAGCGCTGCCAGCCCGGATGTTCGCGCAGTAAGACCCAAGCTAAAAAGGTGGTGAGCAGGGGGTTGGTCGCCATAATGAGCGCGGCGGTATCGGCACGGGCGGTTTGCATGGCAAAGAAAAACAACAGGTTGAGCCCTGAAATGCCAATTAAACCCAAAGCCAAATAGCGCCAGCCATAGGTTTTCGTGAGCGTGAATAGCGGCGCTTTTTGCCAAGCGGCAAACCCCCATAAAATTAGCGCGGCCAAGCTAAACCGAATGGCCGCCGACCACTGCGGTGAAAAATCGGCCAGCACAAACCCGGCGCAAGCTAAACCGAATGGCCGCCGACCACTGCGGTGAAAAATCGGCCAGCACAAACCCGGCGAGCACAAAATTGGCGCCCCAAAATAGGGTGGCGAGCATCACCAGAGCATATATGCCCCATAGGTTATTGTTTTGGTTGTGCATTTAAGGGTTTTTATCAAGCATGGCGAACACCTCTTTGGCCGCCAGCATGCCGTTAATGGCGGCGGGAAACCCCGCGTACACGCTAATTTGCAGCATAAGCTCGATAATTTCTTGCCGCGTGCAGCCCGCGTTTAACGCACCCACAATATGCGATTTAAGTTGTGGGGCGGCATTACCCAGCGTCGCCAATGCCGATAGGGTAATTAGTTCGCGCTGCGCTAAAGTTAAGCCGGTTCGCGCATAAATATCCCCATAAGCAAACTCGGTCACAAAGCGGCTTAAATCGGGGCAAATGGCGGCAAGTTCGTTAAATAACGCGTCGGCAGAGTTCGGGTTAATTTGCTGCAAAATGGCCAAGCCGCGCGCGTGGCGATGAGGGGGCATAATAAGTACCTGTCCTATGATGTTGCGTTCGGCGACGAGTGTACTTGAAAGACACGCCAGCACGGCGCTGGGGTGATGCGTTATAAAATAAATGAGGATTTTGTTTAACAGCATTTAGGAGGCTGCGGCATGATTATTGATCCGAAAACCGAAACCTTAAGCGGCGTGCGGTTTGCCCGCTCGCCCAATCAGGATGCCCGCCCGGCCGGCATGGCGGTGTCTTTGGTGGTGGTGCATGGCATTTCTCTGCCGCCCGGCCAATATGGGGGCGAGGCGATTGAGCAATTATTC
>NCFS01000091.1 GCA_002281295.1 Halothiobacillus sp. 35-54-62 | reverse complement strand
GGAAAAGCGGTGTTTTGCCTGAGAGATTGAACAGAATTCGGTCGCTGTCATCATTGCGCGCCGGGATTCATTGAAAACCTCGGGTTATTCGAGGTGCCCGATTAAAATTTTGATCATGATTTTTGAGGACATAACGATGAACACCATCAAAAAAGACCCGTCTCGGTCGAATTCAACCCAGACAAACCCTGCCCGACGAACTTTCCTGCAAGGGCTGGTCGCCGGCGGCGTCATGACCGCCCTCGGGCTCAATCCGGTCGCCGCGCTAGCCGCTACCGGTCGGCGCGAATCCCCCGTTCTGCGCGGTACCGAGTTCGATCTGGTCATCGACGAGATGCCAGTCAACTTCACCGGCCAGACGCGCACCGCCATGACCATCAATGGCTCGATTCCTGGCCCCACTTTGCGCTGGCGCGAAGGTGATGTCGTCACCCTGCGGGTGACCAACCGCATGGAAGTGTCGACCTCACTGCACTGGCACGGCATCATTCTGCCGTTCGAGATGGACGGCGTGCCCGGCCTAACCTATGCGGGCATTGCCCCCGGCACCACCTTCACCTATCGGTTCAAAGTCGAACAATCCGGCACCTACTGGTATCACAGCCATACGGGCTTTCAGGAACAGAATGCCATCTACGGTGCCATCGTGATCGCCCCCGCTTCGGCGGATCGCGTCGCCTACGACCAGGATCATGTCGTCATGCTCAACGACTGGAGCGATTCCAGCCCGGAGTTCATCTTCAAC
The DNA here is from genome assembly GCA_002281295.1 of Halothiobacillus sp. 35-54-62. Classification (GTDB taxonomy): domain Bacteria; phylum Pseudomonadota; class Gammaproteobacteria; order Halothiobacillales; family Halothiobacillaceae; genus Halothiobacillus. Next base: position 5,035 of record NCFS01000091.1, on the reverse strand, counting down.
CGGCTCAAAACGGCCGATGGTTACTACAACTACGTCAAGCCCGACCTCATGGATCTGATTCACCAGTCGGAGAAAATGGGTTTTGGCGCCGCCGTCGAAGATCGGTTGATGTGGGACAAGATGCGCATGAGCCCACGCGACCTGTCGGATGTCACCGGCGCGACCTATACCTACCTGATGAACGGCATCACCCCATCCGGCGATTGGACGGCGCTGTTCCGCCCCGGCGAGAAGATTCGCCTGCGCTTTATCAACGGCTCCTCGATGAGCTACTTTGACGTACGCATCCCCGGCCTGAAAATGACCGTGGTCGCAGCAGACGGCCAGGATGTGCATCCCGTCACCGTGGATGAATTCCGCATCGGCGTGGCCGAAATCTACGACGTCATCGTCGAGCCCGCCAGCGATCAGGCCTACTGCATCTTTGCCCAATCCCTGGATCGCTCCGGCTATGCCCGAGGCACACTCACCCCACATGCCGATCTGCGGGCACCCGTTCCGGCGATGGATCCCGTACCCACGCTCACCATGGCGGACATGGGCATGGACATGAGTGGCATGGACATGTCCGGAATGAATATGGGCGGGATGGATAAGCAAGGTCAGTCCATGAACGGTATGGACATGGGCAGCAAGCCGGATAAGCCGGCCATGGCCGGGATGGATATGAGCGGCTCAGCACATCAGCAGATGCCTGGCATGGACATGAACGGTCAATCCATGGGCGGTATGGACATGGGCAACAAACCGGCTAAACCCGCCATGACTGGTATGGACATGAGCGGTTCTGCGAAGCAGAAGATGCCCGGAATGAACATGAACGGTCAATCCATGGGCGGCATGGACATGGGCAACAAGCCGGCCAAACCCGCCATGGCGGGTATGGATATGGGCGGACACCACCACACGCCGGGCATGGATATGAGCGACAAGAGCACGCCACCCGCAATGTCCGGTATGGACATGGATGGCGCAAAAAACAAGCCCGCCATGGCAGGCATGAACAAGGGCACCAACCCGATGGATCTGCCCGGTCTGCATAACCGCAATCTCAAGGACGGCATGCTGAAACTGGACTGGCACCCTGAAACCGAAAACGGCGTCGGGGTCGGCATGAAAGCGCAGCAGGTCTCCATGAGTCTGAGCGATCCGGGGGCGGGGCTCCGTAACAATGGCCGCAAAGTGCTCACCTACGGTGACCTGCGCGGCATCGACGGCCCGATCAGCGATCGCGAACCCGAACGCGGCATCGAGCTTCATCTCACGGGCAACATGGATCGGTATATCTGGGGCTTTAACGGCGTCAGTTACCGCGATGCGGCGCCCATCGAGCTCAAATATGGCGAAACCGTTCGTATCGTTTTGATCAACGACACCATGATGAACCACCCCATCCACCTGCACGGGATGTGGAGCGAACTGGAGAACGATAAAGGCGAATACCTGGCCCGCAAACACACGCTCAGCGTCGCGCCCGGTCATGCGGTCAGTTATCGCGTCAGCGCCAATGCCATCGGTCGCTGGGCCTACCACTGTCACCTGCTGTACCACATGAACGCCGGCATGTTCCGTGAAGTTCGCGTGGTTTAAACAGATATCAACAGGAGCATACAAATGAACAAACATATTTCTTTCCGCACACAAGCGGCTGTCTTCGCGATGGCTTTTTCCGCCCCCCTCTGGACGACAACCGCCCAAGCGGATACTGCCTATTCGACGAGCAACTCGAGCACCTACCAGGCACCTACCCTGGCCCAGCAGCGGGCAGATGTGACCACGCTGGCGGCCGAATCAGCCCGTCACGAAACCCACAACCCGCTCATCTACAAGGTGATGATCGATCGCCTGGAACGCGATTACACCAACAAGGGCAACTTCACCCAGTTCGAAGGCCAGGCCTATATCGGTACCGACACCAACAAACTCTGGCTGAAAGGCGAGGGTAAACGTTTAGGTGGCGTCACCCAGGATGCCGACATCGCGGCCTATTACAGTCATGCCATCGCTGCGTTCTGGGATGCGCAGATTGGCGCCCGGCATGATTTTTCAGCCGGAAAAACGCCGGGGCGAAACTGGCTCGGGCTGGGGGTTCAAGGACTCGCACCCTATAAATTCGATACGGCCGCAACGGCCTATGTGGGTAGTGCGGGGCGTACCGCACTGCGTCTGACCAGCGAGTACGATTTTTTCATTACCCAACGGCTGATTCTCTGGCCGGGTATCGAACTGAACATGTACGGCAAAAACGATCCGGAACGGAGTATCGGGAAAGGGCTATCTGACTCGCGCGTGGTACTGCGCCTGCGGTATGAAATACGACGCGAGGTCGCCCCCTATGTCGGGATTCAATGGACGAAAAAATACGGCCAGACGGCCAGCTATGCCCGGGCAGACGGGCAAGCGACCAGCGACATGCAGCTGATCGCCGGCCTGCGGCTTTGGTGGTAAAATCCTGATCAAGGGATTGCGTTCACACGCCGGCCTGATTGGGGCTGCACGCCCCACACAGGTCAACGTGGTGATCCATGACGGTCGGGCCCGCCCGACCGTGTAGTAGAGAAGTCGCAAAAAAGTGATAGTGATAACGATTCCAAATGGAGGATATCGACATGCCTTTTTATGATCACACGGGAATGGGTGGGTTTTATGGTGGATTTGGCATGATTTTCATGCTGCTCGGCATGGTACTGATGGTATTCATCATTTTTGCCATCTTGCGTTTTCTACTGGGCGGCGGTTCATCCGTCACCCAGAGCAGTCGGGAGCGAAGCCGGGCGCTGCACATCCTGGAAGAGCGCTTCGCACACGGTGAAATCGATGAAAAGGAATATAACGAACGACGCCGGATATTGGGGAAAAGCAGCTAGACGGGACAATTAGAGAAGAACCCGTTTTACTGCTGAGACAGCATATAGGTGGATTTCGAGGAAATGTTTTCCTCGGGATAACACCTATAACCAAGCATTTCTAGACCAGGAACAAAAAGGAGTATCACTATGGAACCTCATGCAGATAAATCTGAAATGGTGGACAAACCCCCAGCCCATCACGACCACCAAAATCATCATGCTCACATGGCCGCAGATTTTCGAGACCGCTTCTGGATTGCCTTGGTTCTGACTCTACCCATTCTGATTCTCTCCCCGTTGCTCCAGAAAATGGTGGGAGTGCGTGAGGTCATGAATTTTTCTGGCGATATCTACGTTCTGTTTGGCTTGTCTACCGCAGTGTTTTTCTATGGCGGCTGGCCATTTTTCAAGGGCCTGTTCAAGGAACTTAACTCCAAACAGCCGGGGATGATGACATTGGTCGCGGTTGCCATTACCACCGCTTATGCGTACAGCAGCGCCGTGGTGTTCGGCTTGACCGGAAAAGTATTCTTTTGGGAACTAGCCACCCTGGTAGACGTGATGCTGCTGGGACACTGGATCGAGATGAAATCGGTGATGGGTGCATCAAAGGCCCTGGAGGAGTTGGCGAAACTCATGCCGTCTGACGCCCATAAAATCATGCCCGACGGCAGCGTGAAAGACGTACCGCTCAATGAACTCGCGGTGAACGATCAGGTGCTCATCAAACCTGGCGAAAAAATCCCTGCTGATGGCGTCATCGTGAATGGCAACAGCGCGGTCAATGAAGCCATGCTCACTGGAGAATCAACCCCGGTCACCAAAAAAACGAATGATAATGTCATCGGCGGCGCCATCAACGGCGAAGGTTCGCTGACCATCGCGGTCAAAGGGACCGGCAAGGATTCATTTTTATCGCAGGTTATTGACCTGGTCAAACAGGCCCAGGAAAGCAAATCCAAGACCCAAGATCTGGCCAACACCGCAGCGATGTGGCTTACCATCATTGCCCTGAGCGGCGGCGCGATCACCTTCTTTATCTGGCTGGGCATCATGGGCAAAGATCTTTCCTTTGCCATCGAGCGCGCCGTGACAGTCATGGTAATCACCTGCCCACATGCCCTAGGGCTGGCAGTACCTCTGGTGGTGGCCGTTTCCACAGCCCTTGCAGCAAGCAATGGGTTACTGATTCGCAATCGCCCCGCGTTCGAACGCGCTCGGAAAATTCAGGCCATCATATTCGACAAGACCGGAACCCTCACCGAGGGCCGCTTTGGTTTAACCGATACGCTGCTGTTCTCTCAGGACATCGACGAAGACACACTGCATCAGTATGCGGCCTCCGTGGAAGCCAATTCCGAACACCCCATCGCCCGTGCTATTGCTTCAACTTTCGAAAATAAATTGCCCATTGAAAATTTCAAAGGCATCGCTGGAAAGGGGGCTGAGGCCAGGGTCGAAGGTAAAGAAGTCCAAGTGGTAAGCCCAGGCTTTCTTCGCGAACACAACATCGCGATGGACGACCAGCGTGTGGAGAAACTCAAAACACAAGGCAAGACGGTCGTCTTTGTACTGATTGATGGGCAGTTGATGGGCGCGATTGCCTTGGCCGATATCATCCGGCCAGAGTCGAAGCAGGCAATCGCCGCACTCAAGGCGATGGGCATTAAATGCATGATGCTCACCGGTGACAACAAGCAGGTCGCCCAATGGGTTTCGGACCAGGTTGGGCTGGATGAATATTTCGCCGAAGTCCTGCCTCAGGACAAAGCAACAAAGGTCAAAGAGGTTCAGTCCCGCGGCATATTGGTGGCCATGACCGGCGATGGGGTGAACGATGCGCCCGCACTAGCACAGGCCGATTTAGGCATTGCCATTGGAGCAGGCTCGGATGTGGCGATCGAAACTGCAGATATTATTCTGGTACGTAGCAACCCCGTGGATGTCGTGGCGCTCCTCAATCTCTCCAAAGCCACCTATGGAAAAATGATTCAAAATCTGATCTGGGCTACCGGTTATAACGCCTTCGCCATCCCGCTGGCGGCTGGTGCGCTTTACGCCTGGGGTGTGATTCTTTCCCCTGCTTTGGGCGCGGCCCTAATGGCCGCAAGCACAGTGATCGTCGCTATTAACGCTCGATTGCTCAGCATATCGCGGGGTAATGGCTTAACGATGGCGAAATAGGA
>NCFS01000090.1:5832-8405 GCA_002281295.1 Halothiobacillus sp. 35-54-62 | reverse complement strand
GGGCTTTTGAGGGATGAGCCGCAAGGCGCGGTGCGAAACGAATGGTTATTCCATTCGTGAGTACCGCAACACAGCGGATCGCCCTCAAAAGCCCGTCCCTTGCGGGTTGCTGCCCAAAAACCGCAACACGTCGTTATCGGCCTTGGATTCGTAGAATAACTACGACCGGCGGCCTCTGCCTAGTTTTGCGGCTTTTGGATCAGCAACTCGGCGGGCTTCGCCAGCTTCGCGCAGCACAAAGGATTTGATCAGAGGTTCCCTAAGTTAAAAACTTAATGCCCGTAAGACGAAAACTCCTGAATACGCGCACGGAACACCCACGCCTGGTAGAAGTTATAGGCCAGCATAACCGGCACAAAGCCTGTCATGGCCAGCGCAAACGCGGTGAGTGAATTTGATGGATTCGCTGCATCGTAGATAGTCATCGTGCCGGGTACAAACCACGGGTACAGGGTTGCCATCATGGCGCCAAAATTTAAAACCACGATGACACCAAGCCACATCATGGCAGCCATATCGCGTTGTTGACGTGACGCGCGGCGCATTTCCCAAGCAGCAAAAACCACGATGGCGCCAGTTAATATAAACGCCCACCAATAGGGGCCGATCCATTTGTTCATCGCCCAGGGGAATTTAAAGAATGTCCAGACCACGGTGCCCATAATGGCAATGAGCGCCAAATAAAACATGCGATCCGTCCAGACCATGGCTTTGCGGTAAATGGCCGTATCGCGATCAAACCGAGCGCGTAAATACACCCCGCCGGCGAGGGCGGCAGCCACCACGGCCGTAACACCGGTCCAAAAACTAAAGGGGGTTAAAAAATCCATCACCCCACCATTGAACGTGGGGACAGGGCCGCTAGATAAGCTAAACCCCTGCATGGTGGCACCCAAGCCTACACCGGCCGAAAAGGCGGTCACCAAACTACCAATGCCAAAACCCCAATCCCAAAGCACGGTGCTGCGTTTGGAATGATGGCGAAACTCAAGTGATACCGCGCGGATAATAATGCCCCATAAGGTAACCATGAGCGGAATCATTAAGTAATGAAACAATGAGCCATAAGCCAAGGGGAAGGTGCCGAAAATAGCGCCGCCCGCCACCACAAGCCAGGTTTCGTTGGCATCCCAAGTGCCCGCCATTGAGGCCATAATGGCACCGCGTTCATTGGAGTTGGAATCAAAGAGCGAGAAAATACCCGCGCCTAAATCTGAGCCATCCAAAATAATGTACAGCATCAGAAAAAACCCAATTAACAGCCACCAAACCACGGTGAGCCATTGGTATGGGTGGGTGATGGTCATGATATGTTCCATGAGAGTTCCTTGTTTTTATTATGCAGTTGGGCGAATCAGGATGGATTCATGCTTATCGGTCATTAATGAACCGACGGGGATATTTTCAGACTGATGTACCACCTCGGCCTGCATATCCGGCCCATGGCGCACCACTTTGGCAAAAAAGTACCAAGCCCCCACCCACACCAGCAAATCGAACACCACAAAGCCTACAAACCATACGATTTCAGCGGTGATGCTCATTTGGCTAACGCCTTCTGAGGTGCGCATTAAGCCATGCACAATCCAAGGTTGGCGGGCCACTTCGCGCGTCCACCAGCCGGTCCAGATGGCGATGTAGGGCAAAATGGCGCTGAACACGACTAAACGCAAAAACCATGGGCGACGCTGCAAGCCTTCCAGGGTGAATTGGCCGCGATATTTAAGATACAAGGCCCACAAAGCAATAATCATGAGCAACCCACCGGCCGCCACCATGATGCGAAACGCGTAAAACGGCAGCAAAACAGGGGGGCGATCTTCGGGTTTGAATTCCTCTAAGCCTTTAACCGTGCTGACCCATTTGTGATCTTCAAGCAGGCTTAGCATATGCGGAATGCCGATTTGAAAATCATTGGTGCCTTTGGCTTCATTCGGCCAAGCGATGACATTCCAACTGGTATTGGGTGTGCCATCAGCGTTATAGGTGTGCCAGTGGCCTTCCATTGCGGCCAATGCGGCTGGATCGTGTTCGGCCACAGTGCGCCCCAGCGCATCACCCATATAAACTTGCAAGGGGGCGATAACCGCCAGCGCCATTAGCGAGGCGGTTAAGGTTTTCATGAACATCTTGGCGTTTGGCCGTTTTTTGTAAATCATCCAGGCGGAAATGCCGGCGACAAAAAATAGCCCAATTTCAAAGGAGGCAATGGCCATGTGCGGGAAGGCGGTCAAGAAATTCGGGTTCAAAATCGCATCTTTCCAGCTATCGACCAAAAACAAGCCATTTTCTAGGTGCACACCCGTAGGCGATTGCATCCACGAGTTGGCGACCAAAATCCACATGGCCGATAGCATGGAGGAAAACGCCACATTGAACGTGGCAAATAAGTGCATCTTTTTACTGATTTTGCCCCAGCCAAAAACCATTAAGCCAATAAAGCCCGCCTCATACATAAAGGCGGTAATGGTTTCGTAGCCCAAGATATTGCCGAAAAATGGCCCTGCGGCCTGCGAGAAGGGCCCAAACAAAATGCCAAACGACATTTCCATGGTGATGCCGGTGGCAACCCC